>NZ_BAOL01000075.1 GCF_000350145.1 Ilumatobacter nonamiensis YM16-303 | reverse complement strand
TCGATTTCGGCTTGCTGGCCGGCGATGATGGCGTCCGCTAGGGCAAGGATGTCCGGGTTCGACCCCGAGGCCTTCACCGTTTGCGCCATCGACACCGCTCCCTCGTGGTGGACGATCATCGCCGACGCCCAGGCGGTGTCGAACTCGGGTCCGGTCAGCGCCGCGAGGGCCGCCATTTCCTCAGCCGTCATCATGCCTTCCATGCCCTCCATGTCGTCCATGCCTTCCATGTCGTCGCCGTCCATTCCTTCCATGCCTGGCATGTCGAGTGGCTGGCCCCACGATGTGAGCAGATTCGTCATCTGCTCGATTTCGGGGTCCTGAGCACCTTGGATCTGGGTGGCGAGTGCTTGGATCTCGGCACTGGCTCCGGCCTCGGGAGCGAGCGCCATGTCGGCCATGGCGATCGCTTCGCGATGGTGAGGGATCATGCTCTGGGCGAACAGGACGTCGGCGTCGTTGAACTCGCCAGCGGCTTGTTCGCCGACGGCGGATTCAAGCGGCGGGAGTGTGTCGGTCGCGGCGGAGTCGCTTCCGCTCGAGCACGCGGAGAGGACGACGGCGGCGACGCCGAGTGCGAGGAAGATGGGCCGGGGGGAGAAACGCACAATGGTCTCAGTTTTCTGTGAAGTGGGTCGTCGCTGATTGCGAGTACGACGCACTGTAGAACTTGGCTCGTCTGGGAAGCAGTCACGCGTGCATGACACACGTCACGCATTCGTCGCGGGAGGAACGGCCGTTGAGGGCGTTGTCGTCGATGCTGATGTCGTGGTCGGTGTCGTGGCGGCTGGCGCCGTGGTCGTCGGCGCGTCGGGAATCGTGGTCGTTGTGGTCGTCGTCGTCGGCGGCACCCAGTCGGGGTCGGGCCAATCGAAGATCATCGGCTGGGCACCGTAGGTCTCGGGTTCCTCGACGCCGTCGAACACGTAGATGGCATCGCCGATCGTGATCAAGTCCTGGATGTATTCGGCGATGTGCATCGGGTGTCGGACGCAACCCCGTGAGGCGGGGTAGTCGGGCACGCTCCCGGCTCCGTGGATCGCGATCCCGTAGTTGAAGTACACGGGCTTGTAGAGCCGTCCGAGTTTGGCGTTGCGCCACCCTTCGACCTTGCGTTCGAAGTGGTACACCCCGCCGGGCGTGACAGCCTTTCCGCAGATTCCCTTGAGCTCCGTGGTGCCGTCGTCGAGGTCGATCTCGACCTCGTCACACCACGTGATGCCTTCACCCGAGGACACGTGGCTGATGACGCGCGCCTCGCCTCCGAAGAACAGCACCGAGACCTGTTCGGGGAGGTACACCTCCATGTGGTTCCCGCCGGGCGAGCGGCGCGGGGCGACCCGGAAATCGGAGTTCATCTCCTCCCAGATTGCGGGTGTGACGACGCCCTGCATTTCCTCGCGGGGGGTGCCGAGCACCAGTTTCTCGAATGCCCAGACGGCGCGCTTGGTTGCGCCGCCGAAATAGCCGTCGACCGGGCCCGGGTCGAACTGCTTGCTCGCGAGGAGCTCCTGCAGCGCTTCGACCTTGCTCTCCACCATGCCCTCGCGCAGATCATGGTCGAGCGCCTCGAACGGCGCGCTGGTCGGCGGTGGGGCAGTGGTCGTAGTGACGGTCGGTCTCGGAGCGACAGGGTCGGCGATTGTCGAAGAGGTTGTTGTTGTCGTGGTGTCTGGTTGTGCGGTTGTGGACGATTCAGCCTGTGCCCGTGCCCACACGCCGAGGGTGGCGGTGACCGCGACGCCAGCGAACATGAGCTGGCGTCTCGACAGCAGAGGCTCGGCCTCAGGGTCGTGGTTGTGGTGCTGTCGCGCGCCAGGGTTGGTGTCATCCACGTGCGTGATACTACGAGATGTCGTAGAAAGTCCCGACGCGTTGCTGGGAGTTTCGACCGAGTTTCGGTGATTCTCGTGCTCCGCTCTCCTGCGAACCTTCGTGCTGAGGATGCGCGCCAAGAAGATCAGCGATCCTGTCGTCGACGGGAGATTTGGTGGGTCTAGAGACGCGAGTTGATGATGAAGGTGGCGTTCGCTTGTTGATGTGCCCACAGCGCAACGACGAGGAGGGCGATCGGGGCCCATGCCTAGCGGGCTCGTGGGTGGTCGACGAAGATCCATCGATGCGCGCTGAGGCCCACCACGGTGCGCGCGATCCCGACCAGGCCGAACAACATCACGAGGAAGCTCGCCGGGTTGTACCGCCATCCCAAGGTGAAGTCACCCCGTGTGATCGCGGTTGAACCTCTGGTCAGTCCACAGGTCGGGGTCACGAGTCCGACTCGATACGTCGGCATTGGTATGTCGAACGGCGGGCCGCCGATCATCGCGAGCGATGCCGCGGCGAGGAGCCCGAGCAGTGAGGACCAGGTGATCCATCGAGCCTGATCCGTCGATCCGACTCGCCATGCCCACCCTCCGTGCCGCGCGTCAGTCCCTCCTCCGCGACCGACGTTCGTCACCCATGCCGGTCCGTCGGGTCGCTGTGGGTGCATCTACTCGGTGCCGGGGGTCGGGCGGGGGACGAACGATCCCTGCACGTTGACCGTCACGTTCATCTCTTCTTGACGCCAGAGTTCCCCTTCGACATCGTCGAGACCCAGCCACGCGATCAGTATTTCCTGGTCGCCGACCCGGAGCCTGGCACAGCCCTTGCTGGCTGGGGTCGGTGGCACGTTGTTCGCGCCGTGGATGGCTTGGCCGGAGTCGAAGAACATGGGTTTGTAGAGGTTGCCGTTGAGCGGGTTGTCGACGCCGACCGGGTACTCGCTGCTGTTGTGCCAGCCACCGTTGTCCAGAGCGGGGTTGAAACGAAAGACCGGTGCACGGTCTTGCTCCCGGGTCTCGAAACCCTCGGACCCGGTGGAGGTGGGAAACATAATGGTCGTGTCGTCTCCGGAACCGATGAACATCATCTGACACGTGCGGTCGATGAGCACCCAGCGCTCCGACTCGGTCGCCGTCGACTTCGGTGTCGGCAACGTTGCAGCGCCGAACAGGGCGACCTGTTCGTCGGTCCCTGGTGCCATGTCGGCGATCGTGGTGTCGAGATCGAGTGCGAGTCGTGCGGCGCACAGGGCTTGGCCGGTTCGTGGCCCGGAGACTCCGTCGACGATGAGGTCGCCCGTTCCGAGATCGGCGAACAACTCGTTGAGCTTGGTCTGTTGTTGCTCGACGTTCGCAGCAAGGGCCGCCGTCATCGCCGGGCCGTCCAGCGCGGGATTCGGTGCGCCGTCGATGTCGTTGACGCCGTTGCCGACGCAGGTGTCGACGAGGCCGCCGGCGGCGGAGGCATCGACGAAGCCGTTCTCGGCCCAGAGCCCGACCGGGTCGAGATCCGCATCGAGTTCTCCGGCGAGACGTTCCATCGAGGCCGCCTCGTCGGAGCGCACGACGCAGTCGGGGTCGAACACGTCGAGCGGCGGAGTCGTCGTGGTCGTGGTCGTGGTTGTTGTTGTGGTGGTGGTCGTGGACGTCGTGGTCGTGGTGGGCGCCGCGGTGGTGGTCGGTGCTGCGGTGGTGGTGGGAATCGCAGTCGTGGTCGGGGCGGCGGTGGTCGAGGTGGGCGGGGTCGAGGCCGTCGGCGAAGCCGCAGGAATCGGCACGGTCGGGCCATCGTCGGACGGCACCTGTGCCTCGGTGGCCATCGCACATGCCGAGATCGATACGGACGCGAGCGCGAGCAGAGCGACGTTCCGACGGGACGCACGCTTGGTGAACCGGTGCGTGGTGGGGGAGGTGGGGGACGTTGGATTCATCAGCAGACCGCTCGGACGTAGGGGTACGGGTTGACGGCTTGGCCGCCGCCGGGGTGGACCTCGAAGTGGAGGTGGTTGGCGCTGGTGTTGCCGGTGGCGCCGACGTAGCCGATGACCTCGCCCTTCGACACTGACCGACTCGATCCCGCGTATCCGCTGAGGTGTGCGTAGTAGTACTTCGTGCCACTGGATCCGGTGAGCCAGATCGCGTTGCCGCCGAGTCGGTTGGAACTGAAGTTGGCGGACCCGGATTCGACGGCGACGAGTGGGGTCCCGCGCGGCGACATCATGTCGACTCCTTCGTGTCGCCGCCCGCCCGAGCGGGCGGCACCCCATGTGTCGGCGAACGACCGTGGGCCGTTGACCGGGCAGACGATGCCGGACCCGGCGTTGGACGGCGGTGCCGGCGTGGGGGCCGGCGCGGGACTGGGTGCTGCACTCGATTGGGATGGAGTCTGCGGGGCAGCTGAGGCGCCGCCACCTGACGACGCAGGTTGTGTGGAGCCGCCGTTGGATGACGATGCATTCCCGCCGCCCGACGACGGTGCGGGAGTCGCTGCTGCTGCGGCCGCCCGCTCGGCCTCGGCTGCCTGCTGCGCCGCGAGGGCTTCAGCCGCGGCTTTGGCTTCGGCCTCGCGTTGTCGACGTTGGCGTTCGCGTTCGAGTTCGTGTTCGACCTCCTCGTCGATGAGTCGTTGGGCTTCGATCTCGGCGAGGTTCTCGATCTCGGCTTCGGCGGTCTCCTTGAGATCGGCGAAGTTGTCCTTGGCTTGCTCGGAGTCGGCGAGATCGTTCTCGAGATCGCTTCGTACGTCGTCGATTTCGTGCATCACTGCCTCGTATTCGTCGAGATCGACGTTCGCGGTCTCGCGTGACACCGCCGCCATCACCGATGCAGAGAGGGAGTCGTTGACGTCCTCGAGATCGATGAGGAGCGAGAAGTCGATTCCTCCGGCTTTCATGTAGCTCCGGACGGCTTGCTCCTCGAGCCCGACCTGCATCGACGCGGCCTCCGCCTCGAGTTCCGCCAGTCGCTTCTCGGAGGCCTCGATCTCGATGCTGAGCGAGTCGATCTCGGACTCGGCATCGAACATCGCCTGCGACGCCTCGTTCGCTCGATCGCGAGCCGCCTGGATGTCGCGGGCAGCCTGCTTGGCCGCTTCGGTCCCGTGTTCGGCGCGAACGGTGACTCCTCCCGTGGACGGTGAGATCACGATTGCGGCTCCGACGGCCGTCGCGAGCCGTCGAGCGACGGTTCGACGCGCTGGAGTCCTGACCGGGATGTACGACACGACGTCGTACCATAGTGTGCCAGATGACGATTTCATGTCGCGTGAGGGTGACGGCCGACACCTGATTACGACAACGTGTAGGAGTAACGTTCGCACGATGAGCGCACTCCTTGCGAGTATTCCCAGTCCTTCGGTCGGACGTCTGTCGATCGGCCCGCTGGGCGTCTCCGCGTACGGGTTGATGATCGCGATCGGAGTGATCGCCGGGACAGCTCTGGCATCGCGTCGGCTCGAACGAGCGGGGGCGGGAACGTCCGAGGACATGCAGAGCGTTGCGCTGTGGTCGGTCCTCGGCGGCGTGATCGGCGCCCGGCTCTACCACGTCGCAACCGCATGGGAACTCTTCGCCGACGACTATGCACGGATCCCGATGATCTGGAGAGGCGGACTGGGAATCCCGGGCGGTCTTCTCGTTGGGACGCTGGCGGGAATCCTCGCCGTTCGACGGCGCGGGCTGTGGTTGCCCGCGGTGCTCACCGCCGCGGCGCCGGGGATCCCGTTGGCCCAGGCGATCGGGCGGCTGGGGAACTGGTGGAACCAGGAGCTCTTCGGCCGACCGACCACGCTGCCGTGGGGGTTGGAGATCTCGAACGACAAGATCCCACACGGCTTCGAAGCGGGCACTCTGTTCTATCCGACATTCCTCTACGAATCGTTGTGGAACATCGGGCTGTGTCTCGTCCTCCTCGCCATCGACCGCTACCGCCCGATGAGGCCTGGTCGACTCTTCGGTGTCTACGTGGTCGGATACTTCCTCGGACGATTCTGGATCGAAGGGATCCGCATCGACGCCGCTCACACGTTCGGTGGCCTCCGCCTGAACCAATGGGTCGCCGCAGCGGCCGTCGCCGGATCCCTCGTCATCGCTGTGATCGCCGCGATTCGTCGGCGCAGGTCCAAACCATCCGAAACCGGAGATCGCCGATCGCAAGATGTCGATCCGGATCTGGTCGGGTCGACGCCCTCGGCTGATCACACCCCGCCGTGACCTCGATGCGCGTGCCGACCGGTTAGTGCAGCAAGTCGCCTGCGAACATCGCGCTGTGGTGCAGCTGGTAACCGGCCAGCGCCACGGTCACGGCGATCGTGAGCAGACTTTGGATCCGAGCTGTCCCCGTGGGCTGTTCGGCCGGGGCGAGCAGTGCCGAGGCGCGCGCCGCCACACCGTGGCCGGCGATACCGAGCGCAAGTGTTGGTCCAGAGCCCGCCAGTGCGACCTTGGCAATCGTGCGCGCGGCGAGCCGGCGTTCGGCGCCGGTGTTCTCAAGCGCTTCTTCGTCTGCCCAGCGCTCGAGGTGGTAGTCCAGCCGTGCGGCCATCCGCCTCGTGGGCGGAACGAGCGCGCTCGCGAGGAGACCGAGGAGCTTGTATCGGTCATGACGATGCCGAGCGTGAACCTGCTCGTGCGCCATCACGATGTCCAGTTCGTCGGCGTCGAGCGCTGCGCGGAGACCCGTCGACACGGCAATGGTCGCGGCCGGTCCTGGAAGCGTGTACGCATAGACCTCGTCGGTGTCCACGATCTCCAGCGGGGAAGTGTCGGCGCACCTGACCCGTCGGTGAAGCCGGAGCACCCGAACCGCACGCACCGTGCCGATGACGGCCACGGCGAGCGATGCCAGACCAACCACCGCGCCGACCGGCCGGTAGGTCGGCAAGAGGTGGCGACACCACTCGACGACCGGATTCTGGAGTCCGAGATGGGCGAGCCCGCTCAGTCCGATCAACCACAGCGTCGGCACCGTTGCGACCGACACCGCGGTGAGCAAGATCGTGCTCGATCGAGCGGCGGTCGACGGGCGGAGCCGTTCGAGGATTCTGCTGCCCACCGCTGCGATGGCGAACGTGACGACGAGCGGAAGCGCGACGAAATTGATCATTCCGAGTCCCTCAGGAACTCGGCGAGCTGGGCGGCTTCGGCAGCGTCGAGCGACTTCGCGAAGCCCGCGAGGGCAGACTGTCGATCTGATACTGCGTCGAGCACCGAACTGATGCGTTGCACCGTGAGGTCGGCTTCGCTGCTCGCTGCGGAATAGACGTAGGCGCGTCCGGCGCGTGATCGGCTGGCGAGGCCCTTGTCGCAGAGACGAGTGAGGATGGTGGCGATGCTCGTGTATGCGAGATCGGTCTGCATCTCCTCGATGACGTCGCCCGGCGAGGCTGGGCGATCGAGGCGCCACAGCGCTTGCAGCACGTCGTTCTCGAGTTCACCGTCGGCTCGTCGGGTCATGATGTCGTTGACGTTTCTCGTGATGGCGTCCGGTCGGACGCGGTCGATGTGTCTGCTGATTCGTCGGTCGTTCTCAACGGACGGAGCTGCCCGTTCCCCGACGAGCGGCCAAGCTTACCGCTGCGGTCTTGTCCCAGCCGGAGCGCCAGGTATGTGACCACCGTGATGGCAAGTACTGCGAGCGCGATCCGGGTGGATCCCGCTGCCTGGGTGAGCTGGACGAAGCGGGTCTGCAAGTTGGTGCCGACCTCGACGACCGAGTCTCCCGACAGGTTTCCTCCATACACGGCGAGTTCGTACCGCCCGTACCAGACCGCATAGCCGCCCGACAGCACGAGCAGCACTCCCGCGAGGCGCGGCGCGTATCTTGCTGCACCGCCCAGGGTGCCGACGAGCGACTCGTGAGCGAGGGCGGCCGACACGCTCAGAGCCAGGATGATGGTGCCCATTCCTGCGGCATACACGACGTACGTGACGATGCCGCCGAGGAACGAGCGCTGCATCGCGAAGGCCGAAACGGACAGGAACGGTCCGAGCGTGCACGACAGTGACACCAGGGCGTACACGAAGCCGAACGTCGCCATTCCGACCGCATCGCGACGTCCAAGCGACGCCCGATTCTGGAACGGCAGCCTCGGCTTCCACCCCACGATCGATGCGACGCCCATCGCCAGCATGATCACCCCGATCGCGATCGTCACCCACGGCATCTGTCGACGGAGCGCCACCGAGACCGAGCTGAAGACGATCCCCACCGCGATGAACATCACCGCGAAGCCCGCCGAGACCGCCACCGAAACACCGACGGCGCGAAGGATTCGACGGTCGGCGCGGACCGTGGTGTCATCGCCGGCCACGAATGCTCCGACGTAGGCAGGGAGCAACGCGAATCCGCACGGATTGATGCTCGCGATCATGCCTGCAGTGAACGCCAACGCGAGGGGGGCGTCGATCACCTCATCACCTCCAAGATGTTGCGGTTCTGACGTGTGAAGCTCTACAACGTGTCGTAGTTTAGAGGGTGAAGCATCGACCGACCACGCAAGTGACTCATTGCGTCGTCCCCGCACACTCAACGAGCCCGACGGAGCGAGCCATGACCCTTCTCAGCCGACACGACGACAACCCATCGGTGTTGTGGCGCGACGGGTCCTGGACGACTGGACGAGGATGATCCCGATGAGCTTCGTTGGTCAGGGCCTGTTGCAACATGGCGACGAGATGGGTGCCGGGCATATGGGCGGTAGCTCGGTCTGGATGGTGATCTCCATGATCGCGTTCTCCATCTTCCTGCTCTGGATTGCGTGGAGCCTGATCCGCCCAAGTCGGGGCTCTGACCCGACTGCGGCCGACACTGTGGCCCGCCGCTACGGCCACGGTGAGATCGATGACGACGAATTCCAGCGGGCGCTCATCGACATCAGATCCCGTCGCACCTGACCGAGCCGATGTTGGCTGACGGTGGGCAGCCCGACGCGATCGCGGCTGCTCAGCACGACGCGGGCTACGACGTCGCCCCGTGAGAGGTCGCGCGGCTGCCGGGCGGCGCGGGACCGTTGCGCAGATGGTGCCCTGCTCTACAACGTGTCGTAAGTTGTCGAAGGTATGAATCAGCCAGAGTCCGTCGAACCGCCGATCTGGAGACGCCACGGGACCATCGCGGCAGCGGCGACGGTGTTGGTCGCCGTGTTCGCGGCGTCCTGTGGGGGAGGGTCCGGAGGTGATACCGCCACTGATCCGGCGAGTTCGGGTGCAGGTGCGGAGCTGTATCAGGCGAACTGCGCCTCGTGCCACGGAGCTGACCTGGGCGGGACCGACAAGGGTCCGTCACACCTCTCGATCGTCTACGAGCCCAACCATCATGGTGACGACGCGTTCCGCTCCGCGATTGCGAACGGCGCCCAGCAGCACCACTGGACATTCGGCGACATGGCGCCCATCCCCGGTCTGAGTGACGACGAGGTCGACGAGATCATCGCCTTCATCCGCGCCGAGCAGGAGCGACAAGGATTCGATCAGTAGTGCCGACGGTCAGGAACCGGATTCGGCGCTGGCCCTCGGATCGATCAGTTCTCGACAGCGGTGGCGTCGTCAACGAGGTCGTGGCCGGTCGACGACCAGGCGTTCATCCCGCCCTCGAGATCGATCACGTTCGTGTATCCGGCATCGGTGAGATCGGCTGCGGCCTCCGCGGACATGCTCCCGGAGCGGCAGTAGATGGCCACGGGTGCCGACTTGTCCGTTGGGAGGTCGGCCGACTCGGTGATGGTGTCGAAGGGGATGAATTCCTCGGTCCCGTCGATGTGTCGCTCATAGGGGATGTGAACATTGATGAGGGGGACGTCGGGGTTGTCCGCCAGGAACGCATCGAACTCGTCGGGCGGAAGGAGTCTCGACGACGCGCTCGACGTGGCCGGGGAGCTTCCCGGCGACGACGACGTTGCTTCGTCCGATCCTGCGCAGCCGACTGCGAACGCCCCGACTGCGACGGTGGTGACCAGGCGGCGGACACTGGGAACGGAGACGAACGACATGACGTCGTAGTTTACGCCGGGCATGCCTCTCGTCGTCCGCGGGTCGACGAACATCGACGCGAGTGTGCATACGCCGTTTCTCCGATGATCGACCCGACGGGTCCTCACTCCGACACGGTGTAGCATGTGCTCCATGCGTCTTCATCTCGAAACCGCAGTCGAGCGCGTCCGGCGTCACGCAGCCGCTTTGCTCGTCATCGCAATCGCCACGATGGCCGGTCTTTCCGTGAGCGGGGGAACAGTCAGCGCTCACACCGACTTCTCCGGCTCGACTCCCTCGGACGGGGACGTCATTGACGAACCGGTTGAGTTGATCTCGCTGGTCTTCACCGGCGAGTCCGAGGAAGCCGGCGACGGATTCGTCGTGCTCGATGCCACCGGGCAGGTCCGTGAGCCGACGTCGGTTTCGGTCGGGCCTGGCGGCAAGGTGTTCACGCTCTCGTTCGATCCCGCACTCGCAGGTGGCGAGATCGGGGTGCGATGGAGTGTGCGCGCGCCCGACAAGCACCCGATCGAGGGTGCGTTCGCGTTCACCGTCACTGCACCTGCAACCGACGCCGCTGCGGCGTCGACGTCAGCGAATTCCTCGACGCCCGTTTCGCAGTCCCCAGCGGACGCGCCAGCTGCGACGGTGGCAGCCGACGATGACATGTCGAACATGTCCGCGGCCGAGATGGCGTCGATGGATGAGTTCCTGACTGTCGACACGAGTCGACCGGGTGAGTCGCAAGCGACTCTCGGACGACTCCTGAGCTTCGCAGGAATCGCTCTCGCGATCGGCGGAATCGCATTCGCCGCCACGACGCTGCGCGGCGAACGTTTCGAGGTCGTCCGACTGATCCAGGCAGTGCGGATCGTCGGTTGCGTCGTCGCTGTCGGCGCGGCCATCCAGTACGCCGGCGTCGCGCGGATCGCGGGCGAATCGTTGTCGAGCTACTGGTCTTCATCACAGGGTTTCGCGTCCGTTCTGCGCGGACTCGGAGGTGTCGCGATCGCCGTCGGTTTAGCCGCGACACTGGCTCCGGTTCAATCGGAACGCCGCGCTCGTTCGCTCTCGTCGGCGGTCAACACGTCGAACGACACCGATGTCGCCGACCAGTTCTGGGGCGCGCTGGGGGCGGAACCGGAGCGACGTAGCGGTCGACGTCACATCGATGACACCCGCCGAGAACGGACGACTTCAGCCCCGGCCCGTCGGGACGAAGCTGTGGCGTTACGTGATCCGGGCCTCACCATGGCACGCCAGCAGACGTTGACCGTCGAGGTGGAACCCGCCCGTGCACAGGGACAACTCCCACGGGACCCCGATCTCAGTATCGAGGCCTCCGGCGACGACCCCGATCGCGTCGACGCAGTCAGGCAGCGATGGGTGCCGACCCGGGCGTCCGCTGTTGCGTTCGCTGGATGTGGGTTTGCGGTCGTCTCGTTCTGGTTCGACGGACACACTGTTTCCAAGGGTTGGCGGCCGCTTCATGCGATCGCCAACAGTGTCCACGTCGTAGCGGGTTCGGTTTGGATGGGTGGCCTCGTTGCGATGGCCGTCGTCATCTGGCAACGACATCGCCGCGGAGCGCCTCCGCGAGCGCTCGAGCTCGTCGTGCGATTCTCCGAGGTTGCATCGATCGCGCTCGGCGCAGTGGTGGTCGCCGGGCTCGTGATGGCCGTGTCGGTGTTGGATTCGTTCGGTGAACTCACGGGAACTGAATGGGGCCAACTCCTGCTCTTGAAGAGCGCTGCGGCGGTGTTGGCGATGTGCGGGGGCGCGTACAACCACTTCCGATTGATCCCGGCCCTGGACAACGATCCCCACGACCCCTCGCTTCACGAGCGGATGCGTTCGGTCGTCACCGCCGAGGCGATTCTGCTGGGCTTCGCCGTGGCGGTCACGGCCTGGCTGGTGGCGGCAGCGTCCTGACCCTTCCGAACCTCGCCACACCTGCGCGCCGCCGATTTCGATCGCACCTGACCGCCGTCTGCGTGTCGGCGTCGGGGTTGCGTTTCGAGATCGGTGCGGTGCGGTCACCGGCGGACTCGGATCGGGCGCGGCCTGCTCAGGGCTGGTTGATGTCGGTCTCGTTGCCGCTGGGCTCGTCGTCCTCGAACCCGACGTTGCGACCCTCGTCGGTCTCGGTGCCGACGCCGTCGTCGACATCAACGTCGAAGGCCGGTTCATCGTCTCGGTTGACGTCGGGCTCGCTCTCGTCGCTCGCGCAACCACCGAGGTGGATCGACGCCACAACCAGCAGAGCTGCGCCGGCGACGGAGATCCTGGAGCGTGTCGTCGTCATGGTTCACGGCCTTCCCGAGCGGGTCCAGTACGAAACACGGCGGGGTCGCCGGTCGGGATCCGGGAGCGGTCAGGGGCAGGTGCGGATTGCTTCGCCGACGAACTCAGGGACGGGGCGGGCGTCCGCCTCCGCCGCGGTGGCGGCGGTGCCGTTGTCGGAGATGTCGGAGATCAGCCAGTCCATCTCGGCGATCTCTCGCTGCTGGGCCTCGATGATGCTCTTCGCGAGTTCACAGACACGGACATCGTCGATCTCGGCGCGTTCGCTGGTCAAGATCGCGATGGAGTGGTGCGGGATCATCGCGCGCATCCACGAGCCGTCCTGCACCGTGACCTGACTCCGGACCAGGGCGAGTGATCCGGCGAACGTCGCGATCGCGACGACGAAGATCGCGATGTTCCATTTCGGTTTGCGGTACATGCTCAGCATGAAGCCGAGCATGATGATCGCCATGGTGCCGCCCATCAGCAATGCCATGTACAGGCGGGTCTCGCTGAATCGAACGTGGTCCCACGTGTAGGTGTTGAGATACATCAGCGCAAACATCACGATGGTCGACGTTGCGATCATTGCGCCGAAGCGGCCGTAGCTCATCTGAACGCCGTTCCCGCGCGTTCCGTGTTCGTCCGCGGCGGGCTCTGGTTCGTCACCGCCGGGGTCCTGCTCGTCGGCCACGGGGGCGGCGTCGGCGGCGGCCGACTCCTGGTCTGGCGTCGACGGAGGGACGTCGGGTTGGCGTTTCGTCACGGATTCGGAATCGAAACTGGGCGAGTCGGATGGGGTCGGGTCGTAGGTCATGGTGCATCTCCTTTGCTGCGGGTGGAACGGGAACGAGCTGTGGATCTACAGAAGGTGTTTCGCGCCCATCCAGATCGCCATGGCGACCATGGCGACGTTCTCGGTGAAGGACACGAAACCGAGCGGGACGTTGCTGCTCCCACCGACGCAGGCACATTTGAGTTCGCGCTTGTCGATGTAGACCGCCTTGACGACGGAAGCAGCGCCGACGGAGCCGATGAACAGTGCGACGGGAACGGACACGAAGTTGAGCACCGCGGCGATCATCAGGAGTCCGGCACCGGTCTCGGCCCACGGGTAGACGTAGCTGTACGGCACCCACCGTCTCGCGAGGAGGTCGTAGTTGAGGAACATCGTGGAGAAGCTCTCGACGTCGCGGATCTTGAGGTAGCCGAGCCCGCACATCGAGAACGCGATGAACCACTCGAACGTCCGCACGCTCACCCATTGATCCTCTGCGATGTATGCAGCGCCTGCTGCCATGAGGATCGTGACGGCGAAGAGCGTCAGGACGGGCCAGTAGCTGGTTCCGCCGCCGTCCTTGCGTTTCTTGCCGACGAACTCGCGGACGTCGTCGAGCGTGCCGATCAGTTCACCGTCGACGAAGGTCTGCGGTGTCGTCTCGACGTTCCACTTCTCGCGGAATGCAGTTGTCTCCTCGTCGGTCTCGAGGTGGACGTCCTCGACCTCGAATCCCTGTCGTTCGAGGAGGTCGAGCGTCTTGATGCCGTAGGGACAGACGTGATCAGGCATCACCATCCGATAAATGGTTGCGGTCTTCGTCCCGGTCGTGGACGGGGTGTTCTCGGAGCGAGTTGACATGTACGTCTCCTTCCAATCGACGGCGATGAAGAGACGTTGCCCACTGGACGCGATGGGGAAACCTACAGCGTGTCGTAGTTCAGGGGTTGAGACGCGCCGCAGCGCCGCGCCGGTCGAAACGGATCAGCCGGGGCGGCCGACGCCGGAGACCTTGCCCCAGTTGA
>NZ_BAOL01000076.1 GCF_000350145.1 Ilumatobacter nonamiensis YM16-303 | reverse complement strand
GAGAACGCGGGTTCGATTCCCGTCATCCGCTCCATGTGATGTCGCGAGACATCCCGGACTCCCGAACCCCCGTTTAGGGGTTCGGGTTTGTTCGTTTTCGGGGTGCTCCGACGGGTCTGCCGGTGGGCTGGTAGGTGCGTGTGGTGTCGAGGGTGAGGGTGCGGATGATCTCGCCGGTGGCTGCGTTGAGGACGCGGATGTCGAGATCGGCGATGAGCATGATGATGGGGGTTCGCGCCCAGGGGGGCCGATCCCGATCTTGAACATGCGGCCGTGGTGGCGGAGGGTGACTTTGCCGGCCGGGTCGACGATGTCGCGGCGCACCCGGTGGTGGATGTCGTCTCGTCCGGCGGGTGCGGCTTTGGGTCGAGCGGCGTACGCGAGAGCAGGTGGGGATCGGTGTGGGAGTGATCGGTGGGGTCGACGATGGTTGTAGTCGACGATGAACCGGTCGAGGAGTTGTTGGAGCTCGGCGATGCCAGCTGGTGGGCGTTGGGCGCTGAGCCACTTCTTCATGGTCTGTTGGAAGCGTTCGACCTTGCCGCAGGTGGTCGGATGATTGGGTCTCGAGTTCTTCTGCACGACACAGAGACGCACCAAGAGCGCTTCGAAGCCGTTGCGTCCACCGCTGCCGCCGCCGGCGAACCGGGTCGTGAAGTAGAGGCCGTTGTCGGTCAACGTCGACGCGGGAACACCCAGCTCAGCAATGGTGTCGGTGAACGTGTCGACCACGACCGGTGTCGTCACCCGATGGTGTGCAGTCACCGAGAGGGCATAGCGGGAATGATCATCGAGCCAGGACAACACCTCGACGTCGACACCATCGGCGAGGCGGACGTGGGTCATGTCGGCCTGCCAGCACTCGTTGGGCTGTTCGGCCTGGAACCGGACGTAACTGTTCCGAGGCCGCTTTCGTGGGGCCGGCGTCACGAGACCACCAGCCACGAGCGTGCGGTGAATCGTGGACTCCGACACCGTCACACGGTGATGGTGTGCGAGATGCCAACGGATCGTTCCCATCCCCGCATCGAGCCCCTCACCCGCCAGACGTCGGCGAGTCGCGACGATCAAATCGATCACCTCATCGGGCGTCTTCGTCGGTGACGTCCTCGGCCGCCTCGAGCGAGGCTCGAACGCCGTCTCACCATCAGACCGATAACGGGCAACGAGCTCGTACACCCAAGACCGAGACACGCCATAGTCACGAGCCACCTCGCGTACCGGGCGCTTCTCGAACACCACCGCCGTAATCACCAACCGAGCCATCGACACGAACCCGAGTGTCCGCCATGACCCGACACATCAGTCCGGGATCTCCTGACAGATCACACCGTCATCCGCTCCACGATCTGACCAGGCGTAATGCCTGGTCAGAGTCGCTTT
>NZ_BAOL01000077.1 GCF_000350145.1 Ilumatobacter nonamiensis YM16-303 | reverse complement strand
TAGCCGACACCGCGCGAGGTGATGATCAGCTTCGGGTCGTCGGGGTGGTCCTCGATCTTGACCCGAAGCCGGCGCACGTGTGCGTCGACGAGGCGTGAGTCGCCGAGGTACTCGTAGCCCCAGACCCGCTCGAGCAACTGATCGCGCGACAGGACCGAGCCCGCGTGGTCGGCGAACTCGCAGAGCAGCCGGAACTCGGTCTTGGTGAGATCGATCTCGGTACCGCCCTTGAGCACGATCCCCTGCTCCCGCCGCAGCTCCACGTCGCCGAACATCGACGTGCGCGGCTGGATCTGGTCATGGAGGTGGACGCGGCGGAGGAGCGAACGGATCCGCGCCGCCAGTTCCTTCGGCTCGACCGGTTTGGTGACGTAGTCGTCAGCTCCCGCCTCGAGTCCGGCGACCATGTCGACGGTGTCGGTCTGCGCGGTGATGATGATGATCGGGACGATGCTCTTGGATCGCAACGCACGACACACCTCGAACCCCGACAGGTCGGGCAGCCGAAGATCGAGCAGCACCAGATCGACCGACTCGCGTTCGAACGACGCCAAGCCCTCCGAACCGTTCGCCGCCTCACGCACCGAATAGCCCTCGTCTTCGAGCGCGAGCGACAGCGCGAGTCGAATGGCGTCGTCGTCTTCGATGAACAACAGGGTTTCCATGACGTGCGCCGATGATAGGTCACCGCGGTCGGCCGATCCGCTCTGTTGCGGTTTGCAGTCGAAGAATCGACCAGACATCGACGGTTCGATGCGATCCGGAGCGATGAACCTGACCGGCTACTGGAGATCGACCGACGAAGGCCCTGCTCACCGACCCGGCGGAAGATTTCCCCTTCGTTACACAAAACGCACAATACGAGCGTCGGGTCGTCACAGACCGGGAGCACTATGTGAATCGTTCACGCTGCCCCGGTGAGGTACCTCCCTCCCCCTGGTGCCTCACCGGCAGCGGGTGAACCCCCTCTCTCAGATCCGTTGATGAGTCGGCGCGTCCGAGTCAGTCTGCAACACTCGACCCGTGGCCAGCGATCGCTCCCTTCGACTGCGAACTCGCGTCACGCTGTTCTTCGCTCTCATCGCGTTGTTCGCAGGTCTGGTTCTGATCGGGGTGACCTACGGTTTCGCGCGGAACAATCTTCTCGACGAGCGGTCGTCGTCGGCGAAACAGCAGGCGTTCGACAACGCCTCCGAAGTGGCCGACCAACTCGACGCGGCGCTCGTCGACCCCGAGGTGAACGTCGGCGACTACTTCGTCAACGATCTGCGGACCGAACCCGGCGGATTCGCGGTGTTGGTCGACCCGCGATCGCAGACCGACGTCACCCACCCGCTGTCGGACTTTCCGCCGGAACTGGTCGAACACGTCGAGGCCGGCGGTTCCGCGATCGAGTACACATCGATCGACGGAGACGACTACGTCACGGTCGGCACGTACATCCGTCGCCACGACACCGGATATCTCGAAGCATTCCCTGCCGACAACGAGCGTTCCACCCTCACCGCCCTGCTGACCGCGCTCGCCCTCGGCGGCGCCGGCACGTTGCTGCTCGCCACGTTGTTCGGATATTCGACGAGCCGCCGACTGCTCCGCCCGATCAGTCGCGTCGCCGACGCCGCGGAAGACATCGCGTCGGGTGGTCTCGACACCCGACTCGAGAGCGAATCCGATCCGGACCTGGACCGTCTGGCAAACTCGTTCAACGACATGGCGGACGCGGTGCAGACGAAGATCGAGCTGGAAGCCCGGTTCGCGTCCGATGTCAGCCATGAGCTGCGCTCCCCGATCACCGCGCTGACCGCCGCCGTCGAGGTGCTCGACGCGAAGCGCGAGGACATCCCGGAGAGGACCCAGCAGGCGCTCGACGTGGTGGTCAGCCAGGTCCGTCGGTTCGACAGCATGGTCATCGACCTGCTGGAGCTCTCGCGCCTCGATGCCGGCGCGACCGATCTCACGGTCGAGACGCTCGACATCATCACCCTCACCGATCGCGTTGCCGCTCGTTTCGGGAGCCCCGACATCGAGGTCGATGTCGACCCCGCGACTCCGCGCGAGATCGACGTCGACAAGGTCCGTTTCGAGCGGGTGCTCGGCAACCTGATCGAGAACGCCAACCACCACGGCGGCGGGGCTCTGCGTGTGGAGGTCGTGCCGACCGGACGAGGAATGCTGCGATTCGCCGTCGAGGACGGCGGCCCGGGCGTCGCGCAGAGCGAACGCGACCGCATCTTCGAGCGGTTCGCTCGCGGCAGCGCAGCGCGACATCGCATCGGAACCGGGCTCGGCCTCGCACTCGCGTCCGAGCACAGCAGCGCGATGGGCGGCGCAGTGTGGGTCGAGGACCGTCCCGGCGGGGGCGCTCGTTTCGTCTTCGAGATCCCGTCCCGGAGGAACTCATGAGCCGCTGGTCCCACCCCGCAGCGTGGTGTGCGGTCGCTGCCCTGGCCGCCGGCTGCGGGGTGCCCACGGGCGCCGACAGTTTCGAAGCGATCGACGACGCCGAGATACCGAATCGACTGGCCGACACCACCACGACGACCACGACCACCACGACCACCACCACGACGACGGTCCCCGACACGCCGGAACAGAGCACGACCACGACGATCGCCCCGGCGACGCAACTGGTCGAGGTGTTCTTCCTGTCACGCGACCAACTCCGAGCCGTGGAGATGGCCGCCCCGTCGCCCGTCGCCGACACCGACCTGATCCTGCTCCTCGAACGAGGACCAGGTCCCTCCGGAGACCTCCTCACCAACCTGGTCGAAGAAGGCTCGATCATCGACACGTCCGCCCAGGACGGAGTTCTCACGATCGACCTCGACGAGGACGTGCTCGACGACATCGCGTCGCGTGACCAGCGCGCGGCGATCGCCCAGATCGTGCTCACCTTCCTGTACGGCCTCGGCGGCGTCGGCCAAGCGGTGTTCACGTTCAACGGGAGCACCGACACGGTGGCGGTCCCGACCGGTGACGGCGAACTCACCGACGAGCCGGTCTCGGTCGACGACTACTCGACCATGCGCGTCGACACCGAGTTCGATCCGTCGACGGTCGACGACCCCGACCCGGTGGAGTCCGTCCCCGACGACGACCCCGTCGTCACCGACGACGGAACGACGTCCGTCCCGGAATCGTCGACCGACGGATAGCCGGTCTGACGAGGTCCGACTCGAGATGCTGAGGCGTACCGCCACGCCAGAGCCGTGGCGGTCGGGATCGGGCTATCGTGCGCGTGGTGAGTGCGGTGGACCCGGTGGTCGATCCTGAGCGTTTGGCGGTCGTAGCGCAGTTGGGGATGATGGACGGTCCCCATGAACCGGTGTTCGACGAGTTCGCCCGGCTCGTCGCCCGATTGCTGAGTGCTCCCTATGCGTTCGTGACGATCGTCGATGACCTCCGGTCGTACTGGACCGCCGCGCACGGGGTGAACGACGGCACCCGATCGAACTCGGTCGACGAGTCGTTCTGTCAGTACGTGATCCGATCGCGAGATGACCTGGTCGTCGGTGACGCGTCAGCGGACCCAGTCACCAAGGACAACCCGTCGATCGAGACGATGGCCGTCCGGGCATGGGCGGGTGCTCCGATCGTGCTCGACGGCCAGGTGATCGGCAGCTTCTGCGTCGTCGACACGCAAACCCGGACCTGGACCGACGACGACCGCGACGTGCTGCACACCTTCCGGGATCAGGTGCAGCGCGAGTTCGAACACCGACGCGACCTCCAGATCGCGCGTTCCGCCCAGGAGGAAAAAGCACAGTCCTTGGCGGCGTTGCGCGCCGAACTGATTCCGGCCGAACTCCCCGAGGTCACGGGCTGCGACATCGCCGGGTGGTATCGCGCCGCAACCGATGGCAACGATGTTCTGGGCGACTTCTACGACGTGTTCGCCATCGACGATGACCGATGGGGCGTCGTACTGGGCGACGTGTGCGGACACGGCGCCGCCGCAGCACGACTCACCGCCCTGGTCCGGTACAGCCTGCGCGCTGCCGCCACGCACTCACGAGATCTCGACGAGGTCCTCAGCGAGGTCGACAACTCCCTCCAACACGATCACGTCGACCCGGGCCGGTTCGCAACGCTCAGCTACCTCACGGTCGACACCGCCCGACCAGGCCGAATCGAGCGAGCCAGTGCAGGTCATCCGCCCCCGCTCGTCCGCGATCCGGATGGAACCATTCGCCGGCTGAACGGCGCCAACGCCAGCCCGGTGGGTCTCGCGACGGAAAACCGGTACCTCAGTGAGGCGCTGACTCTGCCACCCGACAGCATCATCATGCTCTACTCGGACGGCGCCACCGACGCCCGCAACCCGGCCGGAGAACCCTTCGGCGACGACGCCCTCGAACATCTCATGTCGACCGCACCCACTCACGCCGCCGACGCGTTCATCGACCACATCGCAGACGGCATCGTCACCCATGCCTGCCAGAACCTGCTCGACGACGTCGCCCTGCTGGCCATCAGGATCCTCGCTCCTCCGCGCATCGGTCCGACGTCCCCGTCGATCGGGGCAAGCGCTCCGACCGACCGTCAGTAGCCGAGCCGCTCGACTCGATCGGGCCGGCGCTGCCAGTCCTTGTCGACCTTCACCCGCAGCTCGAGGAAGGCACCGTCGGGGAGTTGCTTGCGGGCGGCCTCGCCGACGCGCTTCAGCACGCTGCCGCCCTTGCCGATCACCATGCCCTTCTGACTGTCGCGCTCGACGATGATGTCGACGCGAATGCGTGGCCACTCCCATTCCACGACCTGCGTGGCGATGGAGTAGGGCAGCTCGTCACGCGTGGCCGCGAGCAGTTGCTCACGGACGAGTTCGGCGACCCATCGTTCCTCGGGGAGATCGCTCACCTCGTCATCGGGAAAGTATCTCGGCCCGGGAGGAAGCTGGTCGACGAGGTGGTCGACCAACCCGTCGAGGCCGTCCTTCGTGCGCGCGGACACGGGGAAGTACTCGCGTGCGCCGAGTTCACTCGCGGCGCTCAACATCGCCAGCACCTTCTCCTGCGGCGCTCGGTCGATCTTGTTGACGATCACGATCGCCTTCGACATGTCGAGCCGGTCGGCGACCCAGCGATCTCCCTTGCCGAACGGCTGTGTCGCGTCGAGCACCAGCGCGGTCGCGTCGACGTCGCCCGAGTTCTGGTCGACGCTGTCGAGCGCAGTCGCGTTGACCCGCTCGCCGAGCGCCGTGACGGCCTTGTGCAGACCCGGCGTGTCGACGAACACGAGTTGGCTTTCGGGACGCGACAGCACCCCCATGATCCGGTGACGGGTGGTCTGCGGCTTGTCGCTGACGATGCTGATCTTGCGTCCGCAGATCGCGTTGACCAGCGACGACTTGCCGACGTTGGGACGACCGACGAACGTCACGAAGCCCGACCGGAAATCACCGACCGGACCCGCAGATGTGTCGTCTGTTTCGTCGCTCATCACGACAGTCTGCCAACATCAGCCTCATGCGCATGATCGAAGGAATCGACGGACTCAAGGCCCTCGTCGGAGAGCACCTCGGATACTCGCCGTACGTCGAGATCACCCAGGAGCAGGTGAACACCTTCGCCGACGCCACGGGCGATCATCAGTGGATCCACGTCGATGTCGAGCGCGCCAAGGAGGGCCCGTTCGGTGGGCCGATCGCGCACGGCTATCTCACGCTCTCGCTGGGCCCGATGCTGTCGCCACAGGTCTTCGGCGTCTCCGGCGTCGCGATGGGCGTCAACTACGGGACCGGGAAGGTCCGCTTCCCCTCGCCGGTCCCGGTGGGTTCCAAGCTGCGACTCGGCATCACGCTCACCGCCGTCGACGACGTGCCGGGCGGCGCGCAGGTCACCCAGGAGTTCGTGTTCCAGATCGAAGGCGCCGACAAGCCGTCCTGTGTCGCCGAAGTCATCTTCCGCTACTACGTCTGACCGCCGACTGAGATGACCTCGGCGATGTCCGACAGCCCCGACGTCGCCTCGGACGACGCCGAACTCGGCCTCGCCGAGGTGCACGAAGCCATCGGGCGGACGCGCCCGGATGCCGAATGCCTCGTTTTCCGCGACCGTCGATTCACGTGGGCCGAGATCGAGGACCGGACACGCCGCCTTGCGAACCACCTCCTCGGCGAGGGTCTCGGGTGCCACACCGAGCGTGACGAGGTCGCCGGGCACGTCTCCGGCCAGGACCATCTGGCGATCTACCTCCACAACGGCAACGAGTACCTCGAGGCGATGCTCGGGGCGCTCAAAGCCCGCGTCGCATCGCTGAACGTGAACTATCGCTACGTCGCGGAGGAGCTCGAGTACCTCCTCACCGATTCCGATGCCCGCGCGGTGGTCATCCATTCCACCTTCGCCCCCACGTTGGCCGAAGTCCTCCCGAGCGTCCCGAACCTCACCACGATCCTACAGGTGCCCGACGAATCGGGCAACGACCTGCTCCCCGGAGCCGTGTGGTACGAGGATGCACTCGCCGCGGCATCGCCCGAACGTCCGCCCGTCGACTGGTCAGCCGATGACCTCTACATGCTCTACACCGGCGGCACCACCGGAATGCCCAAAGGTGTGATGTGGCGCAACGGCGATGCGATGCGCGAGTGCTTCGGCGGCTCCAAGACGGCGACGACGATCGACGAGTTCATCGCCGACGCGAACACCGGGCTGCGGGCTCTCCTCGCGCCACCGTTCATGCACGGTGCCGGACACTGGATGAGCTTCCGAACCTGGCTCGGTGGGGGCACGATCGTGGTCCAGGACGTGACCGACCGACTCGACCCGGCCGACATCTGGACGATCGTCGAACGTGAGCGGATCGACTTCCTCCTGATCGTCGGTGATGCGTTCGCTCGGCCGCTGCTCGACGAACTGGATCGCGCCCGATCGGCAGGCTCGCGGTACGACCTGTCGTCGCTGACCGTGGTCCTCTCGGGTGGAGCGGCGCTGTCGGCTCCACTGAAGGACGAGTTCCTCGCGCACCTCCCGACGTTGATGATCATCGACGGACTCGGGTCATCGGAGGCAGGCGGCCAGGTCTCTCAGGTGTCGACCGGCGGGGATTCGACGACGGGAACGTTCCCGATGGTCGAGGGCAATGTCGTGCTCTCCGCCGATCTCGATGCCGTTCTCGACCCTGGGTCGGACGAACTGGGGTGGCTCGCCAAGACCGGCCGCCTCGCACTCGGATACCTGGGCGACCCGGACAAGACGGCGCGCACCTACCCGGTCGTCGATGGCATCCGGTACGCCGTGCCGGGCGATCGAGCCCGCCTGCTCGTCGACGACGTCGGCGGACCGGGAATCGTCGAACTCCACGGCCGGGACTCGGTGACGATCAACTCCGGCGGCGAGAAGATCTTCGCTGAGGAGGTCGAGGCGGCGATCAAGGAACATCACGCGATCTACGACTGCATCGTCGCAGGACGACCGAGCGAACGCTGGGGCAACGAGGTCGTGGCGATCGTGCGCATCCGTCCCGACCACGAGGTGTCGGACGAGGACCTGATCGCCGAAGCCGAACGCCACGTCGCTCGATACAAGCTCCCCAAGGAGATCATTCGCGTCGACGACATCGTCCGCTCGCCGAGCGGCAAAGCCGACTATCGGTGGGCTCGCGGCGTCGCAATTGGATGACGGCCGCCACGCACCTCGAGGCGGCGTCCGTCGAGGCCCTGCTGACCTGGCCCGGGGTGATGGAGGCCATCGAGAACGGACACCGTTCGCCACCCGCGGAGATCGACGACACTTTGCTCCGCCGGGGTGATGATTCGCTCCTGAGCCGTGCAGCATGGATCGACGGCCTCGGCTGCGCGGTGAAGACCGCGACGATCTTCCCGTCCAACTCGACCGTCGACCTCCCGACCGTGCACGGTTCCGTGTCGCTGTTCTCCGACCGGACGGGACGACTGGACTGCACGCTCGACTTCCACATGGTCACGAAGTGGAAGACCGCCGCCGACTCCGCACTGGCCGCCAGTCGTCTGGCTCGGCCCGACACGAACCGCATCCTGATCGTCGGCTCCGGCACCGTCGCGGCATCGATGGTCGACGCCTATCGATCGGTGTTCCCCGGGGCCGACGTGGGGATCTGGAGCCGAACTCCCGAGAACGCGCGTGCCCTCGCCGCCGCGGCATCGGCTCGCGTCGTCAGCGATCTTCGCGCCGAAATCGCTGAAGCCGACCTCGTGTGCACGGCCACCATGTCCTCCGAACCGGTTGTGTCCGGCGACTGGCTCCGGCCGGGTCAGCACATCGACCTCATCGGCGGGTACCGGCCGGACATGCGCGAAGCCGACGACGAGTGCATCCACCGCGCCTCGGTCTTCGTCGACAGCGTCGACACCGCGCTCGACGTGGGCGACATCGGCGGGCCCGTCGGCAACGGGATCCTCGACCCCGAGCGCCTCGTCGACTTCGGCGGTCTCGAGTCCGGTGCGTTCGCGCGGTCATCCGACGACGAGATCACGCTCTTCAAGAACGCCGGCGGGGCACACCTCGACCTGATGGTCGCTCGGCACATGTTCGAGCGGCATTCCGCGTCGGATCGAAGGCGGCTCGACGTCGGAAGCTCGTAATCTCGGATCAGCCGGCGACCTGTGTTCTATGGTCTGATCTGGACCTCAACGAAGACGAAAGGTGGGCCTGCCATGGGTCTCATGGACAAACTCAAGGGCGAACTCGTCGACATCATCGAGTGGATCGACGATTCGCGTTCCACGCTCGCGTGGCGCTTCCCGCGCTATCAGAACGAGATCAAGAACGGCGCCCAGCTGATCGTCCGTGAGGGCCAGAAGGCGGTCTTCGTCTATCGGGGCGCACTGGCCGACCAGTTCGAGCCCGGCCACTACGAGCTCACGTCCGAGAACCTGCCGATCATGTCCACGATCCAGGGGTGGAAGCACGGATTCGACAGCCCGTTCCGGTCCGAGGTGTACTTCATCAACACCCGCCCCGTGACCGACATCCGCTGGGGAACTCCCCAGCCGGTCACGGTTCGAGACCCCGATTTCAAGATGGTCCAGGTCCGTGCGAACGGCCTGTGCGTCGTCAAGATCGTCGATGTCGAGATCTTCCTCAAGGAGGTCATCGGCACGGACTCGGCGGTCGATGCCGACGAGATCACCGAATTGTTGCGGCGCATCATCTCGATGGCGTTCTCCGACATGGTGCTGGCATCCGGACTGGGTGCGATCGATCTCCAGGGCCAGCAGGTGTCTCTGTCGGGACGCCTCGCTCAGTTCGTGCAGGAGCGCGTCGACGACGAGTTCGGCCTCGAGATTCCCGACATGACGATGAACATCTCGTTGCCCGACGAGGTGACCCAGGCGATGACACGCGGCGTCGCGAAGGGCGTCGAGGCGTCCGGCTTCGTCGAGAACGTCGACCTCGACAAGTACCAGCAGGCCCAAGCGGCCGATGCGATGCTCGCCGCCGCCGAGAACGAGGGCGGCTCGGTGATGGGCGACATGATGCAGATGGGCATGGGCGTCGCGATGGCCGGTCAGATGGCCAACCAGATGCCCGGCGCCGGTGGTGCTCAACAGGCGCCGGCGGCTCAGCCCGCCGTCGCGGCCAACCCCGGCGGTGCCCCGCCACCACTTCCCGGCCAGAAGCTCTTCCACGTCGATCACGGCGGCCAGGCGGGTGGTCCGTACAACATGGCCCAGATGCAGCAGGGCATCCAGGGGGGCCAGGTCACCGGGCAGACCCTCGTGTGGGCACAAGGGATGGCTGCCTGGGCTCCGGCCCAGTCCGTCCCCGAACTCCAGGCACTGTTCGCTGCTCCCCCGCCCGTGCCGCCGACCAGCCCGAACCCCCCGCCGGTCCCCCCGACTCCGCCAGCGCCCGACGCTCCGACGGAGTGACCCGATGAGCGACACCCCACCGCCGCTCGGCGGATCCGACGAGGGGCCACCGCCACCGCCTCCCCCGCTTCCGCCGTCGGACACTCCACCGCCGCCACCTGCACCGGGGTCTCCGGGCCACACCGGACGCCGCGACGATCTCGACTCGCACTCGCTGACGATGAAACACGTCACCGAGAGTTCGCGCACGTACCCGTGTCGTGCGTGCGGCGGCGAACTCCACTTCGACATCGCATCGCAGAAGTTGAAGTGCCAGCACTGCGGGAGCACCCACGAACTCGTCGAAGGCGACGGCGAGGTGGTCGAACAGGATCTGCGCGCAGCACTCCGCAGAGTGCGTGAAGGCAGAACCCAGCCCGGCGTCGTCACCGAGGAGAAGGAGATCGTCTGTCAGAACTGTGGCGGACACACGACCTTCTCCGGAAGTCTCACCGCGAACAACTGCCCGTACTGCGCCACCCCGATCCAGCGTGACGACGTCCACGACGCACCCGAGCGACTTCCGGTCGACGCGGTGCTTCCGTTCCAGGTCGACGACAAGGCGGCCGCAGAACTCATCGAGGCGTGGATCAACGGACGCTGGTTCGCTCCCTCGGAGTTCAAGCGGTACAACCGCACCGGCTCGTTCAAGAGCGTCTACATGGCGTACTTCACCTACGACGCCGACACCGTCACCACCTACGTCGGCCAGCGCGGCGTCACCCGTACCCGCACCGTCGGCAGCGGCGACAACCGCCGGACCGAGGTGTACACGCAGTGGTACCCGGCGCGGGGCACGGTCGGGAACAGCTTCGACGACGTACCGGTGCTGGCGAACACCGGCTTCGAAAAGAACCGCATCGACAAGCTCGAACCGTGGCCGACCCAGACCGCGAAGCCCTACTCGGCCGAGTACTCGGCAGGACACCTCGCGCGGACCTACGACCGCGACGTCGAGGACTGCCTCGGCGAGGCGACCGCGGTGATGAACGAGGAGATCAAGGGCACCATCCGTCGCGACATCGGTGGCAACCAACAACGCATCGACCGGATGAACATCAGCTGGCGCGAGATGACCTACAAGCACGTGCTGTTGCCGCTCTGGTTGCTGACCGTCATCTACGACGGGCGTCCGTTCCAGGTGTACATCAACGGCGCCACCGGCGAGGTCCACGGTTCTCGCCCGTACAGCAAGGTGAAGATCGCATTCGCCGTCACCGCTGCGCTGATCCTGTTGATCGTGATCATCGTGTTGTACTCATCGTCGGGCGGGGGTGGATCAGGGTGATCACCGCGCTCCTGGTGCTGGCGGTCGCTGCGGTGATCGGTTTCGGTGTTGCGCTGACCGTGCGGTCGAAGCGCGACTTCGCCCAGCAGAACGAGATCGTGCCGGGCGAGAAGTCGCCGGCGCCTGCAAGCTGGGCCGGCGCGCACTCGCGTGAAGCCAAGCTGCACCGCCGACTCGGAGCGGCCGTCCGCGGCGCCCACGAGAACCCACGCCTGGTCGAGTTGGGACTGGCTCCCCAGATGCGATCGATCGATGCCGAAGCCCTCGCGATCGACGAACGACTGGTCGCCTCGGCGGCTCTCCCGGCAGCACACCGCGAGGCTGCGATCGACACCGTGGAGGAACACGTCGTGGCCCTCGAATCCACGATCGCCGAGATGGTCACGAGCATCACGGTGGCCGATTCCAAGGCGCAGCTCGAACAAGCGGTTTCGGCGGCCGACCTGAAGTTGCACGCACTCGCGCAGGCCCGCGCCGAGGTCGAACTGATCGATCGCCAGGTCGCCGGAACCGACGACGCGTCGAACGAGGTCGCCCGACACGCGCAACCCGCGCCTCCTCCCCCGGCCACGTCTCCGCCATCGGAGCCACCGCCGCGACCGGCGACGAGTCCGGACGACCCGCCGGCCGCTGCCGCCGACGAACACAACGCCTAGCCTGAGCGGGTGAGTTCCCAGCCAGCCCCGGACGCTTCGACCCGCCGATGGGACACCGACGATCTTCCCGAGGGCGAGGAGAAGGTCGCTGCGGTGCGCGACATGTTCGACGCGATCGCGCCGAAGTACGACCGACTGAACCGCATCATCTCGTTGCGCCTCGATGTGCGTTGGCGCAAGCGAGCGATCCGGGACCTCGCGCTTCCCGCAGGATCGAGCGTGCTCGACCTCGCCAGCGGCACCGGCGACATGTGCATCGACCTCGCCGAGTCGGGTCTGCGACCGTTCTCGATGGACCTCAGCTTCGGGATGTTGACGGCAGACCGATCCGGCGCCCCGCGCGTGCAGACCGACATCTTGCGCTTGCCGGTACCCGACGGGTCGGTCGACGGCGTCACCTGCGGCTTCGCACTCCGCAACCTCCTCGATCTCGGTGATTTCTTCGAGGAGTTGGGTCGAGTGATCCGTCCCGGAGGACGGATCGCGCTGCTCGACGTCAGCACCCCACCGAATCGGGTGTTGCGTTTCGGCAACGACATCTATTTCGGCAAGATCGTGCCGAAGATCGGCGCCGCACTGTCCGACGGCGCGGCATACAGCTACCTCCCGAAGAGCGTGGCCTACCTGCCCGATCCCGATGAACTGCTGGCGATGTTGCGTTCGGCCGGGTTCGGCGATGCGACGCACCGACAGCTCTCGGGTGGGCTCACGCAGCTGATGGTCGGCACGCGCGACTGATCCGCGAGGTTCGACGACCATGAAGGCGATCACCCGCCCCCTGTCGGAGTTCACCGACGCCGCACCGGATCTCAACGACATCGCCGCCGACGACGGGGTCCTGTTCGTTCGCGGCGGCAACGGAGTCGCGGGAAGCGGTGTCGCGACTCGGGTGGCAGCGGACGACGCCGCGGACCTCCTCGCATCGATCGAGCACGACTCGTCCGTCGGAGCGGCGGCACCGATCGCGGTCGGAGGAGTCCCGTTTCGCCCCGGCGCCGATTCCGACCTGCTCATTCCCGCGGTCACGGTCGTCAAACGCGACGGCGACGCGTGGGTGACCGCCATCGATGGTGCCGACATCGACGCAGCGTTGGCCCCGCCGCGCGAACCCGAACCCACCGCGCCGTCGTGGACGATCGCTCCACTCGTCGACATCGACCACTACCTCGCGGCGGTTGCCCAGGCGCGTGATGCGGTTCGTGCCGGGACACTCACCAAGGCGGTCATCGCCCGCCCGATCGAGGTGGCTGCCGATGGCCCCATCAGCATCCACGCGGTCCTCCGCCGACTGAAGGCGACGTTCTCGTCGAGCTACCGCTTCTCGATCGACGGGTTCGTCGGGGCCTCGCCCGAACTGCTCGTGGAGGTCGAGGGTGCCGTGATCCGGTCCCACCCGCTCGCCGGCACGACGCCGCGCACGGGCGACGTCGACAACGACGCGCGTCTGGCCGCAGAACTGCAGGCGAGCACGAAGAACCAGATCGAGCACCGAGTCGTGATCGACGACGTTCACGACCGACTCCTGCCCTATGTCAGCTATCTCGACTGGGAGCCGGAGCCGTCGGTCGTCACGGTCGCCAACGTGCAGCACCTCGGCACCCGGATGGAAGGAATGTTGTCCCAGCCCGGCCCGTCGGTCGTCGAGCTGGTGCGCGCCCTGTCGCCGACGCCGGCACTCGGAGGTCACCCACGTTCCGAGGCACTCGACCTGATCGGCCACGTCGAGGGGTTCGAACGGGGTCGGTACGGAGGTGCGGTCGGCTGGGTCGACGCGCACGGCGACGGAGCGTGGGCCGTGGCGATCCGCTGCGCAGAGTTCGCCTCCGATCGGAGATCCGCACGCTTGGTCGCCGGCGGAGGCATCGTCGCCGACAGCGACCCGCTCGCCGAACTCGCCGAGACCCAGGCCAAGTTCCAGGCGATGCTCTCGGCGATCATCCGGCCGTAGCGTCGATGCACCCAACTGCGAGTCGGACCCGATAACCTCTCGACGACTTGGGGGCGGAAGGCGAAAGCTTTCCGCCTCCACCATTTTTTCGGCGGCCGCTCGCAACGGCCCCTTCGGCTGATGTGTCAAGCTCGGCTCGTGAGCGGACGCAGGGTGATGACGGCAGCGGTCACGCTCGGCCACGGCGGGCCGGAACACATCGAGATCCACGACGATTGGCCGCGCCCCGAGGTCGGAGCGGGGCAGGTGCTGGTGCGCGTGACTGCGGCCGCGCTCAACAACACCGACATCTGGTCGCGCGAAGGCGCCTACGGCACCGCCGATGATCCGGACGCGGTCGTGGGGTGGAAGGGTGTGCCGCTCGATTTCCCGCGGATTCAGGGGATCGACGTCGCGGGCGAGGTCGTCGAAGTCGGTTCCGGCGTCGACGAGACGTGGAACGGGCGCCCGGTGATCGTCGACCCGGCGGCTCGCTACGACGGGGCGTATCCCGCCGACATCATCGGGAGTGAGATCGACGGCGGATTCGCCCAGTACCACCTCTGCTCGGAGCGCCAGCTCCACGACGTGTCCGGCTCCCCGCTGTCGCCCGCTCAGTTGGCGTGTCTGCCCACGGCGTACGGCACCGCACTCGGAATGCTGAATCGGGCCGAGTGCGCCGCCGGCGAGCGGGTGATCGTGACCGGCGCGTCCGGAGGGGTCGGGATGGCCGCCGTCCAGCTCCTGATCGACCGCGGTTGCTCCGTCGTCGCCCGGACCAGCGAGTCGAAGCGCGACGTCATCGCCGAACTCGACGTGGCGGAGATCTCCGTTCGCGGGATCGACGACATCACCGCGATCGAACCCGCCGATGCTGTCGTCGATGTCGTGGGTGGCGACGAGTTCGGACCCCTGATCGACCGACTTCGCGACGGCGGTCGACTGGTGACCGCCGGCGCGATCGCGGGACCGATCGTGCCATTCGACATCCGCCGCCTGTACCTCCGACACCGGAAGATCATCGGCTCCACGATGCACACGCCGGACGACTTCGCCCAACTGGCGGCGATCGGTGCCAGTGGTGGTGTCGCCCCGCTCGTCGCGGCGACCTTCCCTCTCCCCGAGATCGCCGCTGCCCAGGAGCGCTTCGGACGCAAGGACTTCGTCGGCAAGCTCGTGCTGCTGCCCTGACCGGACCGGGGCGGGCGGTCGTGCTGTTCAGCGCGCGGCGTCCAGGGCCGCATTCACGGCATCGTGGAGCCGCTGGTGGACGAGGACGTTCTCCGCGCGATCGGACGGGACGCGGCACAACCACGGTCCGGGCCGACCCAGTTGATCGATCAACTCGGCGCCCGAGGTGGCCGTCGCCGTGGGAACCCCGTGAGCGGCGGCGAGTTGCAACACGTCCGTTCCCAGCGGGGTCCCGAACAGCTGCTCGAATCGACGGTGTTCGAGGATCGTCGCCTGCGGGAGGAACGAGAAGATCCCACCGCCGTCGTTGTCGACCACGACCACGCGCAGATCGACCGCCCGCTCCGTCAATGCCACGAGTGCGTTCGAGTCGTGCACGAACGCGAGGTCACCGATCAGCACGAACTCCGGACCGACGGGTCGGGCCGAGCTGTGTGCTCGGCCGAGCGCCCTGCCGAGCGCGGTGGACAGGACTCCGTCGATGCCGTTCGCACCGCGGTTGCTGTGGGCGGTCGCCGTGCGTCCGCCGAACCATTCGAGATCGCGGACCGGCATCGATGAGGAGACGGTCAACCGGGCAGCCGGCGGAAGGTTCTCGGCGATCACCCGGGCGACCGCCGGTTCGCTCAGATCGTCACCGATCACGTGCGTTGCCATGACCTGATCGGCGATCTCGTCCACACGGCGCCACTCGTCGAGCCACGAGCGACCGGTCGCTGCCGAGGGAGCCGCGGCCAGCAGGTCGTCGATCGTGCACCGGGCCGCCACATCGTGCGCGGGATCGATCCGGCCGGGGCCGCCGACCTGGATCAGCGTGGCGTCGAGGCGAGCCGTCCACTGCGCGAGCAGTTTCGACGTCGACGGTCGACCGATTCGCACGATCGTGTCCGGGGCGAACGTGTCCGCGAACCCCTCGGACCGCAGCAGCGCGTCGACGGTGCTGACGTCGCCGAGGTGCCGCATGCCCGACGTCGGGTCGGCGATGATCGGCCAAGCCGTCCGCCGACCCAACTCGACGATCTTGTCGACATCGACGCCATGCCGACCGCCCACGAGGATGATCCCGCGTTCACGATCGAATCCACTCGGGACGGCGTCGGTGGGCGCAACGTTCGCGGGGGCGTGATCGACGGGTTCGGGATCGTGCGGAGCGGGCAGGGCGTACGCCCGACCGACCAGCGGCTCCCGGAAAGCGAGGTTGAGCTGAACGGGACCGTGAGCCGAGTGTTTCCACGCGGTCGTCGCCAACGGGCGCCACTCCCCCGCCGTCGACGCCTCGGCGACCCCTGGATCGCATGACCAGCGGACGTGGCCGCCGTACAGATCGATCTGGTCGATGGTCTGCGGCGCGCCCACCCCTCGCAGCTCGTCGGGCCGATCGGCGGTGAGCACGATCAGCGGAATCTCGGACAGTCCGGCCTCCACCACGGCCGGGAAGAAGTTCGCGGCGGCGGTGCCACTCGTGCACAGCAGCAACGCCGGGGTGGCCGGTCGGTCGGGACCTGCGTCGAGCCCGAGCCCGACGGCCACGAAGGCGGCAGCGCGTTCGTCGTGGACGACGTGGACCGCCATCTCCTCTCGATCGGTGAGCGCGAGCGCCATCGGCGTCGACCGCGAGCCGGGGGCGACGATGGCGTGGCGCACGCCGAGCCGCAGCCACTGATCGACGAGGGTCGCACAGTACGTGGCCTGGACGTCGGTCGGACTCGCGTCGGCGGGGAGTTCACGAGCAGCGGGGACCTCGACCATCGCCCACCGACGATACGGCCCTACCCTGGAAGTCATGGACATCGACACCAACACCGGACCCGGGTCGAGCGACCAGACCGGCTCGACTCGGCCCACGATCTCGATCGACATCTACTCCGATGTCGTGTGCCCGTGGTGCTACATCGGCAAACGGCGCTTCGAAGCAGGCCTTGCCGAGGCGACCGAGGACGGTGACCTCGGTGTGGATTTCGACATCGAGTACAAGCCCTACCAGCTTGATCCCACGGCAGCGCCGGGCGTTGCCGGTCCGGTGCTCGACGCCTACGCGAAGAAGTTCGGCGGTCCGGAGAAGGCCGAGCAGATCATCGGCCACGTCACTCGCACGGCCGCCGAGGACGGCCTCGAGTTCCGGATGGATCGTGCGCAGCGCGCCAACACGCTGCTCGCACATCGGCTGATCTGGTGGGCGGGGCAGCCCGAATCCCCCGTGACGCAGGACGCGATGAAGGAGCGACTGCTCCGGGCCTACTTCATGGACGGAACCCACGTCGGTGACGCCGGCGCGCTGGCCGACTGCGCCGCAGACGTCGGCGTCGACCGCGACGAGGCGATTGCGTTCCTCGAGTCGTCGGAAGGCACCGCCGAGGTCGCGGCAGAACTCGACCACGCCCGGGACACCGGGATCACCGCAGTGCCCACCTACGTGTTCAACGACCAGTGGGCCGTGCCGGGCGCCCAGGATTCGGCGACCTTCGCGAAGGTGTTGCGCAAGATGGCCGATCAGGCGCTCGCTGACGCCCCCGCGTGAGCGACCGGGTCGTTCTCGCCCACGGATTCACTCAGACCGCGCGGAGCTGGGCCGACATCGAGGCGCGACTGCACGAGTCGACCCCGGGGGTCGTGACGCAGGCGATCGACCTCCCGGGCCACGGACGCGCCGGTGACGTCCACACCGATCTGTGGGGAGCGGCCGACCACCTCGTCCGCCAGGGCGGCGCCGGCACCTACGTCGGCTATTCCATGGGCGGGCGGGTGTCGCTGCACGCGGCGCTCGCTCATCCGGAACTCGTCGAGCGACTCGTGTTGATCGGCGCGACGGCCGGCATCGACGACGCCGACGAGCGCGCGGCCAGGCGAGCGAGCGACGAACGCCTCGCCGAGCGGGTCGAGCAGATCGGCGTCGAGAAGTTCATCGACGAGTGGCTTGCCAATCCACTCTTCGCCGGTCTCGACGAGGAATCCGCGATGCGCAGCGACCGACTGCGCAACAGTGCGGCAGGGTTGGCTTCGAGCCTGCGGACCACGGGAACCGGGACACAGGACCCCCTCTGGTCACGGCTTGGAGAAGTCCGCTGCCCGACGCTCGTCCTGGTGGGTGAGCACGACTCGAAGTTCCGTTCGCTGGGTGAGCGGCTCACGAGCGGCATCGACGACTCACGACTGATCGTGATCGAGGACGCCGGACACAGCGTCCACCTGGAGAACCCGAGCGCAACCGCGGCGGCTCTGGCCACGTTCGTCCGCTGACGTCACCCCAGTGCGAGACCGACGGTCGCCAGCGCACCGAAGGCCAGCTGCAGCCGACCCGTTTCACCGAGCACCGCGATCAGATCCGGGCCGACCGCGCCGCCGAGGACGATACGCGCCGGCTTGACAGCGAGCGGCACCGCCCCGATGGCCAGCAGGACCCACGGGCGTTCGAACGCGGCAACCGCCGTCAGGACGAAGGCGAGACCGACCAACGCAACGTACAGGACACGCGTGCGACGGTCGCCGAGCCGCACGGCGAGCGTCCGCTTTCCGACCTCTCGATCGGTCGGGATGTCGCGCAGGTTGTTGATCACGAGCAGCGCGCACGCCAACGAACCGGCGGCACACCCCATCACGATCGCCAGCCCGGTGATCCGCTCGACTGCCGCGAACGTCGTTCCCGCGGTCGCGACCAAGCCGAAGAACACGAACACGAACACCTCGCCGAGGCCCATGTACCCGTACGGGTGCGATCCGCCGGTGTAGAACCAGCCGGCGGCGATCGCTGCTGCGCCGACCACGATCAACCACCAACTGGTCGCGATCGCGATCGCGAGCCCCGCCGCTGCAGCCAGACCGAACGCCGTGTACGCGGCGATCTTCACCGCTCGCGGTTCGGCCAATCCGCCGGCGACCAATCGCGCGGGTCCGACCCGGACGTCGTCGGTTCCGCGCACGCCGTCGCTGTAGTCGTTGGCGTAGTTCACCCCGACCTGCAGCGACAGGCTGACGACCAGCGCGAGCGCCACGCGCCACCACACGACGTCGACGTCGAGACCGACGGCGCAGGCAGCACCGATCGCGACCGGGACCACTGCGGCTGGCAGTGTCCGTGGGCGGGCTCCGAGCAACCAACGATTCATGTGTGCGCCATGATGGAGCCGATGACACCACTCCGCCAAGTGCTGAGCCCCCGGTCCCTCGGTGAGCCGGGAGCGACATGGCACGGCTGATCGTCATCGACCGACCGGGAGGGCCCGACTTCGTCGACACACTGAGCGAGATCTGGGAAGCCGGCGACGCCGCGTTCCCCGTCGATCAACGTCTGCCGCCGGCAGCACGGAACGAGCTCTGTCGGGCGATGCGGGTCGGTGACGAGGTCGAAGCGGGCGATGCACTCGTCATCGCGACCAGTGGATCGACCGGCGCTCCGAAGGGTGTGGTCCTCACCCACGACGCGGTCGCAGCATCCGCCACCGCGACATCCCGTCGGCTCGATGTCGGACCCGACGACCACTGGCTGGCGTGTCTCCCGCTCGCTCACGTCGGAGGGCTGTCGGTCGTGACGAGGAGCCTGCACACCGGGACGCGGCTCACCGTGCACGCCGGATTCGATGCGGCGTCGGTGATGTCGAGCGGAGCGACGATGGTGTCGCTCGTGGCAACCGCGCTGTCACGCATCGATCCGAGCATCTTCCGCACGATCGTGCTCGGTGGGTCCCGTCCACCTGCGGATCGGCCGACGAACACCGTCACGACCTACGGCATGACCGAGACGGGCAGCGGTGTCGTGTACGAAGGTCGCCCGCTCGACGGCGTCGAGGTGGACATCGGCGGCGACGGTGAGATCCGTGTGCGTTGTCCGATGCTGCTTCGTTGCTATCGCGACGGCGTCGATCCGAAAGACGCCGATGGCTGGTTCGCGACCGGTGACCTCGGCGAGTGGCGCGACGACGGGCGCCTGCACGTCCTGGGACGGCGCGGCGACCTGATCATCACCGGTGGCGAGAACGTGTGGCCCGAGGCCGTCGAGGCCGCGCTCCGGTCCCATCCCGACGTCGCCGACGTGATGGTCCGTGGCGCCGAGGACGCCGAATGGGGCCAGGTCGTCGAAGCCGTGGTCGTCCCGACCGCGGGTTCGACCCCCACCCTCGACGCACTCCGCGGTCACGTGAAAGAGCACCACGCCGCGCATCTCGCTCCGAAACGTTTGGTCGTGGTCGACGCGGTCCCGCGCACCGCCCTCGGCAAGCCGATCCGGCGCTGAGTGAACGGGACACAACCGCCAGGTGAACAGGCGGCAGTCCCATCGCGCCCGACGCACACCGTGCACGTATCGTCAGGTCGCATGAGCACGGACGCATCCCAGGATCCGACACCCGCACTCGACGCCACCGACATCCATTCGCTCATCGACGCCTTCCGCACGATGACGGCCGAGGAGATCCGGTCGCAGGGCTTCACCGTCGACGGAACCTTCGACGAGATGGACGACCCGGTGCTCATCGGTCCGGATGGCCTCCCGCTCAAGACGTGGCAGGAGGGCTACCCCTACGAGGAACGAATGACCCGAGAGGAGTACGAGCGCGACAAGCGAGCGCTCCAGATCGAGCTGCTCAAGGCTCAGGACTGGATCCAGGACACCGGCCACAAGCTCGTGGTGGTGTTCGAAGGGCGCGACGCCGCGGGCAAGGGCAGCACCATCAAGCGGTTCATGGAGCACCTCAACCCGCGGGGCGTCGATGTGGTCGCACTCGCCGTTCCCACGGCGCGCGAACAGGGCGAGTGGTTCTTCCAGCGCTATGTCCGGCACCTGCCCAGCAGTGGTGAGATCCGCTTCTTCGACCGTTCGTGGTACAACCGCGGTGGGGTCGAGCCGGTGATGGGCTACTGCACGCCGCACGAGCACGAGGAGTTCCTGCGGTCCGTGCCCGAGTTCGAACGAATGGTGATCGAGTCCGGAACGACGCTCATCAAGCTTTGGTTCTCCGTCTCCCGGAGTGAACAGATCACCCGCTTCACGATCCGCCGGGTCGACCCCGTTCGTCAGTGGAAGCTGAGCCCCACCGACATCGCGTCGCTGGATCGCTGGGACGACTACACGGCGGTCAAGTCCCAGATGTTCCAACGCACGTCGTCACCGCACGCGCCCTGGACCGTGGTGCGCAGCAACGACAAGAAGCGCGGTCGGGTCAACGCGATGCGCCATGTGCTGCATTCGTTGCCCTACGAGGGCAAGGACACCGAGATCGTCCACCCACCCGATCCGATGATCGTCGGATCACCGACGTGGATCGAGGCCGAACACGGCGAGACCACGGCCTGATCCTCCTTCACTCGCGTGGGGCATCGGGTGGCGGACCGAGTGAGATGATCCGTTCGACGTCGTCACCGTCGGACGTCTCGGGCTGAAGGTCGACGACGCCATCGGAGGTCACGACCGCCAACAGCAGGTGACCATGTGGCAGGGAGCCGGTTCGAGCACGGATCTCCCACCCCTCGTCGACGTGGCGCTCGATCGCGGAGCGGGTGAGCGTTCCACCGAACGGCCGAGGCGTCCACGGATCGGCCACGCCCGCGATCGACGGAACCTCGTCGGGGAGCAGCAGCACGTGACGTCGGCCGATCAGCTCGGTGAGGCGGGCAACGAACACACTGTGGACGATGCCGGGGCGGAACGACACGATCACCTTCGACACCCCCGCTCGCTCGACGGCCTCGTCGAGGAGGGCCGCTTCTCCGTGCAGAGAAACCGTGATCATGTCCGAGTCCTCGGTGTCGTCGACGACCGATTCATCGACCGGGGCGTCGTTGCTCAGGATCAGCACCGTGGGAACCCCGGAAGCCGCAAGGCTCCGGCCGAACGACACCAGCCACGGATCGTCGCCGAACAGACCGATCCCTCGCGGCGGCGGTCGCGTCACACCCAGCATTCGTGCGACCGGTTTGGCCGTGAGTCCGTAGACCACACCCGTACTGATGATCACGCCGAACACGACGGGGAGCAGGAAGGTGACGTCGTAGTCCGCGTCGTTCAGCCTCAGTCCGAACTGCGCGGCGGTTGCGGCAGCCACGATGCCGCGCGGATCCATCCACGCGACGAGCCCCCGCTCGCGCCGGGTCAACGGCGACCCGGCGAGTGAGACGGCCGCGGTCAGCGGGCGCACGACGAGCACGAGGAGCGCCGCGATTCCCAGGCTCGGGAGCGCGTACTCCACCAGGTCGTCGACGGCGATCAGTGCGCCGAGGACGATGAACAGGATCCCGATCACGAGCACGTCCAGCGTCTCGCCGAAGCCGGTGATGCGGTCGATCTTCACGATCCGCTGGTTCGCCACGACGATGCCCATCGTGGTGGTCGCGAACAGTCCGGCTTCCGACAGGAACACTTCCGTCGACGCGAACGCGGCCACGGCGAACAGCACCGCGACCGACGCCTCCATGTCGTCGGTGAGGAGGAACCGCGACATCACGAACACCAGCAGTGCAGCTGCCACCACTCCGACGATCACACCGAGACCAAGGCGACCTGCCATCTGCACCACCGGGTGGATCTCGGTGCCATCGGGACGCAGCACGAGGTTCAGCACGATCACACCGACCGTGGCCCCGAGTGGGTCGAGCGTGGTCCCCTCCCACCGCAGGACCGAACCGAGCGGCTCCTGTGGTCGCACCGTGTTGAGGATCGGACCGACGACGGTCGGACCCGAGACGGACAAGATCGCGCCGGTCACGAACGCGAGCTCGCGGGGAACGTCGAGGACCAGGTTGGCAGCGATGGATCCGCCGACGAACGTGATCACGAGCCCGATCGTGACGAGTCGCACGACCGATCGCCGCGCTCCGGTCGGAAGATCGGCCACCCGGAGCTGCAGCCCGCTCTGGAACAGCAACAGGCTGAGCAGCATCGTCACGAGCGGGAACAGCAGCTCGCCGAACATCTCCTCCGGTTCGACGAGACCGAGGACGTCGCCGGAGAGAATTCCGGCAGGCAGCAGGAGCAGCAGCGACGGGAACCGGATGCGACGCCCGATCCACTGCGCCCCGATCCCGAAGACCAGAATGGTCGCCAACCCGACGATGATCTCGTTGTCACTCATCGGTTCTTCACCCGAGGCGGCGTCGACATCCCGGAGACGTTACGCAGCTGCGGCCGTCCGGGACGCGAAAGCGTCGGGCCCGTGGCCGAACGTGTGCCTCGATCGAGGCGTTCAGACGATGCTGCTGGCGCCGTCGGCCCAGTAGCGGTCGCGGAGGACTCGTTTGTAGAGCTTGCCGGTCGGGAGTCGCGGCAGCTCGGCGTCGAAGTCGATCGAACGTGGCACCTTCTGGCGCGACAGGTGCTGCGCACAGAACTCGGTCAGTTCGAGCGCGAGCGCCTCATCGTGCTCGATCCCGGGCATCGGCTGCACCACGGCCTTGACCTCCTCACCCAGATCGACGTTCGGCACGCCGAACACGGCTGCATCGGCCACCTTCGGATGCGTGATCAGCAGGTTCTCGGTCTCCTGCGGGTAGATGTTCACACCGCCGGAGATGATCATGAACGTCTTCCGGTCGGTGAGGTACAAGAAGTTGTCCTCGTCGACGTAACCCACGTCGTTGACGGTGGTCATCGTGCCGTCACTCGACTTCGCTTCGGCGGTCTTGCTCGGATCGTTGTGGTACTCGAAATCGGTTCCGGACTTGAACCACAGCGTTCCCGGCACGCCCGTCGGCATCTCGTTCATGTCGTCGTCGGCCACGAACACCTCGCCGAGCACGATCTTGCCGACCGTGCCCTTGTGAGCGAGCCACTCCTCGCTGTTGCACGCCGAGAAGCCGAGCCCTTCGGTCGCGCCGTAGTACTCGTGGATGATCGGGCCCCACCAGTCGATCATCTGCTCCTTGACCTGCACCGGGCAGGGCGCAGCGGCGTGGACGGCGAACTCGAGCGACGAGAGGTCGAACCGCTCTCGATCCTCGATCGGGAGCTTCAGCATCCGGCTGAACATCGTGGGTACGAGCTGGCTGTGGGTCACCCGGTACCGCTCGATGAGTCGGAGGTACTCGAGCGGGTCGAACCGCTCCATGACGATCGCGGTGCCACCCTGTCGGATGGTGAGGTTCACGGCCGCCTGCGGGGCGGAGTGGTACAACGGCGCGGGCGACAGGTAGACCATGTCGTCGCGGTAGTGCCACAGATTGGACAGGAAGTCGAACAGCGGGAGCTGTTCGGAAGGGTGCTGCTCCGGGAGTGGGCGGATGATGCCCTTCGGCTGGCCCGTCGTCCCCGACGAGTAGAGCATCGCCGAGCCGAGCAACTCCCGCTCGATCGCTCCCGTCGGTTGATCGGCAATTGCGGTCACGTAGTCCCGTACCCGATCGTCGACGTCGTCCGGCGCTCCACCGACGACGAGGACCAGCGACACGTCGGCGAGATTCGGCAACGCGTCGAGAACGACCGGCAACTTCGCCGTCGAGGTGATGACGACCTGAGACTCCGAGTTGTCGACGATGTAGCTCATCTCCTCGGCCGTGAGGTACGAGTTGATGCACGTGTAGTACATCCCCGACCGCTCCCCCGCAGCGCACGCCTCGAAGTACCGATCGTTGTTCTCCATGAAGATGGAGTAGTGGTCGCGTGGGCCGAGACCGTGGGACTCCAACAGGTGAGCGAGTTGGTTGCTCCGAGCTTCGAAGCTGCGGTAGCTGACCGATTCCCCGGTCGACGCCATCACGAACGCCGGCCGATCCGGATGCTCGATGGCGTGTTGCGCTGCGTACATGTTCGACCCCCAAAGTCGCTCGGCGTGGAACCCTCGGTTTCGACCGATCGTACATGCGTGGTCCGCAGCGACTGACGAACACGATTGCATCCTGAATCGAACGTCTGTACGATCTGGATATGGATACGACGCCCAAGCCGGGTGAGCCGTCCGGCCCTGTGGATGTGATCGACGAGTCGACGTTCCAGGAGTTGTGCGATGACGTCGCGGGTCACGTGAACGCCCAGATGGGTCGGTTGTTGGATCTGACCATCTGGTTGATCGACCCGGAGAACGAACGGTTCTGGGCCGCCCACGACGTGTGGCGACCCCAGCAGTTCCTGGCGTGGCGATGCGGGATCGGACCCTCACTCGCCAACAACCTCGTCGCCGCAGCCGAGCGCGCTGACGAATTGCCGACGTCGCTCGACGCGATGCGTTCCGGCGAGTTGTCGCTCGATCAGCTGATGCCGATCGTCAGGCGCATCCCCGCCTGGGCCGACGAGCAGGTCGTGTCGCTGGCGAAGAAGCTGACGGTGTCCCAGGTTCGCCGCCTCGTGAGGAACACCGACTGGCACTGGACACCCCCAGCCGACGACGATGCTGCCGACGAGAGCACCGCTGTCACCAGCTGCCTGGACGCTGACGACACCCCGACCGGCGGCGAAGCACCGACCGGCAGCAAGGCAACGTCCGCCGAACCAGCCTGCAGCACGTCCGGAGCGTCGGAGCTTCGGAATCGCGTGGCGTTCGGGACCGGGGCCGATGGACGTTGGTGGCTGCACGCCGACCTCGATCCCGACGTCGGACTGCTGATCGAGAACGCCCTCGACGAAGCACGTGACGCCGTGTTCCAACGCGAGAACCGCGCCGCCCACGACGACGCCGAACGCGTCTTCCGGCCGGTCAGCGATACCGATGCGTTGTTCGAACTCGCGCAACGCTCACTCGACACCGTCACCGAGCCCGCCCGTCGAAACCGGTACCGCGTCAACCTGCACCTCGACCTCCACGGCTCGCTGCGCACCGACCACGGCGATCGCCTGCCCGACTCGATTGCGCGCCATCTCACTTGCGACGGCAGCATCGATCCCGTCTTCGCCGCAGCCGGCAAACCGGTCTCGGTCGGACGCACCCAGCGCACGATCCCCGACCGGACACGTCGCACCGTCTTGCAGCGGGACCGACGTTGCTGCCAGGTGCCCGGCTGCACCACGACCCGCGGATTGGACCTGCACCACATCATCCACTGGGCCGACGGCGGACGAACAGACACCCCGAATCTCGTCGTGCTGTGTGCTCGTCATCATCGGATGCACCACCGACACCGCCTCGGAATCACCGGCAACGCCGACGACCCGAACAGATTGGTGTTCACCGACGCTCGCGGGCACCCGATCCGAGCATCCGGCGCGACCCCGCACCCACCGAACGGGCCACCGAGACCGATCCGCGGCAACTATCGGCATCCGCTCGGCGAACGACTCGAATCCCGCTGGGTCAGCTTCGTGAACCCGAGAGTCCCCGCGATTCGACGCCGCGACCAGTACCCCGACCTCGCCGGACCCGACCCGAGCAACCCGGAACGGACCGACCCGAGCGTGCACCACGCCGAGCGATACCCCGACGTCAGCTGACCGCTCGCTTGCTCCGTGGAGTCCGAGGAACGTCGCCCGGCGACGGCGTCGCGATCAGCCGGCGGCAGGAGCGACGCCGGCGCCACCGTCGATCACGTACGTCTCGCCCGTGATCCACGAGGCGAGGTCGCTGGCGAGGAACGTGGCGAGATTGGCGATGTCCTGGGGATCCCCGAGTCGCTTCGTCGGAAGGCGTCCGGCGAGGGTCTCACCGAAGTTGTCGACGAGGTAGGCCGCGAAGTCGGTCTCGACGAGTCCCGGCGCGATTCCGACGACCCGGGTCGGTCCGATCTCGGACGCGAGTTGACGGGTGGTGTGGATCAGCGCCGCCTTCGTCACGTTGTAGACACCGAGTCCGAACTCGGCGCGGAGTCCACCGACCGACGCGACGTTGACGATGACACCGGGTTCCTCGGAGAACGCATGCTTCCACGCCGCCTGGCTCCAGAAGATCGGGGCTTCGAGGTTCACCTGCAACGTCTTGTCGTACCGTGGCTTGTCGACCTCCATCGTCGCGCCGAAGTACGGATTCGTCGCAGCGTTGTTCACGAGGATGTCCAATCGGCCGAACCGCTCGATGGTTGCGAGGACCGCGCGTTCTCCGGCGTCCTCGTCTCCGGCGTTCGCTGCGAACGTCTCGACCTCGCCGGTCATCTCGGCGGCCGCGGCATCGAGGCTGTCCTGCTTGCGGCTGTTGATCATCACCTTCGCGCCCGATGCAGCAAATGACGATGCGATCGCCTTGCCGATTCCACGTGAGGCGCCGGTGACCAGCGCGACCTTGCCCTCCAGAGAGATTTCCATCCGTCGAGCGTAGGAGCCGCCGAACGGTGGGTCTCAATCTTGCGCTTGGCGGAACCCGGCCGGAGGGGGCCCGCCCCAGTGCAACGACGACAACAGGTCGAGTTCGCGCGACCGCATCAGCGCGGTCTCGTCAGCCTCCGCGTGGTCGTGACCGAGGACGTGCAGCAGACCGTGCACGACGAGCAGCGCCAGCTCGTCGTCGAAGGTGCCGGCATGGTCGCTGCTCTGTGCGAGTGCCACGTCGGGGCAGATCACGATGTCGCCCAGCAGCGTCGGCACACCCGGCATCGGCTCGTCGTCCATCGGGAACGACAGCACGTCGGTCGGCCCCTGCTTGCCCATGTGCTCGGCGTTCAATTCGGTCATCGCACCGACATCGACGAACGTCAGCGACAGTTCTCCGTCGCCGCCTTCACGCGATGCGGCGGCCTCGGCCAGCTCCGCCCAGCGCTCGACATCGACCGGGACGGCCGTTGGTTCAGCTCGCTCGTCGCGGGCAACGACCGTGCAGGTCATCGGACTCGATTCACGACTTCGAATTCCCCGACTGCTCGTAGGCGGCGACGATGTCGGCCACGATCTTGTGGCGAACGACGTCGGACCCGGTGAGGCGCACGAACGCCAGGTCGTCGATGCCGGCGAGGGTCCGCTCGAGTCCCGCCAAACCACTCTTGCCGTTCGGCACGTCGACCTGCGTGGCGTCGCCGGTGACCACGACGCGCGATCCGAATCCGATCCGGGTGAGGAACATCTTCATCTGCTCGGGCGAGGTGTTCTGCGCCTCGTCGAGGATGATGAAGCTGTTGTTGAGCGTGCGTCCACGCATGAACGCGAGCGGGGCGATCTCGATCACCTGCTTCTCGACGAGCCGCGTCACGGCCTCGAGGTCGAGCATGTCGTAGAGAGCGTCGTACAACGGTCGGAGGTACGGGTCGATCTTCGCCATCAGATCGCCGGGCAGGAACCCGAGGCGCTCCCCGGCCTCGACCGCGGGGCGGGTCAGGATGATCCGCTGGACTTCCTTCGCCTGCAACGCACGGACAGCCATCGCTACAGCGAGCCACGATTTGCCCGTCCCGGCCGGCCCGATCCCGAAGGTGATCACGTTCTCGGCGATCGCGTCCACGTAGCGCTTCTGGCCACCGGTCTTCGGCTTGATCTGGCGCCCCTTGGCCCCCTTGAGGATGCTGTGGCCGAGGATCTCTGCTGGCTTCTCGTCGGCGCGCATCATGGTGAAGATGCGCTCCAGCGTCGATTCGTCGAGCGTCTGACCGGTCTGCAGCAGGGTGACGAGTTCCTCGAACAGGCGGGCCACGCCGGCCACTGCGAGCGTGTCCTCACCCTCGACGCGTACCTCGTTGCCGCGCACGGTGATCAGAACGTTCGGAAAGTTCTTCTCGATCAATCGCAGGTACTGGTCCCGGGGGCCGACCAGAGCGGTCATCAAGTGGGTTCCGGGGACGACGACGGTGGTCGTGGTGGCTGCGGGCATCAGAGCATCCAGCGTACGTTCCGCGACGGTCTTCCGCGTGGTGCGTTGCGATCCCCGGAGTCTCCAGGCGTGCGATCTACACTCCGTGCGTGCCCGAGGCGACCAGTCCAGCGCCCGATCGGCGACGAGCCGGGGTCGGGAGCGGCGCTCAGGCGCGGATCCGTCAGTGGGGAATGACGTCGTGGTGGATCGTGGGCATCATTCTCGCGATCGGGCTCGGCTACTCCCTCATCATGGCGTTCAGCGGCCTGGTCGTACCATTGCTCCTCGCGGTCGTCGTCGGCGCCCTGGGCGTTCCGGTCGTCGACTGGCTGCAGCGCCACCGGGTACCACGGTCCGCGGGCGCGTTGCTGCTGATCGCGATCTTCGGGGCCGTCCTCATCGTCACGACGATCCTGGTGATCAACGGCATCGTGCGCGAGACGTTGGAGATCAGGGCGACGCTCATCGACGGGGTCGACGAGATCGACCAGTGGCTCGCCGACGGCGACGTGTTGGGCGATGGCGAGAGCATCGTCGGTACCGGGTTCGACCAGGGACCCACGTGGTTGTCCGGCGTTGCGACCTGGGCGGGCACGGTCTTCTCGAGCACCATGGCGTTCGCGATCGGAGTGTTCCTCGCGACGTTCATGCTCTACTACATCCTCGTCGATTGGGTCCGCGTTCGGAACTGGCTCGCCCGGCATCTCGGCGTCGCCCCTGAACTGGGTACGGCGATCCTCGACGACGCCACCATGATCTTTCGACGCGGCTTCGGCGCACTCACCCTGACCAGTCTCGTCACCGCTTCCGTGATCGGGCTCGCGATGATCGTGCTCGACCTGCCGCTCGTGATTGCCGTGGTCGGCGTCACGTTCATCACGTCCTACGTCCCGTATCTGGGGGCGATCCTGTCGGGAGTGTTCGCCTTCCTGGTCGCGCTCGGATCAGGCGGACCTCAACAGGCCTTCGTCCTGCTGGTCGTCGTACTGGTCGCCCAGAACATCATCCAGACCGTCGTCGGCAACCGTCTGACCAGCGACCGTCTGTCGCTGCATCCGCTGCCGAGCATCATCTCGAGCGTCTGTGGAGTGGCGATCGCCGGACTGCTCGGAGCGATGCTGTCGGCACCTGCGCTGGCGCTGGCGATCGCGGTGAACAAGCGGCTGCGCTCCCCCGAGCTCGTGCCCGGGATCGAGGAACACATCGGGTCCGTCCCACAGGGAGCCGAACCCGAGAATCCGTGACCAGAGGGTGGTCACGAGCCTGGAATCAGGCCCGTGACCAGCACCTCTCTGGAGGCGACGCCGGGAATCGAACCCGGGTAGACGGCTTTGCAGGCCGTTGCGTAAGCCACTCTGCCACGTCGCCAGCAGGTCGGAGGCTAGCGGCTGGGTGCCTCGCCGCGGCGGGCGCGATACCAATCGCCGAGTGCAGCCAGTCCCTCGTCGATCGAGACGCTCGGCCGCCAACCCAGATCCGCCCGCACGTTGCGTTGATCGAACCAGTGCGCCGTGCCGAGTTGATCCGCCAGGAATCGGGTCAGTGGCGGTTCGTCTTCTCGATGCAGTCGCGGCCACGCCGCGTCGACCACCGATCCGATCCGACGGGCGACCCCCAGCGGGACGTTCCGCGGTTCGAACGGCACGTCGGCAGCGACGCAGAACGCTTCGACCAGTTCACGGATCGGGCGCGGCTCACCATTGCTGACGACGTAGGCCTTTCCGGCACACGCCGCGCCGGGGGCGATCGCGTCGACCGCGGCAACGAGCGCTGAGGCCGCGTTCTCGACGTAGGTCGTGTCCACCAACGAGCGGCCCGCACCGACCAGAGCGAGGCGGCCGTTCTCGGCACGCTCGACGATGCGGCCCACGAGCTGCGTGTCGCCCGGTCCCCACACGAGATGCGGCCGAACGGCGACGACGGCGCATCGTTCGTCGGAGGAATCGAGGGCCCGTCGTTCGGCAATCGCTTTCGTCTCGGGATACCACGCCGTCCCGTGCTCGACGATCGGCGGTTCCGCTCGACCACCGACGATCGGACGACCGTCGTGTGCCACGGACGGCGTCGAGACGTGGACGACCCCGCGCGCCCCGTGTCGCTGGGCGGCTGCGATGACGTTGCGAGTACCGTCGATGTTCACCGAGGCGTACTCGTCACGCGAGCCGACCACGCCCACCTTGGCGGCCAGGTGGACGACCACGTCGCATCGCTCGAGCGCAACGTCGAGCGCCGCCGCGTCCCGCACGTCGCCGAGATGGGTCACCAGTTCGCCGGGCCCGGGCGTCGGACGGTCCGGCGAGTCGGTCTGCCCACGCTGGAACGCGACGACCTGATCGCCCCTCTGCAGCAGGGACTCGACGAGCGTGGCGCCGATCAGACTCGACGCTCCCGTGACAGCGATGCGCATGACGTCAGTCCATCCCGGTCAGGACAAGAACTCGATGGCCCGCTCAGCCACTGCCGTTCGATCGATCTTTGCGTTGTGCCGAATGTCCACCGGCAGCTCACCGATGACGAGCACCGCAGCGACGGGCACGTCGACAGCGCCCCGAACCGCTGCGGCGAGGTCACGGTCGGCGAGTTCCAGACCGGACGCGTCCGCCTCGACGACCACCACGACCTGCTGACAACTCGCCGGCCCCACGCCGACGGCGGCGACTCGCCCCGTCGTGACGATGCCGGATGGCGAGAGCGCTCGTTCGATCGCGCGCTCGATCGGAACCGGGGTCACCGGACCATCAGCCGCGTCGATGACGTGCACGCTGCGCCCTTCGACCCACAACCGACCGTCGTCGTCGAGGTGACCCACATCTCCCGACCGATGCCATCCGGCTCCCGGACGCGCCGTCCGTTCCGTCTCCCATCGGGCGAGGTAGCCCTCCGACACCCACGGGGCGCGCACGAGGATCTCACCCGTTGCTCCCACGGGGACCGAGGTCGGAACACCGGCGAGCGGATCGAAGTCGAGGTCTGCGACCAGCACCTCCGCACCCTCGACCGGTTCGCCGACGCAGACGCCACGTCCGTCGCCGCTCAACTCCGCTCGATCGATCGTTGCGAGGTCGATGTCGGCCACCGGCAGTGCTTCGGTCATCCCGTAGGGCGTCCGGATCGACGCATCGGGCGCGAGCGCAGAGACGGCGCGCAGCGTCTCGGCGGGAACGGGTGCGCCCGCACTGAACACCAGACGCAGCTGTGCTACGCCCTCGAGACCGGCCGCGTCATCCGCAGTCGCGAGCACGTTCGCCAAGGCGGCGGGCGATGCGAAGGCCATCGTGGCATCGATCTCTCGACACGCTTCGTCGAGCGCGGTGGCGGTCAGGGTTCCGGGCTTGGTGACGTCGCAGTCCGTGAATGCCGTCGGGACGCCGAGCGCCGGACCGTAGAGGGCGAACGGGGCGAACGCGGCGACGAGCCGGTCGTCGTCCCCGATCCCGTAGGTCGTGGCCAGGGCGTCGCGCTGGGCCGCCAGTTGGCCGTGTCGGTAGCGCACACCCTTCGCGGGGCCGGTTGCGCCGGACGTGAACAGGATCGCGGCGAGTGCATCGGCTTCGGGCTCCGACGGGAGTTCGGTCGAGCCGGTCTCCTCGCCCACCAGCATGGCGACGTCGATGTGCTGCGACTTCGGCGCCCATCGGAGCACCGTGCTGGCGAGTCCGGCTGTGCGGGGACCGATCGTCCACGCGGGACGCGCCGACGCCACCGCGCGACCGAGTCCACGCAGGCCGAGTCCCCGGTCGGCCACGACCGTCACACCGCCCGCACGCCAGACGCCGTACACCGCGATCAGCAGATCGATCCCCGGCGGCGTCAGCATCGCAACCCGGTCGCCCGGCTCCAGGCCGCGTCGCACGAGCCCCGCGGCGACGTTGTCGACGCGTCGAGCAAACGTCGCGAAGTCGATCCGGTCGCGCCCCGCAAGGTCGGCGACGGCGATCGTGTGCTCCGCCCGCCGGCGATGCAACCCGTCGAAGACGGAGGAGGTGTGCTGCTGCACCACCGGACGAGGTTCTCGGTCGGTGCCGAGCAGGTCGGTCAACCACCGGTCGACGGTCGACGCCACGTCGGCCTCCGCCATCACGAGATGGTTCGCTCCGGGAAATCGCTGTAATTCTGCGTGCGGAAGTCGCTGCATCAGGTCGGACGCGAAGTCGTCGTCGAACACGATGTCCCGCGCACCCCACGCAAGCAGCACGGGCGCGTCGATGCGACCCAACTGGGCCGCGACCGCGGCGATGTCGGCCGCGGATTCGTGGTCGTCGGTGAGCGGAACGTCGCCGACGAAATCGGCGATCGCTCGCCGGTGTTCAGCACCCCGGTACGGGGCCCGGAACACCACGCGGTCCTGACGGCTGATCCGCCGGCCCGAGAGCCGGACGGTTCCTTCCACGAAGGTCGATGTGCGGCGACACACCAGGTCGCGCAACGGTCCGGATGCCGCCAGTCGGATGATCTTGGGAGCGCCGCGGCCGGCCGGCACGGCGATACCGGTGTTGCAGAGCACCATGCCGGCGACGTCGTCGGGGTGATCGACGGCCCAGCCCATCGCGATCGCGCCGCCCCAGTCGTGGGCGGCCAGCACGAGCGGGAGGGAGGCGTCGATCGCGAGGTGGTCGATGAGATCGCCGAGGTCGGCCACTCGATCGACGTACCGCCGGGGCGGAGCGTCTGCGCCGAGGCGTTCGCTGTAGCCCATCCCGAGCTGATCGATCGCGATGACGCGGTGGTCGTCGCCGAATCGACGGAGAAACGATTTCCAGGCGTACGCCCACGTCGGATTTCCGTGAACACACAACACCGTCGCTCCGTCCGGCCCACCCGGTCCGGTGTCGAGGAGATGCCACCGATGGGTGATGCCGTCGTGGCCGGGCACGTCGAACGTTCGCGACCACGCGGGATCGATCCCCCACGTCCTCCATGTTCCGTCGTCCGGCCGGTCCATCGCCGGTCGCGGTTCGTTCACCAGACGATTTCGGTGAAACTCGTGTTCAGTCCCGAGCCGATTCCCATGCACAGCACACGCTCGCCCGGCTGGATCGTGTCCTGCACCGAGGCCAGCGTGATCGGGATGGCGGCCGGGCCGACGTTGCCGTACTGCGGGAACGTGCGCGGGCACCGGTCGGGGTCGATTCCGAGGCGCTCACACAGGAGTTCGGTGTGGCGCTGGCTGACCTGATGGACGACGTAGTGGTCCATCCCGACTTCCCAATCGAAATCGTGACCGCTGTGCTTCCACGCCGCTTCGGCGAGCTCGAGACCGGCGATCATCAGGCCGTGCGAGTCGGTACGCATCCGGTCGAGATCGCCGATGCACAGCTGATTGTGCTGGGTGGCGCTGCGGGCGATGCCGCCGACGAGGCGGTGCGCTTCCGGATGTTGGTCGAGACGGCAGAGCACGGCGGCGGCAGCGCCCGAGCCGAGCGTGAGCGACGCGAACTCGGAGAACACGTCTTCCGCCGTGGCGTTCGGATCCTGGAGCCGTTCGATCGTGGTCTGCTGGGTGTGGCGACTGCCCTCGCCGTCGACGATGAGGGCGTAGTCGATCGACCCGGAATCGATGGCGGCCGCGGCGATCTGCATGCCGTTGATGAAGCCGAGACAGGCGTTGCCGACGTCGAAGTTCAAGCAGCTGGGGGCGAGTTCGAGCGCATGGTGCACGGCACAGGCGACCGACGGTTCGAGATGGTCCTTGCACACCGATGTGGAGATCAGCATGCCGACCGCGTCCGGGTCGATGCCCGATTCATCGAGCGCCTTGCGCCCGGCCTTGGCCGCCGCTTGATCGAACGTCACGTCCTCGGGCCACCAGCGCCGTTCCTCGATACCGGCGAGATCGGCCAGGATCCCTGCGCTCAGACCGGTCCTCTCGTAGGTGTCGGCGAGCTGTTCGTCGATCCATTCCGAGGTGACAACCTCGGGGGCTTCGACGGCTGCCACGGTCAGCAGCCCCACGTTGCGGTGCGTCAGTACCGAGTTGGCTGCCATCAAATGTCCTCTCGCGTCGAGCGAAGCGTCTGGGTACGAGTCGTACGAGTGATCGAGCCTACGTGGTCCGAGACGTGTTGGCATCTCGCTGCCCCGACTCGACGGTCGAGACGCCGTCGGGACGAGGGGTGCAGCTGACGACTGTCAGGTCGTCGGCGGCTCCGTGGTCGCCGCATCATCCTCGGCATCGTCGGAATCGCCGCTGTCGGCGACAGACGACCCCAGGTCCTCGAGCGACTGACCGGCGACGTCGTTGCCCATCAGCACGAGCACGGTCGCGTCGCCGAGGTTGCCCGACTCGGTCGGCGCGGGCTCCGCCACCTCACCGACGGTGATGTCGCCGCCGCCGAAGACGAGGCGCAGGTTGTCGGCGACGGCCTGAGCTGCTGCGTCGCCCGCCACGTAGAAGATCTGCGTGGTGTCGAGCTTGTCCACGTCGTCGGAGCTGTTGACCGGATCGGCCGTCGTGTATCCGACCGCGACGAGGCCATCGGTGAGCCCACCGGCACCGCCGTCGACCCGACTCGCGTTCGCCACGAGCACGGTCGCACCGTCGGTGACGTACTCGAGTTCACCGGAGGTCGTTGCGGTCGTTTCCGCGGCCTCGGTCGAGGCGGTCTCGGCCACGGCGGTCGAGCCGGAGCCGACCGAATCGTCCGATGCCACCGAATCGACCGACGCCGTCGAATCATCGGAAGCCGCCGAATCAACCGTCGTGTCCGCGTCCTCACCGTCGTCGTCGCCACCGCACGCAGCGAGCAGGAGCGACCCGCACGCCACAACGGCAACCGCGGCGGACCATCGTCGGCGACGCCGATCGCCACTCGATTCGGACAGGGTCGGTGCCGCGCTCACAACAGGCAAGCTAGTCGCGCTTCGACATCGCCCAGGACGGAGCCGATCGGTGCCCGCAGGCCGCTTCCGCCGTGACGCGCACTCCTGCTGCTCGTGAAAAAGCGAAATCCCCCCTGTGACCAGGGGGGATGACGATTCTGGAGCGGATGACCGGGATCGAACCGGCGACCTTCACCTTGGCAAGGTGACGCTCTACCAACTGAGCCACATCCGCATGGCGCACTCCACGTTCCGAGTGCGGTGTTTTCGGTCCGGTAGTTTGCCACCGGCCGGAGGGGATCACAACCTCCCGAGGGTTCACGACCCGCGACGAGGCGAGGACGACGACGCCCGATCGATCGCGAGCGTCGGATCGTCCTCGTTCCCGGCCATTTCCGGCATCCGCTCGACCGGATCGGTCGCCGGGGTCGCATCGTCAGCGGGTGCGTCCTGGTTCTCGACTTCATCGTCGTCGGCCTGCTCGGGGCCCACGGCGTCCTCCGCCTCCGGGTCGTCCGAATCCTCGAACTCGACCTCGGGCGACGTGTCCGAGGTGTCCGATGTGTCCCCGTCGCCGACGTCGTCATCATCCTCGACGTCACCATCTTCGGCGTCGCCCTCGTCGCTCACATCGAGGTCGGCACCTGCTTCGAGACTCACCGGACGCGCACCGTACGGGCGGGCGTCATCGAGGAGTCGCTGGCGTTCCTCCGAATCCCCCTTGCGCCACGGGCGGGTTTCCATCTGTTCCAACGGGGCGAACAGTTCCGGTTCGGGTTTGGTCCGACGGAACAGCCACCACGCGAGCACGGCCAGTCCGATGCCGAGCAACACGAGGGCGACCGTGGTCAGATACACCGTGCGCGTCGCCGAGGGGTCGCCGACCGCGATCGCGGACGACGAGAAAGGGAACAGAGCTGCGGCCGACACCAGTGAGCGATTCTGCCAGCTTTGATCGCGAACGCGTCGATACCACGTGCGCGCAGGTGCGTGAGTCGTCACCGCTGATGCGCCGGACACCACACTGCGGTACGGCCGTTGATCGACGTTCGATCGAGCGGTGCACCGTCGAGCGGGCACGCGCCGACCGCGGCACGGACCTCCGGCGAGAGGTCGCCGTGGGTCGATCCGCCGGCCGCCAGCATGACCGGAAGCCGCAACCGGCACTGCTCACTGATCGCATCGATGTCGTCGCCGGTCAGCGAATCCGCCGGCCGCCGCGGGGCCACACCGGCGTGGAACAGCACCTCGTCGGCACACAGGTTTCCGAGGCCCGCGACGACCGCCTGATCCAGCAATGTGGGCTTGATCGCGCCGCTCCGCCGCCCGAGGCCCGCGATGAGCTCGTCGGCGGACAAGGTCAGGCAGTCGGCGCCGAGCCCGGAGAGATCCGGATCGAGGCTCAGCCTCCCCAATCGGCGTGGATCGTTCATCCGCAGCGCGGGCCGTTCCGACGGTGACGTGTCGTTGGTTGCCTTCGTCCAGAGGCGCAGCCGATCCCACGCCGCTCGGTCCCGGTTCGACGCGTACTCCAGACGAGTGATCGGAGCCGCGCCGTCGATCTCGAGCCGACCGGTCATTCCGAAATGCAACCCGAGTGTCGGCCCGTCGGTCTCGACGAGCACGACCTTCCCGCGGCGCCACACTCCCCCGATCGTGCTGCCGTTCAGGAGGTCGACGAATCCGGGCGGAGCCACGCGCTGATCGCACCAGACACGCTCGATCGTGCGGCCGACGAGTGTCTGCGCCGCACGCGTCCAGATCTCGGCTTCCAGACCTTCGGGCATGTCCGTACGCCGACGCGTCCCGCGTCAGATGACCGATTTGCTGACGTCGCCGAGGAACCGGTCGAGCGGACCGGCGATCTGATCACCGTTGATCAGGAACGCGTCGTGACCGTGTGGTGAATCGATCTCCAGATACTCACTCGGCGCGCCGTTCGCTGCGACCACCGCTTGGATCTGCTGTTGCTGATACGCCGGGTAGAGCATGTCGCTCCAGATTCCGACCGACATCGTCGGAATCTGCACTCGCGCCATGGCCCGCTCGAGCGATCCACGCCCGCGGGCGACGTCGTGCAGGTCCATCGCCTTGCCGATCGACAAGTAGCTGTTGGCATCGAAACGGCGGACGATCTTGAAGCCGTGGTGTTCGAGGTAGCGCTCGACCTCGTACTGCTGCCACATGCCGAGCACGTCGCCGGTCTCCATACGACCGGAGAAGTCACGGCCGAAGCGATCGGTGAACACGTTGTCGCTGCGGAACGTGACCTGGGCGATCTGGCGCGCGATCGACAAGCCCTCGGTCGGGCCGTCACCGGGTTCCGCGTCGTAGTAGTCACCCCCGCGCCACTTCGGATCCAGTCGGATCGCCTGGCGTCCGATGCCGCCCCATGCGATCTGTTGCGCGGTGGCCTGCATGCAGGTGGCGATCGCGACGAGCGAACGCACCCGCCGCGGATACATGACGGCCCACTCGAGCGCCTGCATCCCGCCCATCGAGCCACCGATCACCGCCATCCACTGGAAGACACCGAGATGCTCGGCGAGGCGGGCCTGGGATCGAACCATGTCCCGGATCGTGACGACCGGGAAACGGGACCCGTACGGCTGCCCATCGGCCGGGTTCGGCGAAGCGGGACCCGTCGATCCCTGACAGCCGCCCAGCACGTTGGCACACACGACGAAGTACCGGTCGGTGTCGATCGGCTTGCCCGGCCCGACCATCGCGTCCCACCAACCCGCGTCAGGATGGCCGCGGGTTGCCCCTCCGGCAGCGTGGCTGTCGCCCGTCCAGGCGTGGCACAGCAGCACCGCGTTGGCCCCGTCTGCGTCGAGCGTCCCCCAGGTTTCGTAGGCGATCGTGACGTCGGACAGCGTGACGCCGGAGTCGAGCGCGAACCGACGATCGGTCGCGAACGTGAACAGCCGCCGATGGCCCAGCGGGTCACCCGGCATCCAGGCTCCCGTTGCCGGGTAGGGGTCGGTGGTGGTCACGTCGTCATCGCCGTCGTCTGCGTCGTCGAGCTCGTGAGCCCGGTGGCGTCGACGGTACCACCGCGTCGCTCTGCGAGCGCTCCACGTTTCACCGCACCGCGCGGCGTGGATGCGCGGTGTCGAAGTGTCAGCTGCCCATCTGTCCGACGATCGGTTGGGCCAGTCGCATGCGCTGATCGAAGCCCACCTCGTACGGGAGGAAGCCGTTGCGGTCGGGGTAGATCAACTGCACCATGTCGAGAGGTTCACCACGGAACCAGGACACGGCGGTGTCGAACAGGTCCGCTGCCGTCGTGGGATCGATCGGTGCGAACACGCACCGCAGTTCGTTGTCGAGCAACCCGACCAGCTCGGCGCCGAGTGGGATCTGCGTCCCGCCGCGGCACGCGTCGGCGACGAGTGTGATCAGTCCGTTCGACGCGGCGGGAGCCAACCCGAACACGGCGACGTCGGGGAAGTCGACCGCCTCCCGCATGCCGATCGAGTACGCACTCGCCGGCGTGGGCGGGTCGGTCGTCGGGTCGGGAACGACGGCCTCGAGCGCCCAGCCGTGCGTCTCGATCATCCATTCGATCTTCTCCGCATGCGGAATGTGGAAATCGGGAAGCTCCATGGTTCGACCGTACCGCTCGGTGTCCACCGGGGTCAGCGCCCCGTCGACACTCAGATGACGTCGAGGGAGTCGAGGTCGACGCAGTGCTGGAGGTGGCGGGTCGCCATGGCCGCGAACATCGCCTCGCTCCGGTCGCTGCCGCCGACGATCTGACTCGCGACGACGGACATGATCACGCCGGCGAACGCCTGGCGCCGGTACTGACCCCAGAGCCATTCGGCGTCGACCTCGACGCCGTGTTCCAGGAGCGCAGCCCGGTACGCGTCGAGCAGGTCACGCTCCGCAGCGCGGCGGTCCTCGACCTGGAGACCGGCACCGCAGAAGTAGGCGACGTCGTTGATCGGTGGACCGTGGCCGGGCGTCTGCCAGTCGACGGCGGTGACCGGCGGACCGCCCTCCGGCGTGCCGAACAGCAGGTTGTCGAGGCGGTAGTCCCCGTGCGTCACCGTCAGCGTGCTGTCGCCGCCCGCCACCCATTCGACGAGGCGTGGACCGAACTCGTCCAGCACCTGCTGCGACGCGGGGTCGAGGTACTTCGAGTACGTGGCCGAGAAGCCCGGAAGGAACATGGCCCACAACGCGCCGAGCTGTTCACCGTCGTCGGTACCCGTCCGACGGCTGAGGAACTCGTGTTCGAAGAGCGTGTCGTCGGCCCAGCGCGGACCGTGCAGCTGCGCCAATTCGACCACAGCCAGCCGCGCGGTCTCCACGTCGCAACCTGTGACCTGGTCCCCCTGTTCGGCGGGCGCCATGTCCTCCAGCACGAGCACGAAATCGCCACTCTCCTCGTCCCACTCGCCGTGGTGGCAGTGAGGCACACGGATGTCGACGGTCGACGCGATGTGCTCGTAGAACTTCACCTCGCACTCGTAGTTGCGGAGCGCGATGCCGGTCGCACGGCTCGTTTCGTCGAGCGACGGCAACTTGATGACCACGGAGTCCGGTGCACCCACGGCACCTCCTGTGCTCACCCGGAGGTTCAGCCCGACGAGGCCGTCGCCGATGCGTTCGGTGCGGATCTCGGAGACATCGGCCCCGAGCACCTCGGACAGCCACTCGGGTGTGATCTGGTCGGGCTTCACCGGGCGGACCGTAGCCCGCTCGCCGATACCGTCCCGAGTCGATGTATCGGTTTCTGTTCCGGCCGCGTTGGTTGCTGTTTCATCTGATCGTCATCGCCGGGATCGTCGGGATGATCTTCCTGGCGTTCTGGCAACTCGACCGTCTCTCCGAACGCAAGGACTTCAACAGCGCCGTGCGCGAACGGTCGCAGGAGGCGCCGGTGGAACTGACGGTCATCCTGGACGAACTCGATCGCGGCGAGCTGTCCGAGGACGATGCCGAGTGGCGACGGGTCACGACGTCGGGGACGTACCTGCCCGCTCAGATCATCGAATTCAACAACTCCCAGGGCGGACGTGCCGGCGACAACGTGCTCAGCGCGTTGGTCACCGACGACGGCACCACGGTGGTGGTCAACCGCGGCTTCATCCCGCTGGGAACCGACCATCCCGATGCACCGACCGGCGAGGTCGACATCATCGGATTCGTTCGGCCATCCGAGGTCCGTGAACGCGGCGACCTGACCGACGCCGACGACGGCGAGCCGCTCACCGAGATCCGTCGCATCGACATTCCACAGATCGCCCGACAACTGCCCGGCGAGGTCGCACCCGTCTTCATCCAGCTCACCGGCTCGGAGCCACCGATCGCGGCGGACGATCCGGAACCGGTCGTCCTGCCCGAACTCGACAGCGGGCCGCATCTGTCGTACGCGATCCAGTGGTTCATCTTCGCCTTCTGCGTCGCACTGGGTTGGGTGCTCGCCGTCCGCCGATCGCTTTCCGTCAGGGCCGCAGAGCGGACAGCAGCGTCAACGGATTCCCGGTCACCAGTCGACGACGCAACGGAAAATCAGCCCGTCGAAACATCGTCGTCATGACGGCGGCGACGTCGCGGGGCGCCGCGTCGACCCGGAGATAGGTCGGCCACCGGTCCGCCGGAAGCTCGAAGAAGGTCTGGAAGAACCGGCGGATCTGCGCGGCGTCCATGTCGAGCAGAACCGCCAGGCCGTAGTCGTGCAGCCGCCGACTCCGCCGAAGTCGGATCGGCCACACGGCGTCGGCGACCGCTCGATGATCCGCTGTTCGATCGGCCGGCCGGTCCAGCCGTTCCGCGATCGCCGAAGCGACGCGGTCCGCAGCGCGCAGCGACGACGCCACCGAGTAGCCGGTCGCGGTGTGGATCATCCCGGCTGCCGCACCGAACCTCACCGCGCCCGGAACGGTGCTCCCTCGTGCCGGAACGGGCGCACCCATCGGAATCCGAACCCGTTCGATGCGCAGCGCACGCTCGAGCAGCTGGTCGGGTGACGAATCGAGCCTCGACGCCAAGCGCTCGATGAGCTGATCGGGATCGAGCACCGGGCCGGCGAGCACGGTCTCCTCGACCAACCAACCGTCGCTGACGGGGAGCGAGTACGCGAACGTCGGCTGTTCGACCGACCCGGCGTCCGGCGGCGAGCGGTAGTCCATCATCGTCGGCGTGCCCAGTGATCCCTCCGGTCGCTCGGGGAGCACCACTCCCAGCGCCGTTTGCCACGACCGCGAGTTCGGTGCGGTGGCCAATTCGGATCGATCCGTCGGGTCGAGTCCGGACGGCCAACCGGTCGCGTCGATGACGATCCGCGCGTCGAGGTCGTGGACATCGACGACCACGTCCGTTCGGTGCGGCACTCCGTCACGGAGCTCCGACCGCAGCCGCTCGTTGTCGAGAACTCCGTACTCCCGATCGATCGTGATCGCGTCGTCGAAGTGCGCGGCGATCGAGTCGAAGCGCTGCAACCAGATGTCACGATCGGCGACGACATCGACCCCGTCGAGATCATCGACCCACGTCGTGTACGTGGCGTTCCACGGCCGATCGCCGCCGACCAGAACGACTGCGACACCACGCCGTCGCAGTGCCTGGGCGAGCGCGGAACCTGCGGGCCCGTCACCCACCACCGCGACGTCGGACGATCCCATGCAGTTCGACTCCGTGGCTCCGGGGATCAGCGCGCTTCGAGTTCCGCCATCCGCCGGAACTGCTCGACGACGTCGGGAGACGTGTATCCGACATCGAGGGTTCGGTAGACGGTGTCCACGTTGACGGCGATGCGGCCGTACTCGCCCCAGTCACCGAAACGTGGCGACGCGTCGAGCAGTTCGGCGATGTCCTTGGCTGCGTCGAACGCGTCGATCCCGGCATCGTGACGACCGGTGGCTTCCGTGTCGACGAACGCGAGATAGTCGCGGACCTCGACGATTCCGTCACGGTCCGTCAACGGCCCGTGCCCCGGAACGACCGTGTCGACGTCCATCGCCAGCATCAGATCGCACGCGGCGATCCAGTTCGAGAGCGGACCCGCCCACACGATCGGTGTTCCGCCGATGAACAGGATGTCGCCCGTGTAGACGGTGCGCGCATCGGGAACGTGGACGATGACATCACCCTGCGTGTGAGCCGGACCGACCTCGATCAGTTCGATCGAGCGCCCTCCGACCTCCAGGCGAAGGCGATCGTCGAACGTGCGCGTCGGCAGCGTCAACTCGATGCCGCCGAAGTCGAATTCTCCGAAGAAGCTCCGGAACAGGTCGCCCACCTCGCCGGGCGCCTGATTCAGCGCGTCGAGCATGGCGGGCGGGACCTCGGGCATCTCCTCCGCGGTGGCGGTCGACGCGACGATCTCCACCTCGGGCCAGTTCGTGACCACCTCACTGTTGCCGTAGCAGTGGTCGCCGTTCGCGTGCGTGTTGACCAGCGACGACACCGGGGCGGATGCGGTCAGCGGCGCCATCGCCTCGAGCATGGTTGCGGTCAGCTTCAGGTCGAACAGCGTGTCGACGAGCAGCGACCGGCCGTCGCCGACGATCAGTCCGGCATTGCTCCATCCCCAACCGCCATCGGGTTGGAGATACGCATGGCACCCGTCACCGATCTCGTGCAGGCCCAACGTGTACGGGCTCGACGCGCTCATGACGACAATCCTTCCACGGCTCCGGCCACGCCCGGCCAGCGTGCGGCGATCCGCTCGGCGAGCATCGTGGTCGGAAGATGGGTGTTCGCGTCCGGAATCCCGGGGAACGCCGACGCGTCGCACACGTACGTTCCTTCGTGCCCGATCACTCCCCCAGCGTCGTCGAGCACCGTCGCGCACGAACTCGATGCGTGCACGTAGTCGGCGCCGTACTCGAGGAGCCACGCCTCGATCGCCTCGTCGCTGTCGAGGGACGCAGCCCGGGTACCCCGATCGTCGATGAACACCTCGTCCACGACGGGACCGAACGGTGGGTCGTCGAGCGTCGTGAGTGCTTCGCGCACCGCGACGGCGAGGCGCCGCCGGTCATCGGCGTGACTGAGCAGGTGGAAATCGACGATCGGTGGCTCCATCGGGTCGTCGGAACGAAGTCGGACGCTGCCGCCGGGCGAGATCGGGCGCATCAGCGCCACCAGGAGCATCGCGTACTCCGGGGGCGAGTCGACTCCGAGGTGGTTCAAGGCGAGCAACTGGATCCCGTCGTGGTTCACGATCGACGCGGTGGCGAGGCCACGGCGCGCCGGATCGAGCTGCACCCGCGAGTCGGAACCGAACTTCAGCAGGAGTCCAGCGGCTGGATGGTCACGCAATCCCGTGCCCGCCGCGGTGATTCCGGAGCGTTGCAGGATCGTCGGGCTGTGGATGGCGCCGGCGGCGAGTACGACGGCATCGCAATCCACCTGTTCGCCGCCGGCCAGCGTCACTCCCGTCGCCGCGCCCGAGGCGTCGAAGTCGACCCGGTCGACGACCCGGTCGCTGACGACCTCGAACCGCGACCCGACGGCGCCGAGAATCGGCCAGAGGTACGCCTCGGCGGACGTGACCCGGCGACCGTTGCGTCTCGTCAGCGGACACACCTCGGCGTCACTGCGCGCTTCGAGCAAGAGGCGGTCGGTGCGTCCCAACTCGGCGTCCTCCGGTCGCTCCTCGGGGATGAGGCAGCGTGCCCAGGCCTGCTCCACCTCGGCCGGTGCCCACCCCCACGACGCGTAGAGGGCCGGGTCACCACGCAGCGCGACCATCCCGTTCACGGCACTCGATCCGCCGACTCCGCGTCCGCGCAGGTAGCGCCGCTCGGGCCCCGCTGTCGTTCGCCGCGCGACGACGTCGGGAAAGGTCCGCCCCTCGACCCCGATCGCAGCGAACGCATCGCTGCCGTCGATGTCGACGACACCGTGGTCGGGCTGCATCGGAGCGCCGGCCTCGATGAGCGTCACGTGGTGTCCGGCGTCGACGAGCCGTCGCGCCGCGACGCACCCGGCCGACCCGGCTCCGACCACCACCCACTTCACGGGCCAACACCCCCGTCACGTCGACTCATCGGGCCGACCGCTCGGTCGCCTCGGGCAACCCTGCGAGGTGCGCTGCGTCGTTGTAGCGCACGACCCGCCACGCTCCATCGGCGCCAGGGGCCCGGAACTCGGTGAGCGAGGTGTTCAGGGTGTTCAGCACGAAACCACCGGTGGATGGCACACCGACGACGCTGCGGAAGACTGCGTCGACCACTCCGCCGTGGCACGCCACGACCACGTGGCGACCTGTGTAGGTCTCGATGACCCGGTCGAGCGCCCGGCCGACGCGGGCGTGGAAGTCCGCGGTGGTCTCGCCACCGGGGAAGATCTCGACGGTCGGGTCGCCGTTCCAGTCCGGTGTTCCGAAGCGCTCCACGTACGCCTCGAAGGTCGTGCCGTCGATGTCGGGCCCGGGATCGTGCTCCCCGAACTCGGGCCACGGTGCGTCCACCTCGACCGCACCGAGGGCAGGACGGATGATGTCGGCCGTCTCGATCGCCCGTGCGAAGTGGCTCGAGAGCAGCACGTCGGCATCGATCTCCTGCGTCTCGTCCAACCGCGCCGCCAGCCGGACGCTCTGCCGTCGTCCCAGCTCGCTCAAGCCCGAACAGGTCCGGTGTCCCCCGATGATCCGTCCTACGGTCACGTTCGACTCTCCGTGTCGGATCAGTGTGATCCGGGTCGGATCGGGCTGCCGTCCCGCGGCCGTGGAGTCGTGCGTCGCCATCAACGACGGAGCGTAGGCCTCGTCCGCCGTCCATGTCGGCTCGACCCGCGCCTGACACAGCGTGACAATTCGTCGCGAAGTTCTGCGCGGACCACGCGACGGGTGTGTGAATTTTCACGCGAAAAGCTGGTCCGAGGACGCTCCGCTCCGTATGGTCGCGCCGGTGTCCCATCGCCATCGCATGACGATCCGCTCTCTGGACCGGGACCCACGGGTCGATCAGGTCATCGCGGGTGCCGCAGCGCTGGGTCTCCCGGCCGTGAGTGGCATGACCATCGCCGACGTCGTCCACATCGACGGCGACCTGTCCGACGAGGCCAAACAGCGACTGCACGGTCTCCTCGTCGATCCCCTGCTCCAGATGGGAACGTGGGCCGTTCCGACCGAACCCGGGGTCGAGATCGCGCTCCTGCCCGGGGTCACCGACACGGCCGCTGACGCCGTCCGCCACGCGACCACGACGCTGGGAATCGACATCGAATACGCCGCCACCGGCCTCCGCGTCGAGTTCGACGCCGAGGTCGACGAGGCCACCCGCCGCACCGTGGTCGCCCGTTTCCTCGTCAACCCGATCGTCGACCAGTGGACGGATGGGACGATCGAACCGGTTCGTCCCGGGACCGAGGAAGCCGTCGGCGCCGTCGAATCGATCCCCATGCGCGGCCTCGACGACGACGCGCTGGCCGAACTGAACGTCGAGCGGGCGCTGTACCTCGACCCGGAGGAACTCCGCGTCATTCGCGACCACTTCACCGAGCTCGACCGCGACCCCACCGATGTCGAGATCGAGACCCTCGCCCAGACGTGGAGCGAGCATTGCGCCCACAAGACGTTCCGGGCCGTCGTCCATGCGCTCGAACCTGGCGCCTCCGAGAGCGATCAGCGCCCGTCACTCATGCACCAATTGCGCTCGTGTACCGAGGCGATCGGTGCCGACTACGTACGTTCCGCCTTCGTCGGCAACGCCGGTGTGATCGAGTTCCAGAAGGGAACGACACTCGCCCTCAAGGCCGAAACGCACAATCACCCGTCGGCGGTCGAGCCGTTCGGTGGAGCGAACACGGGGGTCGGCGGTGTCATTCGTGACGTCCTCGGGATCGCCCATCGCCCGATCGCCATCACCGACATCCTCTGCTTCGGCCCGACCGATCTGCCGCTGGCGGAACTTCCCGAGGGGACGCTGCACCCGCGTCGGATCGAGGCCGGCGTGATCGACGGCGTCGCCGACTACGGCAACAAGATCGGTCTGCCGACGGTCGCCGGAGCCATCCTCTACGACCCCGCGTACACGACGAATCCGCTCGTGTTCGCCGGATGCATCGGCTCCGCTCCGAGCCGCTCGCTGCACGACGGTCCGCACGCCGGAGACCGGGTGCTCGTGCTCGGCGGTGCCACGGGACGTGACGGCATCCGCGGCGCCACCTTCTCCTCGGCGACGATGGACGCCACGACGGGCGAGGTCGCCGGGGCGAGCGTGCAGATCGGTGATCCCATCGTCGAGAAACTGCTGATCGACGTGCTCGTCGGGGCCGAGGACATGTACTCCGCGATCACCGACTGCGGGGCCGGCGGCCTGTCGTCCGCGATCGGCGAGATGGCGGAGGGCATCGGCGCCGACGTCGACCTCGCTCTCGTTCCGCGGAAGTATCCGGGGCTCGAGCCGTGGGAGGTCTGGTTGTCCGAAGCCCAGGAGCGGATGGTCGTGTCCGTGCCTCCGCGGGGCGTGAGCGCGCTCGCGAACCGGTGCGAACGTGTCGGCGTGGGATGGTCCGACATCGGTTCGTTCACCGGCGACGGAACACTGATCGTCCGCAACGGTGACGACGTCGTGGCCGAACTCGACACCACGTTCCTGCACGACGGACGACCGCAGCGGCACATGAACGCACGACTGCCCGACCCGCGTCGCAGCGGAGCCACCACCCGCGAACTCGACGATCCGGCCGCCTCGATCCTCGCACTGCTCGGCCATCCGAACATCGCATCGAAAGCGGCGACCATTCACCGCTACGACCACGAGATCCTCGGCTCGACCGTCGTGCGCCCATTGGTCGGCGCCGCGTCGGACGGACCCGCCGACGGAGTCGTGCTCGCCCAGCCGACCGAGACCCACGGGTTCGCGATCGGGATCGGCGTCAACCCGTGGTTCGGGCTCCACGATCCGGAGGCGATGGCCTTCGCCGCGGTCGACGAGGCGGTGCGCAATGCCGTCGCCGTCGGTGCCGACCCGGAACGCATCGCTCTGCTCGACAACTTCTCGTGGGGCGATCCGCGACGCGAGTCGACGATGGGCGACCTCGTCGCCGCTGTCGACGGCGCGTGCGCCGCCGCATTCCTGTTCAACGCACCGTTCGTGTCCGGGAAGGACTCGCTCAACAACGAGTACCTCGGCGGGGACGGAGAGCGCCACGCCGTGCCACCCACGCTCGTCATCACCGCGGTCGGCCACGTTCCCGACGCCGATCACTGCATCACGCCCGATCTGGTCTCGCCCGGCAACCTGCTGATGCTCATCGGGTCGACCGAGACCGAGTTCGCCGGCTCGCACTACGACCTCGTCCACGGCGAACCCGAGGACCCCGGCGTCGTGCCCGCTCCCGACACCGATGCGGCGATGAACTATCAGCGCCTCCACGCCGCGATGCGCGCCGGCTTGGTCGTGTCGTGCCACGACGTCAGCGAAGGCGGTCTCGCGGTCGCCCTGGCCGAGATGTGCATCGCCGGACGGTTGGGGGCCAAGATCACCGAGCTGCCCCATGACAACCTCGCCACCGCGCTGTTCAGCGAATCGATCGGGCGCCTCGTGGTCGAGGTCGAGGAGCGCAGCGTCGATGCGTTCCGTCGGATCATGGACGACGAGCTGGTCGACCTCGGAACGGTGAGCGAGAAACGGGTGCTGTCGCTTCCCGGTGTCGACCCGATCCACCTCTCCGAACTGATCGATGCGTTCAACAGCCGGGCACAGGCGATCGCATCGGTCGGCTTCGACGCTACGACCGGCAACGACAGCGAGGCACGGTCATGAGTCGAGTTCCTGCGATCGTGATCACCGGGCCCGGTACGAACCGTGACCACGACGTCGCCAAGGCACTCGATCTGGCCGGATCCGACGCACGCATCGTGCGTGCAAAGGAACTGATCACCAGCCCGCGACATCTCGACGACGCCCGCCTCGCCGTCGTTGCGGGCGGGTTCAGCTACGCCGACTCGTTGGGAGCCGGCCGCATGATGGCCCTCGACCTGACCCTCGGGCTCGGCGAGAAGCTGCACGAGTTCGTCGACAAGGGGCGGCCGCTCCTCGGCATCTGCAACGGATTTCAGGTGCTCAGCCGCACCAATCTGATTCCGGGTGCGCTCGGGCACAACGCGCAGGGAGTGTTCGACTGTCGCTGGGTCGTGCTCGAACGGGCGGCGAAGAGCAAGAGCATCTGGACCAAGGGCATCGAGGATCCGATCCACTGCCCGATCGCCCACGGCGAAGGACGCTATGTGCACCCGGACCCCGCCTCGCTCGAGGCCGCTGGTCAGATCGCGCTGCGCTACCGGAGTACGAACCCGAACGGCTCGATCGACGACATCGCCGGCGTCAGCGACCCGACCGGCCTGGTCCTCGGCCTGATGCCCCACCCGGAGAATCACATCGTGGCGCGACAACACCCGCACCACCGGCGGGGCGGCGGTGGGCGGCGCCACCTCGGACTGCGCATCTTCGAAGCGGGCGTCGCCCACGCGAAGCAAGTCTGACGCGAGAATCGTCACCATGACCGGGCACCCCGCACCACTGACCGAGATCGACCTCCCGCTGTCGGACCGTCGGGACGGCAAGGTGCGGGTGTCGTATGCGCTCGGCGGTGAACGAACCGGCCAGCGCCTCTTCGTCACCACCGATCGGCTGTCGGCCTTCGACCGGATCATCGCCGGGGTCGCCTACAAGGGACAGGTACTGAACGAACTGTCGGCATGGTGGTTCGATCAGACATCCGACATCGTCGCCAACCACGTCATCGAGGTTCCCGATCCGAACGTCACGATCGCTCGGGCAGCGGCGCCGTTGCCCGTCGAGGTGATCGTTCGCGGACACATCACCGGGGTCACCGACACCGCGCTGTGGACCGCGTACGAGCGCGGCGAACGCACGATCTACGGACACGAGCTTCCCGACGGGCTCCGGAAGAACGACCCGCTCCCCCATCCGATCGTCACCCCCACGACGAAGGGCGATGCCGGCGCGCACGACGTACCGATCACCTGCGACGACGTGGTCGAGCGTGGCCTGGTCGCGCCCGACGTGTGGAAACAGGTCCACGACGCGGCGCTGGCTGTGTTCGAACGGGGTCTGCAACGCGGGCGTGACGCCGGGCTGATCCTCGCCGACACGAAGTACGAGTTCGGCATCGCCGAGTCCGGTGAGGTGCTGCTGATCGACGAGGTCCACACCCCCGATTCGTCACGCTGGTGGGTCGAGGACAGCTATCAGGAGCGCCTGGCGTCCGGCGTCGAACCCGAGAGTCTCGACAAGGAGGTCGTCCGCCGAGCGCTCGCCGCCGTCGACTTCCGGGGTGACGGCGACATTCCGACGTTGGGTGACGAGGTCTGGTCGGCCACCAGCGCCCGATACGTTGATGCCTACGAGCGACTCACCGGCGAGACGTTCCGATACGCCGACTATCCCGCAGCCCCGCGCATCCGTGTCGCGGTCTCCCATCTGGAGTGACATGACCCGATCGATCCCGGTTCAGGCGGTTCCCGCTGAGTTCGCGAACGACGACGTCGCGCACGACGAGTGCGGTGTGCTCGGCCTGTCCACACCGCACGGTGACGGCGTGGCACAGCTCGCCTTCTTCGGGCTCTTCGCGCTGCAGCACCGGGGCCAGGAGGCTGCCGGAATGGCGGTCAGCGACGGCAAGCGGGCGCGTGTCCACAAGGAGCCGGGTCTCGTCTCGACCGTCTTCACCCCCGATGCACTCGCACCGTTGACCGGGTACCACGCGATCGGACACACCCGCTACTCGACGACGGGTTCCAACGCCGAGCGCAACATCCAACCGTTCCTCGTCGAGACGATGCACGGTCCGCTCTCGGTCGCCCACAACGGCAACCTGGTGAATGCGACCGGGCTGCGCGACGAGTTGCTCAACAAGGGCTTCGGGCTGACCGCCACGAGCGACACCGAGGTGTTCACCCTGATGCTCGCAGCGGCGGGCGGCCGGACGTGGCAGGAGCGCATCGAGCGCACACTGCCGGCGTGGAAGGGAGCGTTCTCGCTGGTCATCCTCGCGTCCGATCAGGTCATCGCCGTCCGTGATCCGTGGGGTTTCCGGCCGCTGTCGGTCGGACGCCTCCCCCATGGCGGCCATGCGGTCGCCTCCGAGACCTGTGCGCTGTCGACACTCGGCTGCGTGGACATCGACGAGATCCACCCCGGCGAGATGGTCACCCTGCGCGGCGCCGAGATCGAGCGCCAGCAAGTCCTCGCTCCACAGCCGAACGCCGCCCGGTGCACGTTCGAGTTCGTCTACTTCTCCCGCCCCGACTCGGTGTGGGATTCCAAGTCGGTCCACCACGTCCGTCAGCAACTCGGCGTCGAGTTGGCTCGCGAATCGCTGGTCGACGCCGATGTCGTGATCCCCGTGCCCGACTCGTCGATTCCCGCGGCGATCGGTTTCTCGAAGGAGAGCGGCCTGCCGTTCAACGACGGGCTCATCAAGAACCGCTACATCGGACGCACCTTCATCGAGCCGACTCAGGACATCCGCGAGCGCGGCGTCGCGCTGAAGTTCAACGCGCTCAGCGAGAACCTCGAGGGCAAGCGGGTGATCATGATCGACGACTCGCTCGTGCGCGGCACGACCGCGGGACCGCTCGTCAAGCTCGTCCGTGACGCCGGCGCGGCCGAGGTGCACCTGCGGATCACGTGCCCGCCGATCACCCACGCCTGCCACTTCGGTGTCGACATGGGCCACGACGGCGACCTCATGGCATCGCACCTCAGCGTGGCCGAGATGGAGGACCACATCGGTGCCGACAGCCTGGCGTTCCTCTCGCTCGACGGGATGATGCGCGCCGTGGCCGGCCGCGAGGGTGGCGTCGACGACGGCTACTGCAACGCCTGCTTCACGGGTACCTATCCCCTCGCGGTCGGCGACGCTCAGGCGAAGCTCGCCTTCGAGGGCGTGCTGCACTGATGCAGGTTCTCATCCTGGGCGGCGGCGGGCGCGAGCAGGCACTCGCATGGGCGTGCCGACGCGCCGGACACGACGTGCGCCTCGCACCGGACCTCGCCGATGCGTCGTCCGCCGACACCGACCTGGTCATTCCCGGACCCGAGGCCGCATTGGTCGACGGTGCCGCCGACGAGTGCGCCCGTCGGGGCATCCCCTGTTTCGGTCCGACCGCCGACCTCGCCCGGATCGAGGCGTCGAAGGGCTTCGCGCGCCAACTGGCGGCCGACCTCGGCATTCCGGGTCCCCGCTTCGCGCGTTTCGATCCCTCGGCGTCGACCAACGTGGTCGACGACGCACGCACGTGGTGGCGCGCCCTGGGGACCGGCGTGGTCGTCAAACTCGACGGCCTGGCGGCCGGCAAGGGTGTCGTCGTCCCCGACTCCGACGGCGAGACCGAGGCCGCCATCGTCGACGCGGCCTTGTCCGGGGCATTCGTCCTCGAGGAGCGGATCAGCGGACCCGAGTTCTCACTGCTCGCACTGTGTGACGGCACCACTGCCGTCGCGCTGCCGCTGGCCCAGGATCACAAACGGATCGGGGAAGGTGACACCGGCCCGAACACCGGTGGCATGGGTGCCTACGCACCGGCGCCGGTGGCGCTGCGACCCGACGATCTGGTCGCCGAGTTCGTCCAACCGGTCCTCGACCATTTCCGATCCGCCGAAACGCCCTACGTCGGCGTGATCTACGCCGGCTTGATGTTGACCGCCGACGGGCCCCGCCTGATCGAGTACAACGCCCGATTCGGCGACCCGGAGGCTCAAGCGGTGCTCCCGCTGCTCGAAACCGATCTCGGCGAGTTGGCACTGGCGGCCACACGCGGTGACGTCACCAGCGTCCCGCTCGTCACACGCTCGCGGTCCGCTGTCACCGTCGTCGCCGCCGCCGACGGCTATCCGGGCAACCCGATCACGGGCGCGCAGATCACCGACCGCATCGACGATGCCGAAGCGCTCAACGAGGCCGGCGAAGGCGTTGCGATGCGCTTCGACGCCGGCGTCACCGACGGGTGCGTGTCCGGCGGACGCGTCCTGGCCGTGACCGGTGTCGGCCACGATCTCGACGAGGCGCGCCGGATCGCGTACGCACGCATGTCGGCGATCGAGTTCCGGGGAATGCAGGTGCGCCGTGACATCGCCTGGCGTGCTCCCGGGGCCGCTCTGGCGTCGTACGCCGATGCAGGCGTCGACATCGACGAGGGGACGCGCGCCGTCGCCGAGATGAAAGCGGCGGTCGAATCGACCCACGACGTCGGTTCGGGCCGTGGAGTACTGCAGGGTGTCGGCAGCTTCGGCGGGGTGTTCTCGGCTGCGGCGATCACCGAACTGGACGACCCGGTTCTCGTCGCGTCCACCGACGGCGTCGGAACGAAGGTCGAACTCGCGGCCCGACTCGGTCGCGTGCGTGGGGTCGGTGCCGACATCGTCAACCACTGCATCGGCGACGTGCTGGTGCAGAACGCTCGTCCTCTGTTCTTCCTCGACTACATCGCTGCGAGCGTGCTCGATGCCGACATGGTCGCCGACATCGTGAAAGGCATGTCCGAGGCGTGCCGAGCCGCGAACTGCGCGGTTCTCGGCGGCGAGACCGCCGAGATGCCCGGCGTGTACCGCGAGGGGGCCTTCGACATCGCCGGCACGCTGATCGGCGTCGCCGATCGGTCCGAGCTGCTCCCGCGCGCCGACGTGGCGGCCGACGACGTGCTCATCGGTGTGGCGTCCTCCGGACCGCACACGAACGGGTACTCGCTGTTGCGCAAGGTGTTCGAGTGGGCGCCGATGGACACGATCGTCGCAGGAATGGATCGTCCGCTCGGTGACGCACTGCTGGAACCGCACCGCAACTATCTCGATCCGCTGCGTCCGGCACTGGCAACCGGCGCCGTGAAAGCACTCGCCCAGATCACGGGGGGTGGCCTTCCCGAGAATCTGCCGCGGGTGCTTCCGGACGGGATCGGCGCGGAGATCGATCTCGGTTCCTGGCCGGTGCCGCCGCTGTTCCGTCTGGTGCGCGAGCTGACGCCCCAGATGTCGACCGATGAGCTGTATCGCACGCTCAACATGGGCATCGGCATGGTCGTCGTCTGCGCCGCGGCCGACGCCGACGACGTCCAGGCAGCGATCCCCGAGACCACCTGGCGCATCGGCCGCCTCACCACCGGCCCGCGCACCGTCACCCTCCGCTGAGGTTTCGGCGCTATTGGGAGCGGGTAGGCCGCGCGAGCTCGTGGAAAGGAGCCGCGCCCATGCCCCGACTCAACCGAATTCTTCGTCCCGATGCTGTCAAGACGCTCGACGAGTACCTCGCCATGGGCGGTGGCGAGGGACTGAAGCTCGCGTCCGACATGGACCCGCTGGAGATCATCGCGATGATCGAGGCGAGCGGTCTGCGCGGCCGCGGCGGTGCCGGCTTCCCGACGGGGACGAAATGGCGCACCGTCGCGGAAATGTCCACCGACCGACCGGTCTCGGTGGTCGTGAACGGAGCCGAGGGAGAGCCGGGCACCTTCAAGGACCGCACCCTCCTCGACAACGATCCGTTCCAGGTCATCGAGGGAGCACTGATCACCGCGCGCGCCGTTGGAGCCACCGACGTCGTCATCGCCGTCAAGGAGCAGTTCGACGAGCAGATCGCACGGCTGCGCCCGGCCATCGCCGCATTCGAGGCGTACGGACTCGAAGACGTCGAACTTCGTGTGGTGACCGGCCCGTCGTCCTACCTGTACGGCGAGGAGTCGGCGCTGCTCGAGGTGGTCGAGGGGCGACCACCTCTGCCTCGGGTGACCCCTCCGTATCGGCGCGGACTGGCCGACGGTGCCGATGTGCGCAACGAGGCCAGCGAGGTCGCGCTCGCCGGCGAGACCAGCGGGGCAGGAAGCACTGCGGTGGTCAACAACGTCGAGACGATGGCCAACGTGACGTACATCCTCACCCACGGCGTCGACGAGTTCCGTTCCGTCGGCACCGACGCCACGCCGGGGACCGCGATCTGCACGATCTCCGGTGCGGTTCCCCACCACGGTGTCGCCGAGTTCGCGATGGGCACGCCGTTCTGGAACGTGCTCGATGAACTCGGCGGTGGCGCCGTCGACGACCACACGGTGATCGGCGCCATCTCCGGCACCGCCAACGCCGTTCTCACCGCCGATCGCTTCGACACCGGACTGTGCTTCGACGCGTTCGCCGACACCGGGTCCGGGCTCGGCTCCGCCGGCTTCATCGTGCTCGACGACCACACCGACCTCGCGGCGACCGCGCACGGCGTCGCCCGATTCCTGGCGATCGAGTCCTGCGGACAATGCCAGCCGTGCAAGGACGACGGGGGTGCGATCGCCGATCGACTCGACGTCATCCGCAAGTCCGACCGAACGGCTCCGGCCGACATCGACAACGAACTCGAGTCGCTCTTCGGGACCGTGGCCGACGGAGCGCGTTGCGGACTCGCCTCGCAGCACCAGAGTGCGGTCGCCAGCCTCTACGCCCTCGCCTGCACAGCGACGGGGTCCCACCTGTCGGGTGAGCTCGCTCCCGCTGGTCTCGAACTCATCGCACCGATCGTCGACATCATCGACGGGGTCGCGCAAGTCGACGGTCGCCATCTCGACAAGCAGCGGGACTGGTCGACCGACGGCGAGGACAGCACGACTGCCCCTGTCGATCTGCTCTGAACGACGTCCGGATTTCGTTTCACACGACGTCCGGCGTGGTACTCCCCTGGCATGAATGAGACGACGCCGACCACTTCTGCCATGACCGACCTGCGCGACCTCGTGGAGCGCGACGGGCCGTTCCTGACCGCGCTGATTCCAGCACGGAGCGATGTCGCCGGTGCGTCCGAGCGTTTCGGGGTCCAGGTGCGCAATGCCCTCCGTCCGGCTTCGGCCGAGTGGGAAGACGACGTCGCCGAGATGACGTCCGACCTCGAAGCGCTCGACCACGGTGACGGCGCAGCACTGATCGCCGTGAGGGCGCGGTCGGGCCCGACGTTCGCGGAGTTCATCGACCAGCCGGTCCGACGCGCCGAGCTCACCGAGGCGCCGCTTCCCCGGCTCGCACCGTTGATCGAGGCGCGCCAACGCGTCATCGCTCACGTCGTGGTCGAAGTCGACCTCGCAGGCGCCGACCTGGTCGCGTTCGACGGCGGCGGGACCACCACGAGCGAGCAGGTCGAGGGCGACACCGAGCACATCCATCGTGGACACCCCGGCGGTTGGTCCCAACGTCGTTTCCAGCAGCGCGCCGAGAACACCTGGGACGAGAACGCCCGGGACGTCGCCGACGCCGTCGAGCACATGGTCGCCCGGGTCGACGCACGGATCGTTCTGGTCGTCGGACCGACCCGCGCCCAGTCGATGCTCGTCGAACTGCTCGGCGATCGCCTCTCGATTCCGACCCACGCCGTCGAGGCGGGCGATGACGAGGGTGCCGCCGCCGAGATCGTCCGGCTGGTGTCCGACATCGCGGCCACCGACACCAAGCGGCTCCTCGACGAGTTCAAGGAGCGCGTCGATCACCGCACCTCCACCTCGCTCGAGGTCACCGAGGCACTGGCCGAGGGCCGGGTCGAGACGTTGCTGGTCCACGACGCCGAGTCGTCCGACAACCCCGGAATCGTCGACCGTGCAATCCGTCAGGCGCTGCTCACCGACGCCGACATCCACGTCGTCCCGAACGTCGCCATCCTCGACGACGGCCTCGCCGCCATTCTCCGCTGGTAACCGCTCGACCCCGTTCTCGTGAACAGTTCGCGCACGGAG
>NZ_BAOL01000078.1 GCF_000350145.1 Ilumatobacter nonamiensis YM16-303 | reverse complement strand
CCGACCTGGAGGGTTACCAGGAGGCAGCAGGTGCATTCTTCGAGGAGATCACCGGGGGCGAGATCTCGCCCGACGATCTGATCCCCGGACTCGAGGAGCACGTGCGGACGCTGACACTCGCCATCGACGACTTCGTCGCCGGTGACCCGGCTGCCTTCACGGACCTCCGTGCGGCCGGCCAGCACATGCCGATGGCAGCGCTGCTGCTGTCGACCGGCATCGTCGCCGCCACGAGCTGACCACGGCCGAACGAGCCCACCTCGCCGAGAGGTGGACTCCGGTTCGTCAACTCCCCATTCGGGCCCCGCACAGCGATGTGCGGGGCCCGAACGCGTCTAGGTCCCGTACTTGTTCGCCCGGTTGAAGGCGGTCTCCATCTCGCGGTCGGCGTCGCGCTCGGCCAGGTTCTGACGCTTGTCGCCCTTCGTCCGACCCCTCGCCAGACCGAGTTCCATCTTCGCCCGTCCGCCCTTCCAGTAGAGGCGCAACGGCACGATCGTCAGTCCGCCCTGGGCGGTGCGCATGTCGAGTTTGTCGATCTCGGCGCGATTGAGGAGCAGCTTGCGTTCGCGGTCGGGGTCGTGGGCTCCGAAGCCGATCGCGTTGGTGTACGGGGGGATGTGGATGCCGTCGATCCACATCTCACCGCGACGCACGCGGGCGTACCCCTCGGCGATCTGGGCGTTTCCCTCGCGCAGGCTCTTGACCTCGCTCCCGGTGAGCACCATCCCGGCCTCGTAGGTGTCGAGGATGTCGTAGTCGCGGTAGGCGCGCTTGTAGCTGGCGATCAGCTGCGTGCCGTCGGTCGGCTTCGCCTTCTTGGTCTTCTTGCCCTTCTTCGCCATCAGACGAGCGAGGGTACCGACACGCGTCGATCGCTACGCTCTCGACCGTGTTCGAGGTCACCAGCGACGTGTACGCCCAACTGGTCGGCCTGGCGCTCGACGAGTACCCGCTCGAGGCGTGCGGGCTCATCGCGGGTCCGTTGTCGGCCGAGGGTGGCCCGGGCGATGTCGGCCGGGTCTTCTACCCGTGCCACAACGACGAACGTTCCGCGCGAATCTACACCGTGAACCCGAAGGACTTCATGCGTGCCGAGGTCGACGCGGACGATCGAGGGTGGGAGATCAACTCGGTGGTGCATTCCCACACGCACTCCGAGCCGTACCCGAGCCCGACCGACGTCGATGCCGCGGTCTCGCCCGCTTGGCATTACGTGATCGTCAGCCTCAAGCGCGAGGCGCCCGAGGTACGCAGCTATCGCATCGTCGCCGGCGAGATCGTGTCCGAGCCGATCGTCGTCATCTGACCGACCGATCCGTTCACGTCTCGGATGCCGAGATGATCCAGCGCGGCAACGGTGACGAACACCGTGTATGGACCTCTCCCGAATCCTCCGGGTCGTTGCCGCGGTGGCTGCGCTGATCGCCGGCTACGCGCACCTCTCGCTCTACAACGACGGCTACTCCGACATCCCGGTCGGCAACATCGGCACCCAGTTCCTGCTGAACGCCATCGGGTCCGTGTTCATCGCGGCCGGTCTCGTCGTCCCGATGTTCGTCGCCGGGCTGCCCGTCGTCGCCAGGATCGCAGGTCCGGCTCTGGGCGTCCTCTGGGGAGGGATCTCCCTGCTCGCGTTCTTCGTCGCCCGGACCGAGTCCGGCTGGTTCGGCTTCGTCGACATGTCGGGGCTCAATCCGTCGCCCGAGGCACAGCTGTCGGTGTTCCCCGAGATCGTGGTGGTACTCGCCTGCGTGGCGCTGCTCGGGCTCGCGGTGCGGTCGGAAGCCGACTGACGTTGCCCGGGCCTCCATCGGGGCGGCCGGGTCGGACTTGCGATCGACCGTCGGTAGAATCCCGACGAAGGAGATCGGAATTGTCGGAATAGCGACCTCGACCTCCACGTTGGACCCCACGATGAGCGCGATTCCGAACCCATCCACCGCCCCGGCTCCGTCGATCGCCGCTCCTGCAACGCGGCATGCCGGCGTGCTCGACATGGTCGGCAACACGCCACTCGTCGATGTCTCGAACCTGTCGCCGAACCCCGACGTGCGGATCCTGGCGAAGATGGAGATGCAGAACCCGTTCGGTTCGGTGAAGGACCGCATCGCCAAGCTGATGATCGAATCGGCCGAAGCCGACGGCCGGTTGCAGCCCGGTCAGACGATCCTCGAGCCGTCGTCGGGCAACACCGGCATCGCGCTCGCTGCGATCGCGCAGCTGAAGGGCTATCCGATCAAGATCATGATGCCGACCTCGGTGTCGATCGAGCGTCGCCAGATGCTGGAGATCTTCGGCGCCGAGATCATCCTCACGCCGGGGGAGGAGGGCTCGAACGGAGCGGTCGCACGTGCGAAGACGCTCGCGGCCGAGAACCCCGACTGGTTCTTCCCGTACCAGTACGCCAACGACTCGAACCCCCGGGCGCACTACGAGGGAACCGGTCCGGAGATCGTGCGTGATGCTCCCGAGATCACCCACTTCGTCGCCGGCCTCGGCACGAGCGGCACCCTCATGGGGACCGGGACGTTCCTCAAGGAGTACGACCCGTCGATCCAGATCATCGCCGTCGAGCCGCCGCTCGGTGAGCGCGTCGAGGGCCTGCGCAACATCGGCGAGGGCTACATCCCGCCCGTCTTCGAGAACTGGAACGGGTACGACCTGCTCGACCGCAAGCGCGTGGTGCGACCCCGCGAGTCGATCGAATGGACACGCCGTCTCGTCAACGAGTGCGGCATCTTCGCCGGAATCTCGGCGGGAGCTGCATTGGCCGGCGCCGCGAAGGTCGCCGGTCAGATCGAATCGGGCACGATCGTGTTCGTCGTCAGCGACGGCGGCTGGAAGTACCTGTCGACCGGCGCGTACACCGACGATCTCGACGATGCCGAGGCGGCAGCCGAGAAGATCATCTACTTCTGAGGTTCTCGTCGGCCGACCCTGCCGTCGACCGCACCCTGGACCTCCTCGAGGAGGTCGCTGAGTGTCCGGCCCGCACCGCCGACGAGGGTGGGTGTCCCCGACTTGCGGATTCTGACGGCGGCCCGTTCGGCCCGCGTCCGTACCTCCGGGCTGGTCAGCGAGATCACGGCCACGTCGACCTCCTCGCGGGAGGCACAGAACGCCAGGAGTTCCTCGCCCGGAGTGTGCGCCCCGAGGTGGTGGACGCGCCAGTTCGCCTCTCGAAGCGCAACGGCCGCCATCGTGGTCGGCAGAGAGTGCAGATCACCGGTGATCGCCGCCACGACGACGGTGCCCTTTCGACGACCGCGAGGGTTGGGAAGCAGGTCGCCGAGGACCCGCTCGACGATCGCGGACGCACGATGCTCGACCGAGATCGTCACGCTCCCGTCGGCCCACGCCTCTCCGATCGCCCGGAGCGGCGGGGCGATGACCGATTCGACGAGTTCGAGGATCGTCGTCCCCTCATCGACGAGGCTGCGCGCGATCTTGCGCACCGCGTACTCGTCGCCCGCCAGCAGAACCTCGTGCATGTGCGTCGACTGGCGGTGCAAGCGCGCCGGGCTGGGTGCCTTCGGTGCCTGCGGGCGTTGACGACTCGCCCTCATTTCGGCGACGTCGCGGGCAGAGATTCGATACTTCCCCGCCGTCAGCTGGGCGGGTAGCTGTCCGTTCCGCACCCACCGGTATGCGGTCTGGTAGTGCACGCCGAGGGCGTCTGCCGCGGACTGCAGCTCCAGCGTCGGCTCGGCGTCGTCATCCACGAAGCGCACGTTACGCGACGCGACATGAAAGCGCGCTGACCAGAGCTAAAGTAAAGTAAACGATACTAAAATGCTGCGATCCGCATCGGGACACACCCGAGGCGCAGTCGAAAGGAAGGCTGATGGCGACTTCACCACTCCAACTCCTCGACGGCACCGCCGGAGCCGGCGCGCCGGGGTCCTCGAACGGCGACTGGAAAATGCACGCCGCGTGCCGTGGTCGGCTGGAGCTGTTCTTCGCCCGGAAGGCGGAACGTCCGCAGGCTCGAATTCGCCGGCAGGAAAAGGCGAAGCGCCTGTGCGACGGTTGCCCCGTACTCGACGAATGTCGAACAGCGGCACGGAACAACCGGGAGTACGGATACTGGGCCGGCGAGTCGGAAGAGGACCGTCATCTGCTCGGGTTCCGCGTCACCGCGCCGATCGGCGTGCGGGCACGCGCGGCCGACCGGGAGGAGAAGCCGCAGGACCGGAGCGCCTGAGTCGCTGTCCGGCCCGGAGCTCACATCCGTGACGGGCATCGGTCGAGAAGCTCCCGGTGTCGAGAGGGGCAGTACCCTGTCGGCCGATGAGCGGGCCGATCGGGATGTTCGATTCGGGGTTCGGCGGGCTGACCGTCGCCCGGGCGATGATCGACCTGCTCCCGTCGGAAGACCTCGTCTACATCGGTGACACCGGTCGGTACCCGTACGGATCGAAACCGCTGGACGACGTGCGGGGGTTCGCCACCGAGATCACCCGGAGCCTCGTCGACGACTACGGCGCCAAGGCGATCGTCGTCGCCTGCAACACCGCCACAGCGGCAGGGCTCGACGAGGTCCGTGCGGCGATCGACGTCCCCGTCATCGACGTCATCACGCCCGGGGTGAAAGCTCTCGTCGCGACCACCACGACGGGCCGCGTCGGTGTCATCGGCACCGTCGGCACCGTCTCCTCCGGTGCGTATCCGCACGCGATCGCCGAGACCGGCGTGCCGGTCAGCCTGACGAGCGCTGCCTGCCCCGGATTCGTCGAGTTCGTGGAACGCGGCAAGACGACCGGCGATGAGGTGACCGTGCTCGCCGAGCGGCTGCTGGCGCCGCTCGTCGCCGCGGATGTCGATGCGCTGCTCCTCGGATGCACCCACTATCCGTTCCTCGCCCGCACGATCGGCGAGGTGATGGGTCACGGCGTCACCCTGGTGAGTTCCGCCGACGAGACGGCATTCGCTGTCCGCCGCCGTCTCGGCGAAGCCGGTCTGCTGCGAGAGGACGATCGTCAGGGAGCACACCGGTTCGCATCCAGCGGCGACATCGACGTGTTCCGTGAACTCGGCGGCCGTCTGCTCGGCCCCGAACTCGATCACACCGAGCCCTGGCCATCGACGTCGGGATGACGCTCGGCCGCGGCCGGTAGGTTCTCGGACATGACGAGACCAGACGGCCGCAGCGCCGACGAACTCCGCCCGATCACCTTCGAACGGGACTTCACCGAGATGGCCGAGGGCTCCGTGCTCGTCAGCTTCGGACAGACCCGCGTGCTCTGCACCGCCAGCGTCGACGATGACGTCCCCCGTTGGATGCGCAACTCCGGCAAGGGCTGGGTCACCGCCGAGTACTCGATGCTCCCCGGTGCCTCGCCCGAACGGATCAACCGCGAAGCCGCGAAGGGCAAACAGAGCGGCCGCACCGTCGAGATCCAGCGTCTGATCGCTCGGTCGCTGCGCGCTGCGTGTGACATGAAGGTCCTCGGCGAGCGACAGGTCACCGTCGACTGCGACGTGCTCCAGGCCGACGGCGGAACCCGCACCGCCAGCATCTGCGGTGGTTTCATCGCACTCCACGATGCGCTCCAGCGCGTGGTCGATCGTGGCGACCTCGCCCGGAACCCGCTCCACTCGTTCTGCAGCGCGATCAGCGTGGGAATCGTCGACGGGAACCCGATCCTCGACCTCCCGTACGTCGAGGACTTCGCGGCCGAGGTCGACATGAACGTCGTGATGTTGCAGGACAACACCGACGGGCGGCCGACGGGCGAGGCGCGCTTCGTCGAAGTGCAGGGCACGGCCGAGGGGATGGCGTTCTCCCGATCCGAACTCGACGCACTGCTCGGACTGGCCGAGGGTGCCTTGACGACCATCGCATCGATGCAGGCCGACCTGCTGGCGACCCCACCGACGGCTCGTCCGGCGCAGCGGTGAGCGACCTTCCGCAACTGGTCTGCGCGTCGGCCAATCCGGACAAGGTCGCCGAAATCGCGCAGTTGCTGGACGGGGTCGTCGAATTGCTCCCGCGCCCCGCCGAGGTACCGGACGTGGTCGAGGACGCGGACACGCTCGTCGGTAACGCTCGATTGAAGGCGGTGGCGATCGTCGAGGCGACGGGACTTCCCGCCGTCGCCGACGACACCGGCCTCGAGGTCGACGCCCTCGGCGGAGCACCCGGGGTCTACACCGCACGCTACGCCGGTGAGGGCTGCAGCTACGCCGACAACCGCCACAAGATGCTCGCCGAGCTCGACGGGGTCGAGGACCGGTCGGCCGCGTTCAAGACCGTTGCGCTCGTGCGTTGGCCCGACGGCCGGGAACTCGCGATCGAAGGGGTCTGTCCTGGATCGATCGCCACCGCCGAGCGCGGCGACGGAGGTTTCGGCTACGACGCGATCTTCGTGCCCACCGAGGGTGGGGGAGCGACGTTCTCCGAGTTGGACGCCGATGCGAAGAATGCGATCTCGCACCGCGGGCGCGCATTCCGCGGTCTGCTCGCCGCGCTCAGTTCTCCGCAGGCTTGACCGTCACCACGAAGCCGGCGTGATCGCTGCCGGGCACCTCGAAGTCATCGACATCGGTCGAGACGAGACCGTTGCCGGTGAGCGCGTGATCGAGACGCACGAACGGTGGAACGAGCTCGTCGGTGGGCCACGAGGGTGACCATCCACGTCCGTGTGCGATGTGGGCATCGACGAGGTCGTGGTCCAGGAGGGATCGGAACACCGGGTTCCAGTACGAGGCGTTGAAGTCGCCGATCATCAACGTCGGAACGGCGGCGTCGCCCGCCCGGTCCCCGAGTGCGTCGAGGTCCGCGGACCACGCATCATGGTCGTGGATCGGCGTGGGCGGATGCACGCCGAGGACGAGGATCGGTCCGTCGGGGCCGTCGAGGTCGGCCTCGATGACTCGGCGCGAGGTCTCCGGCTGGGACGATTCGGTGAGCGGGAACTTCGACCACATCGCCATCCCGCCCGCGCCTCGGAGCGCGTGGTCGATCCGATACGGATAGCGATCGGCGAGGGCGTGGGCGAGCAGAGTCTGCTGGTGCGGCACGGTGTACTCACTGAACACGATCACGTCGGGATCACGCCGGAGGAGGTCGTCGGCCAACAGATCCACCGACGGGTTGCTGTACAGCAGGTTGATCGATGCCGCGCGGAGACCGGCGGCGTCCGCCCGCACCGGATCCTGCCCCGCCGGGAACACGATCGGTGCCGCCAGCAGGAGTGCCGCGATCCCGACCGAGGCCGAAGCGACGGCGAGCGTGTGGGAGCGACGCCACACGGCACCTGCCGCGACGCCCACGACGATCGGGATCCCGAACGGTGTGAGCGCCTGTGCGCTCGACAGAGCTCGCGTCCCGTCCACACCGGCGGCCTGGGACAGCATCACGGCGCCCATTCCCGCGACCGCGGACCATCCGATCAATTCGGCGATCTGCCGTCCGCGCCTCATCGGCCGAAGGCTAGGACGCCGCTGCCCCGCAACGCTGTCGTCGCCGAGGATTCGCCCGCGGGTGACGTACCCTGACGGCGCGCCGACGTAGCCCAATTGGCAGAGGCACGGCCTTTAGGTGGCCGTCAGTGTGGGTTCGAGTCCCACCGTCGGCACAGGCGTCCCGGTCGCGTCAGGTGACCGGAATCCACGTGAGCGACAGCTGGACGACCTTCACGTCGTTTCCTTCCAAGCCCACCGAGATCACGGCGGTGTCCTCCGCGGCTTCATTCCATTTTCTGCTGATCTCGGACACGTCGTCGGCGAGTTCGGCCTCGAGCTCTTCGAGCTCGGCCAGCAGCCGATCGAGCTTGTTCTCGGCCTCGTCGACACGTCGGCTGGCGGCACTCGACATGCCCCGCCGACGGGCCGCGGTGCCCGCCTCGCCGAGCAACCCGCCCAGCAATCCGCCGGACGACTTCTTCCCACCGAGGAGCCCCCCGAGCACCGATCCGGCGGTCGACAGCAACTCGGAGTTCCGTTTGCTGGTCGACTGCGCCTCGAGGACGTCGATGCGATCCTCCTGGGCAGCGGCCCGGTCTCGGATCTTGTTCGCCTTCGACTCGTACTTGTCGCGCAGCTCGGCGATCTCCTCATCGGCGCGCGACTCCGCTTCCTGACGGCATCGGACCCGGAACGCCTCGATGTCCTCGCCCGGGCGGCCATACAGCTTCAGCTCGGTGTTCGCGCCGATCTCCAGCTCGGATGTCCGGACGAGTTCGTCGCGAATGGCCTTGTCGAGCGACGTCCAGTACGTCTTGTTCACGAGCTTGGCATCGCTCAGGCGGTACACCGACGCCGTCTCCGTCGCTGGTGCGTCGGTACGGAGGTCGCGGTCGTCGTAGTCGACCTTCGTCATCAGCGAGGCGTCGATCTGCTCGCCGAGCGGGAACACGACGCACTCGAACTCGTCGTCGTGGACGAGGTCGGCCTTCGTCTCGTCGTAGCGCAGTTGCACCCGCGCAACGGCGGCCGCCGCGAGTTTCGTGCCGCGAGGATCGCCACCGACCTCGGCGAGCCAGGGTGCGGCCACGTCCGCCCAACGCACGGCGGTCCCGTCGGCCACGTCGGGCATCACGGCGCTCTCGTCATCGGCCACGACCGGTGGGGCCGGTGGTGTTCCGGGCACGGGAGTCGGCTGATTCACGAGCCCACTGCTCGGGTCGGGTGCCGACTCGGTCGCAGCAGTCGTGCGGTCCTCGTCCATCAGTTCCGCGATCTGGTCACGGGTCATCGGGCCGCGGAGGTAGGACATCGCCCAGCGCGTCGTGAACACCTCCGGCTGGTCCGTGCCGACGCGGCGGAGGACGAACTCGCGTTTGCCGAGGCCGGAGATCGTGTCGCCGATCGCACCGACATCGACACCGCCTGCTGCCGAGCTCATGCCGTCGAGCAGCCGTGCCTTGTCTTGATCGGTCTGCAAACGTCCGATCATCCACGTGCCTGCGTTCGAGATCGCCTTGTAGTCGATGTCGACCGGGTTCTGTGTGGACAGCACGACACCGACGCCGAATGCGCGCGCCTGCTTCATCAGCAGCATGATCGGCTTCTTCGTCGGAGGGTTCGCGGTGGGCGGGAGGTACCCGGCGACCTCGTCCATGTAGACCATCGCGCGGAGATCGGTCGTGCCGGACTGCCGACGCATCCAGGTGACGACCTTCGACAGGATGAGCGACGTGACGAACTGGCGCTCGTCGTCGGACAGATGGGCGGTGGTGACGATCGCGCAGCGGGGTTGCCCATCCGGCGTGAACAGCATCGAGTCGATGTCGATCGGCGGTCCGGTCGCCCACGCCGCGAACGATGGTGACGCGAGCAATCCGTTGAGTTGCATCGCGAGCTTCATCCGATCCGATTCTGGGAAGAACTGGTCGAGTTCGAACACGCCGAGCTTGCGGATCGGGGGAGTGGCGACCATTCCGACCAGCGTCATCAGGTCGAGTGCTCGTCCCTCGGACCACGAATGATGGATGAGATTCGAGAGCAGGATGTGCTCGCGGCTCGACAGCGGGTCTGCCTCGATGCCCACGAGGCCGAGGAGGCCGGTGACGTAGCCCTCGATCTCGTCGCCGACGATCTCGGCGTCGGACATGTCGGCGGGAACCTGGAGTGAGCCGACGATGTTGAGCGGAATCCCGGACTCCGAGCCCGGCGTGTAGATCGAGAAGTCGGTCCCGGCGCGCAGCTCGCCGATGTCGCGACCGGCGAGGCCCCAGCCCGCCAAACCCTTCGTCCACAGCGCTGCCTGGTCCGCGGCGAACACGTCAGGCGTCGCCTCGGCATTCTTCGCCTGGGCTTCGTCGATCCACGGACGGAAGTCGCTCGGAGCGAGGTCGGGGAACGTGAGGCAGAGGTTCGTCAGGTCGCCCTTCGGGTCGATCGCGATGACGGGCAGACCAGCGCGCAACGCTTCCTCGATCGCGATCACCCCGAGACCCGTCTTGCCGGAACCGGTCATGCCGACGATCACCCCGTGGGTCGTCAGGTCACCGGTGTCCACCGTGAGGTGATCCGTCGAATCGGCTCCGCCCGGACCGGTGCGCTCGTGCGTGGCGGGGTCGATCGATCCACCGAGGAACAGCTCTGCCATCCCGCCGACAGTACCCAAGCAGCTCCGTCGGGTCCGGAACGCCGAATGGGTACTCGTGGTCAGGCGCGGGCGGGAGCGGCGTCCCAGTTGGCGCGGAGAGTGCCGCTCATGCGATCGGCGGCCCTGATCTGGGCGATGATGCCGGTGATCGCCGCGGCGAACCAGGCGACGTACCAGTACCAGTCGTCGTTGAGTTCCTCGGTGACGCTGGCCGAGCGCGTGATCTGATCCGAGTCGAGTGCGCCGGTAAGGAGCATGATCCCGCCGACGATCGCACTGGCGCCGGCCGCGGCGCTGAGCAGGACCAGGAGCACCATCGGGAGGTCGGCGGCGATCGCGATGAACGCGAGCACGGCGCCGAGCGCAAGGCCGGACAGCACGATCAACCAGGACCATGTGACACCCAGAGCAACGAGCGCGCTCGCACCGAGCGTGAACCCGATCCAGCCCATCGCGATGGCGATCGACACCGCGTAGTACAGGTAGGCGAGCAAGGCGAACACAACCGCAAGCACGATGGCCAGGGTCCATGACAGAGCGTTGGACAGAAAGCCTCCGTCGTCGGCCCCGATGCTCCCGCCCAGGGCGAAGCCGGCCAGCGCACCCCAGAACGCGATCACGATCCGCATCGCGATGAACCCCTGGTAGCAGAACACCACCCCGACGATGATGGCCAAGAGACCAGCTGCCCAATCGCTCATGCCGTCAACCTACTTCCGGTGTCGAGGATCGGCCGACGTCGTGCCTGATGATGGTGGTGGAGTGCAGCGCCACTTGACAGAATGTTCAGGTGACCGCCATCGATGCACCATCCGACACCAACTCGGCCGCCCTCGAGAACCAGTTCGGATTGGCCGATCGAATCGTCGACGAGGTCGCTCTGGCGAACAGCGTGCGACGATTCGCCGAGCAGGGGATCACCTTGCCCACCTTCGGCCAGCTCGCGGATCCGACGACCTTCGACCACGCCGAGCGTGTCGGCGACGCCGACCCCCAGGGCCCCGACGCCCGCAACCTGTGGAGGGTCCATTGGTACAACGACCTGAGCGGGAACCGGGTGCAGGTGCCCGACCACGTCGTTCTCCCACCAGAGCTCACCGGAGTTCCATCGCCGATCATCGTGGTCTTCGGCGACCGATTCCCGATGATCACGGCGCACAAGGTGCTCGCGGCCTATTCGTGCCTCGCTCCCCGAATCGTCACCGGACAGTTCGATCCGACCGTGCACCGCGCCGTGTGGCCCTCGACCGGCAACTACGCGCGCGGTGGGATCGCGATCAGCAAGATCATGGCGAGTCGCGGAGTGGCGATTCTTCCCGAAGGAATGAGCCAGGAGCGTTTCGACTGGCTCGACACGTGGTGCGCGAATCCGGAGGAAGACGTGATCAAGACGTTCGGCACCGAGTCGAACGTCAAGGAGATCTACGACGCGTGCAACGAACTCGCGAAGGATCCCGGCAACTTCATCCTCAATCAGTTCTCCGAGTTCGGGAACCATCTCGGCCACTACACCGTCACCGGACGGGCGCTCGGCCACGTGTTCGAACAGGTCCGCGCCGACTCCGGTCGGGACCTGCGACTTGCCGCGTTCACCAGCGCGACAGGTTCGGCCGGGACGATCGCGGCGGGTGACCGGCTCAAGGAGGAGTACGGCGCGAAGACGGTTGCAGTGGAAGCGCTCGAATGCCCGACGATGCTCGAGAACGGCTACGGCGAGCACAACATCCAGGGCATCGGCGACAAGCACATCCCGCTGATCCACAACGTCACGAACACCGATGTCGTCGTCGCGATCTCCGACAAGGCGACCGACGAACTCGACCTCGTGTTCAACTCCGAGGCCGGCCGTGCCCATCTGGCGAAGAAGGGGGTTCCGGAGGGGATCGTCGCCCAACTCGAACACTTCGGGTTCTCCGCGATCTGCAACACCCTGGCCGCGATCAAGACGGCCAAGATGCTCGACCTCGGGCCCGACGACGCCCTCATCACGGTGGCGACTGATGGTGCCGCGCTGTACCCGAGCGAGCGGGCGAAGCTCCTGTCGACCCGATTCGGTGGCGAGTTCACCCCGGCCGATGCAGCCGAGGCGTACGGCGAGCACCTCGCGAACGTCGACACCGACAACATGATCGACTGCACCGAAGCCGACCGGCGACGGATCTTCAACCTCGGCTACTACACCTGGGTCGAGCAGCAGGGAACACCGTTCGAGCTGTTCGAGGCTCGTCGTCACCAGGACTTCTGGAGCGGCTTGCGACGCTACGTCGGCGTGTGGGACGACATGATCGACGACTTCAACGGGCGCGTCGTCGCCGAGCGCTGACCGTGGCGATCGAACACGCCGTCATGGGTTGGCGGTGCCGCGTCTGTGGAACTCGTGTTCCGATCACCGATCCGCGTCCCTGGAGATGCCCGCGTTCGACCTTGACCGACCGCCACCACGTGCTCCAGGCCGATGTCGCCACGGAACGGCCCGCTCCGGCGATGAACGTCGCTGGTCATCCGTTCGTCGAGAACGACTCGCGCCTGGCGTGGGCGGCGACGGCCTCGGCACTCGGGATGACCGACGATGCCCGGCAGGCGTTGGTCCGTGAACTGGACGACGCGGTGCGATCGGTCGACGGGACGGGGTTCGTGGTCACGCCGTTCACGCGGTGCCCGGTCGTCTCGGACGAGCTGGGATTCTCCGCCGATGGTGGCGTGTGGGTGAAGGATGAAACCGGTGGGGTCGGGGGCAGCCAGAAAGCGCGACACCTGTTCACGATCTTGTTGCACCTGCGGGCGATGGAGCTGCTGGGTCACCTCCCCGAACGACCTCGACTCGCGATCGCGTCGTGTGGGAATGCGGCGCTGGCCGCGGCGACGCTGGCGCGCGCTGCGCGGTGGCCGATCGACGTCTTCGTGCCGACGTGGATGAGCGACGGCTTCGGTGACCGTCTGGATTCGTTGGGTGCGACGATCCACCGTTGTCCCCGGCGCGACGACGACCCGCCCGGTGATCCCGCGATGCTGCGCTTTCGTGAGGCCGTGGCGGGTGGTTCCGTCCCCTTCACCGTGCAGGGCCCCGAGAATGCACTGTGTCTCGACGGTGGCCGCACCATCGGCTGGGAAATCGGCGCACAGATGGTCGATCCGGCCGGACCGGGAGCGCTCGACGCCATCTTCGTCCAGGTCGGCGGAGGAGCGCTCGCTGCATGTCTCGGCTCGGCGCTGGGAGAATCGGTCCCGATGTGCGCGGTGCAAGCAGAAGGTTGTGCTCCACTCGACCGGGGCCTGCGTCGCGCGACCGGAGTCGACGATCCGGCGCAGGCGTGGGGCCGGATCATGACGCCGTGGACGGATCCGACGTCGCTCGCCGACGGCATCCTCGACGATGAAACCTACGACTGGCTCGGCGTCCTCGATGCGGTCAACGCATCTGGCGGAAGCTCGATCGTCGCCTCGGAGGCGAACATCGTTGCTGCGCACGAGCTGGCTCGTCGGTCGGGACTCGACGTCAGCCCGACGGGGTCGGCAGGGCTCGCCGGTCTCCTCGAGGTCCAGTCCGCCCCGACGCCCGGATTCGATGCATCGTCGAACGTCGCGGTCGTCATGAGCGGCGTGGAGCGCTGACCGGTTCGCCGGCAGATCCCGGGGTTCCGATCCTGCCGAGGCGGGGCGGGGAGTATCGTCGGTGTCATGGTGGAACGGTGGACACGCATCGGTGTGGCGAGCGCGCTCGCGCTCACCGCGGCGATCGCCATCGGCCCGTTCCCCGCGTCCGGCGCGCCGGTGCCATCGCCCCGAGTCGCGATTCCGAACGCGGGTGGTGATCTCGCTCCAGTCGTGTCCGACGACGGCATCGTGACCGCGTTCATCACGAAGGCCGCGAACGGAACGAATGGCGTGACGGTCCACGATCGTGCAGCGTCCATGACCGCGGCCATTTCCGGGTCCGAGGGCGCGACCTCGGTCGGTATCAGCGGCGACGGGTGCACCCTCGCCTGGCCGGCGGCCACGGTCGTGACCCCTCCGACCACCAGTTCGACGACCGTACCCACCACGACTCCGACGACGACGGCGACGACGAGTGCCACGACGGCGCCCACGACCGCGGACCCCACCACCACGGAGGCCGTCACGACGGAGGCTGCCACGACGGAGGCTGCCACGACCAACACGGAGGATGCTCAACCGGCTGGCTTCCGAACGCCAGTGGCCCAAGCACAAGTGCAGACGTGGCGGGTCGTCGTCGCCGACCGCTGCGGCGGTGGCGACCCCATCGAGATCGCGTCGGATCTGGCGTTCGGCCCGCTCGGTCGGCCCGCTCTGTCGCAGAACGGCGACACGATCGTCGTCAGCAGCGGTGTCGAAGTGCTGCGTTTCGATCGATCCGGGGACAGCTACACGCAGAGCGCGATCGCGGCACCTGTCCCGACGGCTCGTTTCGGGTCGATCGTCGACGTATCCGACGACGGGTCGGTCGTGGTGTTCGCCGCGGGAGCGGACCCGGCGAGTCTCGACTCGTTGTCCGTGTATCGCAGCGATTCGGCCGGAGGTGCGCCCACCGAGGTCAGCAAGTCCGCGCACCACCCGAGCGTGTCCGGCGACGGCACGATCGTCGCGTACGCGATGGTGGCAGCCTCCTCGACCGTTGCGGTGCGATCAGGGTCGACCGCCCCGATCGTCCTCCACAACGGCACCCGTCCGCAGATCAGCGGGGACGGAAATCATGTCGTCTACGAGTCCGGTTCGGAGGTTCGGATCACAACCTGGACGGGCGACGGCACCACGCCGTTCTCGGAGACCGGCACCATCGCCCTGACCGCTCCGACCGCGCCGACAGCGTCGGGTCCGGCGATCGATCGGTTCGGAGCCGTCGTCGCCACCGACAGTGCGTTGGCCGGCGACATCGAGATCTCTGACCTGCCGGCCGACGCTTCGTTCGAAGCCGGGTCGTACGAGGTCGCTCCTCCGTCAGCGGCCGCGCCGCTGACGGCGCAGCTCACGTTCACGAACAACGGTCCGGCGAGTGTGGGCGTCGCATCGATCACCGCATCCGGATCGCTCACGATCATCAGCGAGGATTGCGCGCCGGTCGTCCGACCGGAATCGTCGTGCACCGTCGAGGTCTCCTTCGCCGATTCGGCGAGCGCCCAGACCGGTGGCAGGGTGACCTTGACCCCGATCGGGATCTTCCCGGTGCCGCACACCGTCGACGTTCGAGGGGTCTCGACGACTCCGACAACGACGAACCCGACGCCGACGACGCCGACGACGCCGACGCCGACGCCGACGCCGACGACGCCAACGACGTCGACGACTCCTCCCTACGTACCGCCGAGCAATGGGGGATCGTCGAGCAGTTCGGGTTCGCGTCCTCCGTACTTCCCGCCCTACTACCCGCCGTACTCCCCGTCACCTCCGTACTCCCCGTCTTCCTCGTCCTCATCGTCGTCGTCGTCGCCACCTTCGGCAGCGGGTGTTGCGTTCGAGCCCGCCTCCTACACGTTCACGCTCGCTGATGCAGACGCCGACAGCGGCCAACTGATCACGGTGATGGAGATCGTGAACTCGTCGAGCGATGCGGTGGAGATTCTCGGCGTGCGGCGTGAACCCGTCGAAGCCGTCGCGTTCGAGATCGTGTCCACCACGTGCACCGACGCTCGACTGCAGCCGCAGGGACGATGTCGCGTCACGGTCGGCTACACGATCGGGGCCGACGGTCCGGTGGTGGCCCAGTTGGTTGCCACGCTCGCGAACGGTGCGGAGGTTTCGGCGGCGGTCACCGGCGCCGACATCGACCCACAGCTGACGGTGTGGCCGGTCACCGCCACGACGGGTCAGGTCGTCACGGTGACGGGCAGCGGGTTCCAACCCGGTGTGAGCGTCGAACTGGAATGGGCGGGCAGCGTCCGTGACGTCGAGGTCGACGCTCAGGGGGCCTTCGACGTTCCGGTCGTGGTCCCAGCGACGGCGCGGACCGGGTCGATGATCGCCACCGTCGTCGCAGCCGACGGTCGCCCCGACGACGTCACCACCTCGATGCTGGTCACCTCGGCGACCACGCGTCGAGGACCGGCCGTGCTCGATGGTGTCGGCCCGAACGTCGCCGGTTGAACTGACCCTCCGGGGTGATCGGGTCAGAGATCGTCGACGAAGCCGATGATCGTGGCCGCTGCCTCGCACTCCGAGGTTCCCGGGCCCGGCTCCTCGCAGGTCAGTCGGAGAGCGATCGTGCTCTCGCTGTCGACGCGCAACGGTGCGACGAGGTGGAAGTCGAGATCGCGGAAGTTCGCCATTTCCTGATCGAGCAGCACCTGATCGTCGCGCAGCAACTCGACGCGTCCGACGGCACCGGTCGGGTTCTGGAAGATCACGTCGGTGATCGACAGCACGCGGCCGTTGCCTTCCTTGTCGAAGTCGAACGCCTCCGACGACGTCGTCGCGGCCGTCGCCGTGACATCCATCCGCAGGTCGGTCGGGTTGCCCAGCGGAAGGCGGCTCGCCTCGTCGGCAGCAGCCTGGATCTCATCGACCCGTTCGTCGAGAACCGCCTGCTGTTCCTGATCGAGCTGTTCGGCCTGCTCCTCGGCGATGTCCTCGACCGCGGGTTTGAAGATGACGAACCACGCGAGCAGACCGATCAGCAGTGCTCCGAGCATCCCGGCGAGCGCCGGTGCGGTCCAGGGGCGAAGTCGAGGTCCCTGCTCGTAGATGCCCTCGAGGACGACCTGATCGCCGCCACCGATGACCGTGACCGTGACCGGATGCTCGATCGTGGCGCCATTCCAGAAGAGGTGCTCGGGAACGACCCGCATCGCCACCCGGGTGGAACTGTGGGCCTCGATCGTCACGCTCGATGTGGCGAACTCCGTCGCGACGGTCGAGTCGCTCGTGGCCATCAGGTCGATCGAAACCGGGGCGTTCCCCACGTTGTCGATCGCGATCTTGTGGCGACCCTTGGCGGCGCCGAGCGAACGGACCGGTTGGAGTGTCGCCGTCCACCCGGTGACGCTGGCGACGTCGATCGACGCGGATGCGGTCGTGGTGGATTCGCCTTCCGTCACCTCGACGGTGCAGCTGTGGGTGCCGGCGGTGACTCGCTCGAGCGGGTCGATGATGACCGGCACCTCGAAGTGTTCGCCGGGTTCGAGGCGCACGGATTCCGACGCCAGGCCGATGTGGTCCACGAGGTCACCGGTGCGCTTCAGCGTCACGGTCGTTTCGTCGGATCCCGTGTTCTGCAGGTGGAGTGAGAGCGACGACGTGTCGCCCGGCGTCGCAACGACCTGCTCGGGTTCGAATGAGGCCGTCACCGTCATGGCGCCGAACCGTAGTCCGAAACGGTGACCGGTAGCATGTCGCCATGCCCGAGACGACCTCTGACAATCGGCCCGACACGCTGCCCACTCCGCTCGGATTGGAGGCCGGTTTCGATCCTCGGTCCGCCGTCTTCGACCGACTGCTCAAGAATCGTGTCGTGATGCTCGGATCCGACGTGAACGACGACATCGCGAACCAGATCTGTGCGCAACTGCTGTACCTCGAGGGCGAAGATCCGAACGCCGACATCTGGTTGTACATCAACAGCCCCGGCGGGTCGGTCACGGCCGGCATGGCGATCTACGACACGATGCAATTCGTCGGATGCGACGTCGCCACCGTCTGCTTGGGCCTCGCTGCCTCGATGGGCCAGTTCCTGCTCACGGCCGGGGCCGACGGCAAGCGCTACGTGCTCCCGAACGCTCGCGTCATGATGCACCAGCCGCTCGCGGGTCTGCGCGGCCAGGCGTCCGACATCCAGATCCAGGCCGAACAGCTTCGCTACACGAAGAAGCGCATGGCAGAACTGATCGCGTTCCACTCCGGCAAGGACCTCGAGCAGATCCAGGCCGACTCCGAGCGGGACCGCTGGTTCACCGCGGAGGAGGCCAAGGAATACGGCCTCTGCGACTCGGTGATCTTGCGTCGCGGCGAGATCCTCTGAGCCGCTGATCAGCCGTTCTGCGCGACGATCGTGGCCACCGGCCCGATGTCGACGGCGCAGTTCTCCTGCAACCACACCTTGACCGCCGCCGCCGATTTCTCGGACTGGTACGCCTGAGCGGTCGCGGCCTGCACCGATTCCTCGTCGTCGACGACGACGGTGTTGGCGGTTTCGTAGTTGAGGATCAATTGATCCCAGTCGGCCTCGATCGCCAGCGGCGCGAATGCGCCGATCCTGCGGTACAGGTCGAGCAGCGGCCCGATGTCGCTCGCGGACTCGATCTCGGGAGTGAACAACGCCTCGCTGTTGGCCTCGACCTCACCACAGAAGCGCCCTGCGTCGCCCGCGGAATCGTCTCCGCAGGAGGACATGACGGTGAGCAGCAGGGTCGAAACGACTGACACGGCGAGGGGATGCGTCCGCACCGGACGATCATGCCAGCTGCGTCGGGAGACCGGACGTCACGATGGCCGCTCGACGCGCTTCGACCGGCTGCCCCTGCCGTTCTCGTCGCGTATCTGCCCGCCTCCCGGGTGGAATCGCGACGAGAACGCAGGACGGTCTGGTTGAGCTGCGCGGGCCCGTCGCTTGCATGGTTCTCGTCGCGCATCTGCCCGCCTCCCGGGTCGAAGCGCGACGAGAACGGAGGATTCGGACCGGGAGGGACGAGGTGGGTCACTCTGGGGTACCCCCGGCGTAGAGTGATCGTCGAAGCGTCGTGGGGTCGCTGGTCACCCCTCCTGGATCCATCGCAAGAGATCTTGGAGGCACCATGTTCGCAGCCATCCCGTCAGCGGTCATCCTGGGCGCACGCGGTCACCCGGTCACCGTCGAGGTTCACGTCGGCTCCGGTCTGCCGGGCTTTCACGTGGTCGGTCTGCCCGACGAGTCGATCCGTGAGTCGCGGGATCGAGTTCGGGCAGCGGTCATGTCGTCGGAGGCCAAGTGGCCGAACGACAAGATCACGGTCAATCTGGCACCGTCTCAGCAGCGCAAGTCGGGATCCGGCCTCGATCTGGCGATCGCAATCGGCGTGCTGGTCGCGTCGGAGCAGATCCCTCTCGACGCGGTGCACGACATGGCCTTCATCGGCGAACTCGGATTGGACGGGTCGACCCGCGCGGTACCGGGTGTTGCTCCGATGGCGGGTGTGTCGACCGCCGGAGAACTGGTGGTTCCGGTGGCGAACGGGCACGAGGCATGGATCGTCTGTGAGGGACAGGTCCGACCCGTTGCCCACCTGCGGGAATTGATCGCGGTGCTCGGCGAGGAACGAGCGCCGTGGCCCGATCACGATCTGACCGTGGCCGACTCCGATGACGGCCCGCACCCGGATCTGGCCGACGTCGTCGGACAGCCGCTGGCCCGGCGCGCGCTGGAGATCGCTGCGGCAGGTGGCCATCACTGCCTGTTCGTCGGGCCTCCGGGGTCGGGCAAGACGATGCTCGCGGCGCGGTTGCCGGGGCTGCTGCCGGACCTCGACCGTGAGCAGGCACTCGAGGTCACGATGATCCATTCGGCAGCGGGGATTCCGCTGCCGCCCGGCGGCCTGGTGACACACCCGCCCTACCGGTCGCCACACCACACGAGTTCGGAGGCGTCGATCGTCGGTGGAGGGTCGCACAGTCTGCGTCCGGGAGAGATTTCCATCGCGCACTGCGGAATCCTCTTCATGGACGAGCTGCCCGAGTATCACCCGCGTGTGATCGACACCATTCGCCAGCCTCTCGAGGAGGGCGAGGTGCGCGTCAGTCGGGCGGCGCATCACACGACGATCCCGTCGAGATTCCAGCTGGTCGCCGCGATGAACCCGTGTCCCTGCGGTGAGGGCGGCCGCCCCGGCGGGTGTGACTGTGGGGAGGCGCGCGTCGCCCGATACGCGGGACGCGTCTCCGGTCCCTTGCTCGACCGGTTCGACCTACGGGTGCGTGTTCACCGCCCGGACGTCGATGACCTGCTCAGCGGGGAGCGCGGCGAATCGACCGCCGTGGTGGCCGAACGGGTCCGAGCGGCACGGTGGCGAGCAGAGCAGCGCCAGGGTGCGGTGAATGCAGACCTGTCACCGCTCGAATTGGACAGCGTCGCGCCGCTGGCTCCCGACGCGTTGGCGGTACTCCGCTTCGAGATGGACAAGGGACGATTGAGCGGGCGCGGCTACCACCGAATTCGACGCGTGGCGCGCACGATCGCGGACCTCGATGACGACCCACCGGACGTGATCGGGGAAGAGGCGATCACGCTGGCACTCGACATGCGGGCGAGTATCGGACCGCTCCGTGCGGGAACGGTCGCGGCGTGATGGACGCCGAGAACCGGGCGCACCTCGCAGCCCTCGCGGGATTCGATCACATGACCACGTCGAGGCTGGTCGCGCTGCTGTCGGGTCGTGCACCGATCGAGGCGTACGCCATGGCGTCGGGTTGCGCGGCTCCATCTGCTCCGGTGGCCGGCATCTTTCGCCGTTCGAAGGACCTCGGTGCGCGGTGGAAGGCGTCGGCCGCCGCGATCGACCCCGGTGCGATGGAGGCGCGGTGCGCCGACCTCGGTGTCCGGGTGCTGGTTCCCGAGGACGCGGAGTGGCCGCCGCAGCTGATGTGCGATCCGCGCCGCCCGGCCGTGTTGTTCGCGCAGGGCGACCCGGACGTGCTCGACGGTCGGCGGGTCGGGATCGTCGGCACGCGCAACCCCACGCGGCGTGGTGCGCAGAGCGCCGCCCGGTTCGGCAGCGAGCTCGCGACCGCAGGCGTGCGTGTCGTGTCGGGCCTGGCACTCGGAGTCGATGGCGCCGCACACCGCGGGGCGCTTGCCGCCGACGGTGCTCCGCCGATCGCCGTCGTCGCCAATGGCCACGACCAGCCGTACCCGCGCCAGCATCGTTCGCTCTGGATGCAGGTCGCAGAAGCGGGTGTCGTCCTCTCCGAGTGGCCGCCCGGTACCCGCCCGGAGCCATTCCGCTTTCCGCAGCGCAATCGAATCCTGGCGGCGCTGTCCGAACTGGTGGTCGTGGTCGAGAGCCGAGAGCGGGGAGGGAGCCTGATCACCGCTCGCGAGGCCGCCGAGCGCGGCGTCGACGTGTTCGCCGTACCCGGGCCGATCGACCAGCGATCATCTGTCGGCACCAATCGACTGCTCGAGGACGGAGCGACACCCGTCGCCTCGACCGACACGCTGCTGGTCGCGCTCGGCCTCGACCATCGGCGCGCCGGTCGTCGGCGGTTCGACGCTCGGGCACTACCGCGCGGCGACGAGGCGGTGGTCATGGATCTGTGCCGGTCGGAACCGCAGAGCGTCGAGTCGGTGGCCATCGCGCTCGATTGGGAGCTCGCTCACGCCGCGATGGCGCTCGCCCGCCTCGAACGCAGTGGTTGGCTCGGCGAGTCCGGCGGATGGTTCGAAGAGGTGGACGAGTACGCGGAGCTGGCCGAATGATCCTCATCGCTTCATCCCCGGTCCGGAGGTCCGCCACCCGTACCATCGTCGAGATGGAGGGATGGTCGATCGACGAATTCGCCGATTCGTTGACCTCGTTGTCCGCCAACACGGTTTCCTCCTACTCATCCGACATGCGCGGCTTCGCGGAATGGTGTGAGCGGAGCGACGTGATCGATCCCGACGCTGTCGATCGACGGACGATCCGGCGCTATCTGGCGTATTTGACCACCCGAAAGTTCGCTCGGCGCACGATGGCGCGCAAGACCGCCACGCTGCGCCGTTATTACGGTTGGAGGATCGCGCACGGCCGAACCACGGTGGATCCCACGGTCGGCGTGTCCGTTCCGGCAGGGGAGGGGCGCCTTCCTCGCGTCCTCGACCGCGGTGAGTTGGACGGATTGCTCGACACCGTCGCCGAGAACGGCGAGCCCGAACCGGAATGGCGCCGACACCGCGACGACGCCGTGCTCGAGGTGCTCTACGGATCAGGGCTCAGGGTGAGCGAGCTCTGCTCCCTCACGACCCGTGCCCTGTCGCTCGACCAGCAGGCGGCGACGGTGTGGGGAAAGGGCTCGAAAGAACGTCGGGTGCCGCTGAGCGAACCGGCGGTCGTCGCGTTGCGTACGTGGCTGGGAACCCGAACGGACGTCGTCGGTCCCGAGCACGGTGACATCCTCTTCGCGAACGAGCGTGGCAAGCCGCTCACGCCCCGCGACGTTCGCCGGATCATCGATCGTCGATCGCCCGTGCCGACGCATCCGCACGCGCTGCGGCACAGTTTCGCGACTCACCTGCTCGACGGTGGGGCCGACCTGCGGGCGGTGCAGGAACTCCTGGGGCACTCCGACGTGGCCACCACCCAGCGCTACACCCACGTCAGCCGCGAGCGATTGTCGGCCGCGTACCGCGACGCCCATCCGCGCGCTTGACCCGCCGCGCCTCTCTCGACGCTCCTGGCGTCCGCCGACACCACCACTTCGTTCGGAGGAAGCATGTTGCGTCGCGTCCTGTTCATCATCATCGTCGGCGTCGCCGGGTCACTGGTCGCCGGGTCGTCGGCGCAGGCCCGACCGTGCTGGCGGCCACCCGTCGATGGAGTGGTCGCCGACCCGTTCCGGGAACCACCGTGTCCGTACTGCGCCGGGAACCGGGGCATCGAGTATCGGATCGGCGGACGGACGAGCGTGTCCGCGGTCGAGTCCGGAACCGTCACGTGGTCCGGCGAGATCGCCGGGACCCGTTACGTCGTTGTGCGTCACGCCAACGGATGGCGCGCGACGTACGGCCGACTGAGCGCCGCTGGTCCCGGCACCGGTGACGTCGTGCTCGCCGGCACGACCATCGGGAGCGCCACGACGAGCTTCTACTTCGGGCTGCGCGAAGGCGACCGCTACATCGACCCGATGCCGTATCTCGGCCGGCTCGTCGGGCGCCCTCGCCTCGTACCCACCGATGGCACCGCCCCACGCCCTGCGCCGCCGGCTCGGTGGAGCTGTGAATCGACGCGTCCCTTCGCGAGTCGGGTCCCCGCCCGATAGCGTGTTCGGTCGGCGTGCCGACCGGTACGTCGATCAACTCACTGCCGTTTCGGTCAACAGCGGTCGCCCACGGGCGCCGACCGGGGCGGACAACCGCAACAAGGAGTACGGACATGGCTGTCATCAGCATGCGTCAGATGTTGGAGGCCGGAGCACACTTCGGTCACCAGACCCGCCGGTGGAACCCGAAGATGAAGCGTTTCATCTTCGGAGAGCGCAACGGCATCTACATCATCGATCTGCAGCAGACGCTGCCCCGAGTCGAGCAGGCCTACGGATATGTCCGTGACCTCGTCGCCGGAGGCGGAACGATCCTCTTCGTCGGCACCAAGAAGCAGGCTCAGGACCCCGTCAAGAGCTACGCCGACAAGTGCGGCATGCCGTACGTGAACGAGCGTTGGCTCGGCGGAATGCTCACGAACTTCGAGACGATCTCCAAGCGCGTCTCCAAGATGCTCGAGTACGAGCGCATGGTCGCCTCCGGCGAGACCGACGTCATGATCAAGAAGGAGGCCCTGCTCCTCAACCGCGAGCTCACGAAGCTGCAGAAGAACCTCGGCGGCCTCCGCGACCTGAAGAAGGCTCCCGACGCGATCTTCGTGCTCGACACCCTCAAGGAGCACATCGCGGTCACCGAAGCGAAGAAGCTCGGCATTCCCGTCGTCGCCGTGGTCGACACCAACGTCAACCCCGAGATCGTCGACTACCCGATCCCGGGCAACGACGACGCCATCCGCGCCAACAGTCTCTTCGCACGCGTCATCGCCGATGCCGTGGCCGAGGGCCGGTTCATCGCCCAGAAGCGCAACCCGGCCCCCGAGCCCGCCGTCGAGAAGTCGCCCGAAGAAGTCGCTGCGTTCGAGACCGCGCAGAAGGCCGCTCGCGACGCCGCCGCTCAGGCTCAGGCCGACCGCGACGCCCGCTTGAACGCCGCCAAGGATCAGTCGGCTGCCGCCTCGGACGCCGATCGCACGCCCGAATCCGTCCCGACCGAGAGCACCGGCGCCGCCGAGAACACCGAGCAGCCGACGACCGAGCCGGTTCCGGAGACCCCCGCGTCGACCGACGACAGCCTCGAATCGGCCACGGCCGACTCCACCCCTGACACCCCCAGCGACACGAAAGACTGAACATCGATGGCATTCACTGCACAAGACGTCAAGGCGCTTCGCGACTCCTCCGGCGCCGGCATGATGGACTGCAAGAAGGCACTCCAGGAGAACGACGGCGACATCGAGGCAGCCAAGACCTGGCTCCGGGAAAAGGGCCTCGCGGCCAGCGCCAAGCGCGAAGATCGTGACGCCAACCAGGGTGTCGTCGCTCTGCATCTCGACGGCAACGTCGGCGCCATCGTCGAGCTGAAGAGCGAAACCGACTTCGTTGCCGGGTCCGATCAGTTCAAGGACGAGGCACAGGCCCTCGCCGAGATCGTCGCCGCCAAGGGCGTCGACGCGGTCGCCGACCGTTCGAGCGAGCTCGAGGAGCTGAAGGTCACCCTCAAGGAGAACATCGGTCTCGGTGGCGTCCGGCGCATCGAGGCCGCCGAGGGCAATGACCTCGGTCACTACCAGCACAACCAGGGTGGCCGTGGCGTCAACGCGGTGCTCGTCGAGATCGAGGGCGGCTCGGCCGAGCTCGCTCACGACATCGCCGTGCACATCGCCTTCGCACGACCGCAGTACCTGGCCCGCACCGACGTCCCCGAGGACGTGCTCGACGCCGAGCGCGAGACGCTCCGCCAGATCACGATCAACGAGGGCAAGCCCGAACAGGCGATCGACAAGATCGTCGAAGGCCGCATCGGAGGGTTCTTCAAGGACGTCGCATTGCTCGATCAGCCCTATGCCAAGGACGACAAGCAGTCGGTCAGCCAGTTCATCGGCTCGGCCACGATCGTCGGATTCGCTCAGGTCGAGATCGGCTGATCTCGGCAGAATCCCGGTCGAGATTTCCGGCCCCGGTGACCGTCAGGTACGGTCACCGGGGCCGTTTCGCGTCCCGGCACGGTCGATACGGAGGAACGCATGACCGACAATCCACGTCCGAGCTTCAAACGGATCGTCTTCAAGCCATCCGGGGAGGCACTGGCTGGTGATTCCGGTTCGGGTCTGGACGGAGCGACGCTCGATGCCACGGCGGCCGAGATCATCAACCTCCGTCAGAACCTCGGTGTCGACGTCGCGGTGGTGGTCGGCGGCGGCAACTTCTGGCGGGGTCGACAGGGGTCGCTCACCGGGATGGACGCGACACAGTCCGACCACATCGGCATGCTCGGAACCGTCATGAACGCGCTCGCGCTCCAGGACGCGTTGGAGCGCCAGGGTCAGGAAACCCGCGTGCAGTCGGCGATCGAGATGCCACGGATCGCCGAGGCGTACATCCGGCGTCGGGCCGTTCGCCATCTGGAGAAGGGCCGTGTGGTGATCTTCGCCGCCGGTACCGGGAACCCGTTCTTCACCACCGACACCGCGGCGGCGCTGCGTGCTGCCGAGATCGAGGCCGATGCGCTGATCAAGGGAACGCATTCAGGAGTCGACGGGATCTACAGCGCCGATCCCCGCACTGAGTCGAACGCGACCAAGTACGACGAGGTGTCGTACATGGAGGTGATGACCAAGGACCTGCGCGTGATGGATTCCACCGCCATCGCGTTCTGCCGTGAGAACGGGATTCCGATCATCGTTTTCGACATGTCCAAGTCGGGATCGTTGGAGAGCATCGTGCAAGGAGGCCCGGAGGGCACCCTCGTACGGGAGTAGATAGCCGCTACTGTGGCGGCGTGATCGAAGACACACTGCTCGAGACGATGGAGAAGATGGAGAAGGCGGTGGAGCACACGCGTTCGCAGTTCGCGACCGTACGTACCGGCCGGGCGACGCCGTCCCTCGTCGACCGCATCACGATCGAGTACTACGGGGCGCAGGTGCCACTGCAGCAGTTGGCCTCGATCTCGGTCCCCGAGGCTCGGCAGTTGTTGATCAAGCCCCACGACCGCAACTCGCTGGAAGCGATCGAGAAGGCGATCCGAGAGAGTGACCTCGGCGTCAACCCGAACAACGATGGCATCTCGATCCGGATCTCGCTCCCGCAGTTGACCGAGGATCGCCGCCGGGAATACGTCAAGGTGGCCAGGAACATGGCCGAGGACGGCCGGATCTCGCTGCGCAGCATGCGCCGCGACGCACGCAAGGCGATGGAGTCCGAGGAGAAGGACGGAGAGGTCTCCGAAGACGATCTGGAACGCGCGGAGAAGGAGCTCGACAAGGCCACGACCGGCTACGTCGATCTCATCGACGAGGCCCTGAGCCGGAAAGAACAGGAACTGCTCGAGGTCTGATCGACATCGAGCGGAACCGGGAGGAACCTGAACATGAGTGATGACATCTGGCGTGGCGACGACGAATCCGATCCGAGCACGGGTGGACGCCGTCCAGGCCGTTTCGAAGCGTCGATGGACGAGTTCGACGAAGAGGAGTTCGGAGGGCCGCTGTTCGGCGACGATCCCGGCCCGGCACAACCAGGCCCGGGTGTGACCGGGGAGAACACCGGCTTGAGCTTCGCCGACGATGCCACCGGTCCGCTCCCGCATTGGAGCGAGCCGGCAACCGGACAGATCCCCAAGATCGATGCGGTCGAAGCCGAATCCGACGACTCCGACGACCTCGACGTGTGGTCGACCTTCACATCCGACTCACCCGTCTGGAAAGAGGGCGACTCGGTCGATGAGCCTTCCGGCACCCTCACCGGCGCGGCGCCCGTACCCGAAGCGCCCGTGCCCGACGCGGTCGTGCCGGAGGATCCGACCGGTGAGCTGCGCTGGGAGGACGATGCGCTCGAGCCGGCGCTTCCGCCAGAACCCGCCGCGGTCGACGAGGGCCTGGGTGCGACCACGACCAACGATGCCGTCGTCGCCGATCTCCCACCGCGCGAACCCCCGCGCATCACCATCGGAACCGACCCGTCCGGCATGCCGCGCCGCCCCAACCCGGCGCGTCGCGGATCCACGCCCCAGCGGCCCCCGAACTCGGGCGCGACCGTGGGGACATCCGACAATCGGAACCTTCCGGTCGCGATCGGCACCGGTGTGGCACTCGCGGCGGTCTTCATCGCGCTGATCCGCTTCGTGGGTCCCCTCGGCGCCCTGCTCTTCGTCACCGTGCTGTTGACCATCGCCGGGGTCGAGTACTTCGGCAAGGTCACCGAGAAGGGCTACCGGCCGGCAGTGGCCCCGGGAGTCACGGCGATCGCTGCCGCCCCACTCGCCGCGTACTGGGTCGGCGATCAGGGCATCGTGATGGTCGTCGCGTTCGCGTTCATCGCCGGTGCGCTCGGTTTCATCGGAGCGTCGTCGATCGAGTCCGGACCGATGCCGAACATGGCGATCACCACCCTCGGTGTCGTGTGGATCGGCGTGCTCGGTGCGTATGCCGGCATGCTGCTCGACTTCTCGAACATCTCGACCGGTTTCTACGAGGACGGAGCCCCATGGGGCACCGACACGCTCGTGATCCTGGCGATCGGGGTCGTGGCGAACGATGTCGGCGCCTACTTCCTCGGATCTGCGTTCGGGAAGACGCCGTTGCGGGCATGGATCAGTCCGGCCAAGTCGGTCGAGGGCTTCCTCGGCGGAACGGTGCTCACCATGCTGGCCATGGTCGTGATCGCTTCGCAAGACTTCTTCGACACCTGGACCCAGATGAGCGACCTGCTGTTCCTCGGCCTGGTCATCTCGATTCTCGCCCCGCTCGGGGATCTCACCGAGTCGATGTTCAAGCGCAACCTCGACGTCAAGGACTTCGGTGCGATCGTGACCGGACACGGTGGCGTACTCGACCGGTTCGACGGGTTCCTGTTCACACTTCCCGGCGTGTACTACCTCTTCCTGGTGCTGACGCCGTACGCCGAGTTCTCTCCGAGCTGACGCTGCGACGAGAGTCGAAATGACGATGTCGACATGACGGTCCGAGTTGCGATCGCCGGTTCGACAGGCTCGATCGGTACCCAGACCATCGAGGTGATCCGAGCCGAGAACGAGCGCGAACCGGGTTCGTACGTGGTCACTGCACTCAGCGCGGGCTCGTCCGTCGACGTGGTGCTCGCACAGATCGAGGAGCTGGGCCCCGAGGTCGTCGCAATGGCCGACGAGGCCTCACGGCAGGAGGTTGCGGCACAGGCACCGGGAGTGACGCTGGTGCACGACGCGTCCGACCTGGTCGAGGTCGCCGACGTGGTGGTCAACGGGGTGGTCGGTTTCGCGGGGCTCGCGGTGACCGTCGAGACACTGCGGGCCGGCAAGCGGCTGGCGCTGGCGAACAAGGAGAGCCTGATCGCGGCGGGACCGGTCGTGCAGCCCCTGCGGTCCACACCCGGTGCCGAACTCGTCCCGGTGGACAGCGAGCACTGCGCGCTGCACCAGTGTCTGCGCTCGTCGGCGGCACCCGAACGCGAGGTCGCTCGGCTGCTGCTCACCGCGAGCGGGGGACCGTTCCGCGGCCGATCCGCCGACGACCTCGCCGAGGTCACCGTCGAGTCCGCGCTCGAACATCCGACGTGGGCCATGGGACCGAAGATCACGGTCGATTCGAGCACGTTGATGAACAAGGGACTCGAGGTGATCGAGGCCCACGAACTGTACGGAACGTCGTACGACGACATCGATGTGGTCGTCCATCCGCAGTCCGTGGTGCACTCGATGGTCGAGTTCAGCGACGGATCGACGATCGCCCAACTGTCGATGCCGACGATGCACCTGCCGATCGGGTACGCCCTCGGATATCCCGACCGGATCGCGACGCCGTTCGGACGGATCGACTGGGAGACGCTCGGATCGCTGGATTTCGAGCCGCCCGACCGCGCGACGTTCCGGTGCCTCGACCTCGCCTACGACGCCGGACGGGCCGGCGGGACCGCACCCGCGTGGTTGAGTGCAGCAAACGAGGTTGCGGTCGAAGCTTTCCTTTCGGGAAAGGTTCGATGGAATGCCATTGCTGACGTCTGCGTTGACGTATTGGAGCGCCATGATGGTGTGAACCCCACGAGCGTGGACGACGTGATCGAAGCCGATCAGGTCGCCCGACGCATCGCCCACGAGATCGTCGACCAACCATGACCAACCAACTCGAACACCTCCCACCGCCCGATCCGCAGACGCGCGCGGACCGATTCCGCAGTGAGATCGTCGCGGGTGGGTCCGCCGAGGAAGCATCCGATGACGAGCTCGCCGGCGGATGGAAGGGCGCGCTGGCCATGGCCGGCATCGCCGCGTTGTTCGTGTGGCTCTACACGCTCAGCGTGTGGTGGTTCATCTTCGTCGTCGGCCTGGTGATCTCGATCTTCCTGCATGAGGCCGGGCACTTCCTCACCGCCAAGTGGACCGGCATGAAGGTCACCCAGTTCTTCATGTTCATGGGTCCGCGCCTGTGGAGTTTCCGTCGCGGTGAGACCGAATACGGCGTCCGGCTGCTCCCCGTCGGAGCGTTCGTGCGGATCATCGGGATGCACCGCATCGACACCGATGTCGCTCCCGAGGACGAGGGCCGCACGTATCGCCAGAAGAGCTATCCGCGGCGACTGCTGGTGATCTCGGCCGGCTCGATCATGCACATGCTGATCGCCGTCGCGCTGCTGTTCGTCGTGTACGTCGGCCAAGGCGAACGGACCGACGAGGTCGTTCCCGAGGTGTACGTCGCCCAGGCGATCGACGGTCTACCGGCGGAACAGGCGGGGATCCAGGATGACGATCGGATCCTGTCGATCGGCGGCATCGCGTTGACCGATTCGGCCGATCTGGGCGCGGTGGTGCGCTCGTTCGAGCCGGGACAGACCGTCGACTTCGTGGTCGAGCGTGACGGCGTCGAGCAGGTCGTGCCCGTCGGCCTCGGCAGTCGAACCGACGTGCCCGAGGACGACGAACTGTTCGGCACGGCATACATCGGAGTCGCTCCGTACAGCCCGCTCATCTACGAGGAGCACGGCGTGTTCGCGGCCGCCGGCAACGCGGTCACCGACATCGTTCCTGTCGCGTGGGAGTCGGTCCAGGGCGTGTTCAAGGCGCTCAATCCGGTCAACGTGATCTCGCACCTCGACGGGTCGAACGAGGACCTCACGACCCGTCCGGTGACGCTCGTCGGGGTCACGGCGGTGTCCGACGACGTCGGCGACACCGAGGGGATCTACGGGGTGCTCTGGCTGCTGGCGGTGCTCAACGTGTTCGTCGGCGTGTTCAACATGTTCCCCCTGCTCCCGCTCGACGGCGGACACGCGGCGGTCGCGACGTACGAGCGGGTCCGAGAGGCGATGCGTGGCGGCCGAGAGCGCTACTTCGCCGATGTCGAGCGCCTGATGCCGCTTGCGATGGGCGTGGTCGCCTTCTTGTTCTTCTTCATGTTCGCCGGCCTGTATCTGGACATCACCAAACCCCTCTGATCCCGCCCGCCCACCCGGAGCGCTCCAACGCTCGCTGCGCTCGCCGTCGCTTTCGGAGCCTGTGGCCGGCAGCGTTACACGACGGGTCTGACCCGTTACGTAACG
>NZ_BAOL01000079.1 GCF_000350145.1 Ilumatobacter nonamiensis YM16-303 | reverse complement strand
TGCTGGCGATCGCGGGACTCTGGACCGCCGAGTACCGGCAGGTGTTCGTCGTGACGATGATCATCTCGGTCGGAACCGTCGTCGGTGGTCTGGCGCTCGCGCTGGCCATCGCCTACCTCGCGTATCAACCGATTCGCGGAGCGAACGTCTACCGGACGCTGCTCGTGTGGCCCTACGCGATCTCGCCACCGATCGCGGGTCTGCTCTTCTTCGTCATGTTCGACGCGAACTCGGGGATCATCGAGCACTGGCTCGACGCACTCCTCGGCGTCGCGCTCCCGGATTACCGGACGAACCCGCGCCTCGCACAGTTCGTCGTGATCCTCGCCAGCATCTGGAAGACCCTCGGCTACAACCTGCTGTTCTACATCGCCGGGCTGCAGACGGTTCCGAAGGACCAGGTGGAAGCGGCGATGCTCGACGGTGCGAACTCGCGCCAACGGTTCCGCTACGTCGTCGTCCCCGCGCTCTCGCCGATCACGTTCTTCCTGATCGTCACCAACCTCACCTACGCGTTCTTCGAGACCTACGGGACGATCGACTACCTCACGGCGGGTGGGCCTGCAGGCCAGACGAGTGTGGCGATGTACGAGGTCATCCAGGTCGCGATCCCCGGGCGGGACCTCGGGCGCGGTGCCGCGCAGTCGCTGGTGCTGTTCGGCGGTGTGGTGGCCCTGACGATCTGGCAATTCCGCTCGACCGGCCGAAGGGTCAGCTATGGCACGTGACGCACCGACCGTCGACCGACCGGCGCGGTCCTGGACCGATCCGTTCCGCCCGCGCTCGAGGATCGATCGGTGGTACACGCACGCGGCACTCATCGCGACCGTCGCCGTCATCGGATTCCCGCTGATCTACGCGATCATCGTGTCCACCCAGTCGAACGCCGAGTACTTCTCCCGCCAGATCACCCCGGGTTCGAGCCTCGCGGAGAACTTCGACGTCGTGTGGAACCAGCGTGACCTCGGCCGGTACATGATCAACTCCACGATCCAGGCCGTGATCATCACCGTCGGCAAGACGATCACCGCGATGCTCGCCGGACTCGCGTTCGTCCACTTCAACTTCCGTGGGAAGTGGTTCGTGTTCTGGTTCGTGCTGGTGACGCTGATGATGCCGACCGAGATCTCGATCATCGCCCTGTTCCAGATCGTCGGCGACCTCGGCTGGGGGAACTCGATGCTCGCGCTGACCGTGCCGTTCCTCGCCTCGGCGACCGGCGCGTTCCTGTTTCGTCAACACTTCGCGAAGCTGCCGCCGGAGCTGTCCGAAGCGGCTCGACTCGACGGCGCCGGCCCGATCCAGTTCCTGTGGCGGATCCTGCTGCCGCTGTCGTGGAACGTGATCGGAGCCCTCGCCGTGATCCAGTTCCTCTACTCGTGGAACATGTACCTCTGGCCGCGCCTCGTGATCAACGACCAGTCGTCGCAGGTGGTCCAGATCGGGTTGGGCACGTTGCGCAACGTCGGCGGCGGGCAGTCGTACGGTCCGCTGATGCTGGGCGCAGTGATCGCCTCGATCCCGCCGACGCTGGTGTTCATCGCCCTCCAGCGAACGTTCTTGAAGGGCTTCTCGATCTCCAGCAACAAGTAGCCAGGTGTCAGAGGCGGACGGGGTCGAGGGTGTCGGCGACGAGGTCGACCGAGCGCAGGCGGTCCTCGATCGTCGGCGACGCGTGCGCGGTGATCACTTCGTCGACCTGGGCGTGATGCGCGAACTCGCGCAGATACGTCGCGACTTCTTCGGCCTCGCCGACGGCGGAGTAGTGCATCATCTGCGCCAGTTGCTGACCCTGCGGCGATGCGAGCACGGCGTCGGCCTGCTCGTCGGTCAGATCCCGGCCCGGGGTGAGGAAGCGGGCGACGCGTGAACGGCGCACGTGGATGAACTGGTCCTGCGCGTGGTCGGCGTCGTCGGCGGCGATCACGTTCACGCCGGCGATCACGTACGGCTCCCCGAGCTGTTCCGACGGCTCGAACTCGTTGCGGTACAGCTCGACCGCCTGGAGCAGGGCGCCCGGTGAGAAGTGCGAGGCGAAGCCGTACGGGAGGCCGAGCCGTGCCGCGAGGCGGGCGCCGAACAGCGATGACCCGAGGATGTACAGGGGCACGTCGGTTCCGGCCCCGGGGACCGCGACGACACCCTCGACCCGCGACTCACCGCGCAGGTATCCCTGCAGTTCCATCACGTCGTCGGGGAAGTGATCGGACGCACGCAGGTCGCGGCGCATCGCCCGGATCGTGGTCTGGTCGCTCCCGGGAGCGCGGCCGAGTCCGAGGTCGATCCGGCCCGGGTGCAGCGTGGCGAGCGTGCCGAACTGTTCGGCGATCACGAGCGGTGAATGGTTCGGGAGCATCACGCCACCCGCGCCGAGGCGGATCGACGAGGTGTGGTTCGCGACGTGGGCGATCAGCACGCTCGTCGCCGACGAGGCGATCGCCGCCATGTTGTGGTGTTCGGCGTACCAGACCCGTTCGTAGCCACGCGCTTCGGCGCGTTGGGCGAGTTGCACGCTGTTCGCGAAGGCGTCGCGGGCGGTCTGGTTGCTTCCGATGATCGCGAGGTCGAGGATCGAGATGCGCGGTGCGGTGTCGACGGGCTGGCTCACGTTGACCATCATGGCGTGCAGGAAGTGGAGAACAACGAAGCGAACCGGCATCGAAGTTGATACACTAACACTCAGCATTATTGAGTATCGATGAGGAGAGGCACGTAGAGGAATGGCGTTCGACCCGAAGAAGTGGACCATCAAGACCCAGGAGGCGTTCTCCGCGGCGATCGACGACGCCAAGGCGCGCTCCAACCCCGAACTCACGCCCGATCACGTGCTCTCGGCGATGATGCGCCAGGAGGGCACGATCGTCCCGGCGGTGTTGGCGAAGCTCGGCCTCGCCCCGCTGATGGTCCGCAACCACGCCGACGAGGCGGTCACCCGGCTCCCGAACGCGTACGGCGGCGACGAGCCGCGGATGTCGAAGGAACTGAACAACACGGTCGCGAACGCCGAGAAGTACCAGAAGGACTTCAAGGACGATTTCCTCTCCGTCGAGCACCTGTTGCTCGCGATGAACGACCGGCTGGACATGGGTTCCGAGGAGGTCATGCAGGCGATGCAGGCGGTGCGGGGCTCGCACCGGGTGACCGATCAGAACCCCGAGGAGAAGTTCGCCGCGCTCGAGAAGTACGGCCAGGACCTCACCGCGCTCGCGGCCGCCGGCAAGATCGATCCGGTCATCGGACGTGACGAGGAGATCCGTCGCGCGATCCAGGTGCTGTCACGGCGCACCAAGAACAACCCCGTGTTGATCGGCGAGCCGGGCGTCGGCAAGACCGCCATCGTCGAAGGTCTCGCCTCGCGGATCGCGGACGGTGACGTGCCGGAAGGGCTGAAGAACAAGCGTCTGATTGCGCTCGACATCGCGTCCATGCTCGCCGGCGCGAAGTACCGCGGCGAGTTCGAGGAGCGCCTCAAGGCCGTGCTCAAGGAGATCACCGATGCCGAGGGTGAGGTGATCACGTTCGTCGACGAGATCCACACGATCGTCGGTGCCGGCGGCGCCGAGGGAGCGATGGACGCCGGCAACATGATCAAGCCGATGCTCGCCCGCGGCGAACTGAGGATGATCGGTGCGACCACCCTCGACGAGTACCGCAAGCACGTCGAGA
>NZ_BAOL01000080.1 GCF_000350145.1 Ilumatobacter nonamiensis YM16-303 | reverse complement strand
CCATCCGGTGTCAGACACCGGATGGCACCGCAGACACCGGATGGCACCGCAGCCCGGGTCAACGCTCGACGTACGGATCGAGCAACGGCTCCATGCGGAGGTGCTCGGGGATGTTCTCGGTGCCGATGATCCGGTCGATCTCCTCGTGGAGGTGCCAGATCCGACGTTCCTGGTAGTTGATCGGGATGCCGGTCAGGGCCGGCGACTCCATCGATCGCTGCATCGGAGCCATGTTCATCTCGTCTTCGGCCATGATCTGGTTGTAGACGGAACGACGCGACTTCCAGTCGTCGCTGAGTTCGTCGGGGAACCGGTCCTCGCCTCCGGGCGGGAGTGCGTAGTAGATCCAATCCAGTCGGGTGGTGTTCTTGTCGACGGGCCAGAAGATGTTGATCGGAAACCCGATCCGCCCGAGCGGAATGATCGTGTTCGGGAAGATGCTGACGGCCGAGCTGGTGCAGTCGACCATCGCCGGAACCGTGTCGATCGTGCGCATTCCGGGTTGATCGACGTACTTCCAGTCGTCCCACGCCGCCATGCCGGAGCGCTCCACGTTCTGCTTCGAGTACGGCGTGATCATCCGGCTGTGGCCATGCGGGTACAGGCCCATTGCCGCCCCTCGGTTGTCGAGCACGCTGACGCCGTTGTGGGAGTGGATGTGGCGGAAGTGGTACACCTCGAGGAACGCCTCGGCGGTCACCTTCCAGTTGCACGGCACGATGCGCGACTCGCGGTAGACCTCGCGGAGCGCCGTCGTCTGGAACGGATCGAGCATCGGTCGGAGCGGTGCGATCCAGTCGCCGAGCGGTGTCGCGTCGAGGTCGCGGTTGACGAAGATGAACCCGCCGTAGGTGTCGCAGTTCGCACGCGGGAGGCAGCGCTGCTCCCAGTCGAGGTCGACGAAATCGCGTTCGTCGGGGATCGACACGAGGGTCCCTCCGTCGACCTCGTACGTCCACGAGTGGTACTGGCAGCGCAGCCGTCGTGACGACCCCCGTTCTTCTCGGACGACCGGAGCACCGCGGTGCTGACACGTGTTGTAGAAGCAGCGGATCTCGCCGTCCGTGCCCCGCACGATCAGGAGTGGGACACCGAGATCGTCGAACGTCATGTAGTCGCCGGGATTCGGGACGTCTTCGACGCGCCCGCCGATCACCCAGGTTCTCGTCCACAGGTGCTCCCGTTCGAGCTCGTGGAACAGGTCGCTCGTGTGGCGGTCGGTCGAGATGTCGTGGAAGGCCGGGAAACCCTCGGGAGGAGCGGTGCGGTCGAACTCGAACGCCATGTCGCGACGGATCCGCTCGATGAGGGATTCGTCCATTGTTGCGTCCACCGTGGCCTCCACACCGCTCGTCGCTCCGCGTCCTCGGAGATACCGACGACCCGTTAAGTTTCGCTGGTCGGCGGCACGCGCCACGAACCGCACGCCGTCCGGTGGAGCGACGAGAGCGCGTGGACATCACCGTCGACCAGGGGAATTGAGGGGGAACCGACACATGACCGAATCCGTCGACACGTGGATCACCGACACCGAGATCAGCACGCGCTTTCCGTACTACACACGGGCCAACGCCGACGAGGTCGGACCCGAGCCGTTCAGCCCGCTCGGGTGGAGCCTCGGGTGGGCGAAGGGATGCGTTCCCGGCGTGGCGAACGGCTACTGCGCGTTCGGCGTGCTCGAACCGGAAGAGTACGCGGTCGATCCCCCCGAGGTGTTCGGCAACTGGGGTGGCTACTTCTACAACCAACTGTCGCTGCCCCGTGTGATGGGCGTTCGGATGCCCGGCGCCAGCCCTGCGGCGATCGACCTCGCGTACTTCGGCGATCGGCCGGGAGTGCCGAAGTACACGCCGCATCCGGACGACGAGAACGAGGCAGCCAGCCGGAAACTGGCCGAGTCGATGGCGTGGGCGATGAGCACGGCCGAGTTCCCGGCTCAGGAGGAAGCGTCACGCTACGCGCTCGACGTGGTTCGTGATCGTCCGGATCTGTCGGCGATGTCGAACGCCGACCTCGTCGCTCGCGCGCGTCAGCTCGCCGGTCCCGACCTCGACTGGGCATGGACCGCGTACTGTCAGTCGGCGCTCGCCGCGTCCCTCGGGCCCGGTGCCGTCCAGGCGATCTGCGAAGCCATCGGTCGCGGAGACGACGCGGTCAAGGTGATGACTGCGATCGGTGGTGTCGAATCGGCCGATGCCGGGGTCGTCATGTGGGAACTGTCCCGCCGCGTCAAGGACTCCCCGTTCCTGATGGACGAGTTCGATGCCGGGGTCGACGGGTTGCTCGACCGCCTCACCGCTTCGGGGAACGACGACGCGGTGGGCTTCCTCGACGCGTGGGCCGACTTGATCGCCGTTCACGGCCACCGCGGGCCCAACGAATGGGACCTGCGGGCACACTCGTGGACGACGAAGCCGTCGCTCGCGCTCGGGATGCTCGAACGAATGCGACATCAGGACGACGCGAAATCCCCCGGCGATGCCCATGTGCGAGGTGTCGCCGAGCGGGAGCGGTTGACCGCTGAACTGCTCGAGATCGTCGCCGGTGATCCCGAGGCGCACGGCGGTCTGCACGCGGGGATCGCATCGGCTGCGGTGTTCTACGGAATGCGCGAGATGGGCAAGAACGCGTGCATCCGGCTGATCCACGAGGCGAAGCTCGCGCTGACCGAGGTCGGCGCACGGTGCGTCGCCGATGGGGTCCTCGACGATCCGCAGCAGATCTTCATGCTGCTCGACGACGAGGTCGATGGCTTTCTCGTCGATCCCGCATCGATGGTCGCCACGATCCGCGAGCGAGAGACGACGTTCGCGCTGCTGCAGACGCTGGAGCCGCCCTACATCGTCAAACTCGAGGAGGGTGTGCCGCCGATCTCGACGTGGGCGAAGCGGGGCGGGGGAGTGGCGTCGGTCGCGTCACCCGGCGAGGTGCTGCAGGGGACGATGGGTTCGCCCGGAGTCGTCACGGGAACCGCTCGGGTGATCCTCGATCCGTCGGATCCGGGGGCGATCGGACCCGGCGACATCATGGTTGCGCCGACGACCGATCCGTCATGGGTGCCGCTCTTCCTCGCTGCCGAGGGGGTGGTGGTCGACGTCGGCGCCGTCGCGAGCCACGCGGCGATCATGTGCCGCGAGCTCGGCCTTCCATGCGCGGTCTCGGTCGTCGACGCAACGAAGCGAATTCCCGACGGCGCGACCATCGAGATCGACGGTTCGACCGGTTCGGTGAAGGTCGTGGAGGTTCCGGGATGAGCATCCTCGATCGCTTCGCATTGGATGGCCACGTCGCCGTCGTCACCGGCGCCGGACGCGGGATCGGGGAGGGAATCGCGGTCGGGCTCGCCGAGGCCGGATGCGATGTCGTGCTCACGGCGCGTCGACAGAACGAGATCGATGCCGTTGCCGAGAAGGTTCGTGCGCTCGGCCGCCGCGCCCTGGCGATCCCGGGTGACATCACCGACGGTGCGTTCGTCGATGACCTGGCCGATCGCGCCAAGGACGAGATGGGTCAGGTGACGATCTGGGTCAGCAACGCCGGCGGTGCCGACGACCGGACACCGCGACATCTCGCCGACATGCCGGATCGCCAGTGGGACTACCAGCTCGACCTCAATCTGCGCGCGGTCTTCACCGGCTCGCGGGCCGCAGCGCGAGTGCTCGACGATGGTGGTTCGATCATCAACATCTCGTCGGGTGCGGCATTGAAGCCGTCGCCGAACAACGGTCCGTACGCGGTCGCGAAGGCCGGCGTCGACAGTCTCACGCGCACGATGTCGACCGAGCTCGCCCCGCGCGGGATTCGCGTCAACGGTGTGGCGCCGGGACCGGTTCCGACCGAGGTGTTCATGGAGTTCTTCGGCGCGTCGGAGGAGGACATCCCGACGCTCGGCAAGAAGCTCGGTGTGCCGCTCGGCCGGTTGGGAACTCCCGACGACGTCGCGAACGCGGTCGTGTTCCTCGCCTCGGATGCGGCGTCGTGGGTCACCGGACAGACGCTGCTTGTCAACGGCGGCAACCGGTAGTCCGGGCGGCAGTTGTGGCGGCGATGACCCGCGACGAGATCGACGCGTTCCTGGCCGAACCGCGTGACGCGGTGCTGAGCGTGGTGCTGGGTTCGGGTCGAGCGATGGGGACCCCGATCTGGTTCTGCTGGGTCGACGGAGTGGCCCGCTTCCAGAGCCCGACGACCTCGGCCAAGGTGGCCGCATTGAGGTCTCGTGGTCGAGCGAGTCTGTGCGTTCACGAACATTCCGTTCCACTCGCCCGGTACGTCACGTTGGAGGGCCCGGTGCGCGAGGTCGACTTCGACATGGACACCGACATCGGTGCCGCCGCCCGTCACTACCTCGGTGACGGCGCGGACCGGTTCATCGCGGGCATCGACGCCGCCCTCGATGCGGGCCGGCGCTGGGCGAGTTTCGAACTCACGCCCACCTTCATCGAGGGCAAGACGCAGACCCTGGCCTGACGATTCATCACGGTCCGCCCCGGCAACCGGGGCGACCACCCTGCGCGCTGAGGCCACCACCGTACACGCCAGTGGTGTGTCCACGGACACAGCACAATCGAACGTTGCGAATCGGGTGCGTGAACAGAGCGTTACTTCCGAGCCGGCATCTCGATCGACGTACACGTCGGTGCTAGCAAACGTGTCGGGCGGAACGTTGGTACCGCACATTCGAGGTCGAGATGTTGAGGAGCGTGATCGGTGAACGAGTGGCTCGATGCGGTCGGTTGTGACGGCTGACTCGACGACTCGGCGGCGCGTGCTGACGGTCGATCGTCCGCAGGCCAGACACGGCGCTCGACGAACGCGAACCGTCATCCGAGCCGCGGATCGCGACTGGTCGGCGTCAGCGACGCCTGCGCCGCCACGACCGTCCCCACCGGTGGGCCCGGTCGGCGTCGCGGATCGAGCCGTGTCACCGTCGCGTGCACGAATGCTGCTCTTCGTCGCCGACGTGGGTGCCGTCGTCGTCGGCTGTGCGTTGGCTTTTCTCATCCAGGCGATCGCGAAACCCGTCTCGGAACGAAACACCCAGAATCAGCTGATTCTGCTCGTCCTCTCGATTCCGATCTGGATGATCGCGATGGTGGGGTCGCGTCTCTACATCGCTCGAGCGAATCGCGCCGCTGCGGACGAACTCCGGAACATCGCGACAGCGTGCGTGATCGGCGGATTGTCGATCACTTCCTTGGCCTTCGTCCTCAAAGTGATCGAGCTCTCGCGGCTCTGGGTCGTGCTCATCGTGGTGTGCACCATCGCGGCGCTCGGCGCCGAGCGCAGGGTCGCGAATCGTGTGTTCGTGGGACTTCGTGCTTCGGGACGGCTCGTCCGTCGAATCCTCGTCGTGGGGACGGACTCGGACTGCATCAGTCTCGTCCACGCCATGCGCCGAAATCCCGAGCTGGGCTACGAACCGATCGGATTCGTCGGCCCCGACGACCTGGGATCCCGCGGGGGCGTCACGGTGCTCGGTGGCGTCGATGATGTCATGGCGGTGCTCGACGAAACGGGAGTCGACAATGTCATCCTGTCACCCCGAACCATCCGCCCGGCGGCACTCAATGGGCTCGCACGAAAGCTCACCGATCGCGGGGTGCATGTCACGATGGTGTCGTCGCTGACCGACATCGCGAGCCGGCGGATCCGCCTGCAGGAACTCGACGGCCGTGCACTGCTGTACATCGAACCGACGATCCGTGACGGATGGCGCAGGATCGCCAAGCGGACGTTCGACGTCCTCTTTGCCGCGCTCGGACTGCTCGTCACGGCCCCGGTGTTGCTCGCATCGGCGATGGCGATCTGGGTCGAAACCGGTGGGCCGGTGTGCTTCAGACAGCAGCGAGTCGGTCGCGACGGGCAACCGTTCGAGATCATCAAGCTCCGAACGATGGTCGTCGATGCGGAGCAACGTCGCGATCAGCTCGAGGGCGCCAACGAGTCAGACGGTGCGCTGTTCAAGATCCGCTCGGATCCACGCGTCACCTCCGTCGGCCGGGTGCTGCGGAAGTTTTCGATCGACGAGATCCCGCAGTTCTGGAATGTGATCCGCGGCGAGATGAGCGTCGTCGGCCCGCGGCCGGCGCTCCTCTCGGAAGTCGCACAATGGAGCGACGACCTGCACGACCGTTTGCGCGTCCTGCCGGGGATCACGGGCCTGTGGCAGGTGTCGGGGCGGAGCAACGTGTCGTTCGCCCAGTACAAGCGCCTCGATCTCTACTACGTCGACAACTGGAGCCTGCGTCACGATCTGCACATCGTGGCGCGGACCTTCGTGGTGGTCGCGGCGGGCAGCGGTGCCAGCTGATCGGCGCGCCGGTGGAGCGAGCTGCATCGCGCGGGTGCCCGACCGCAGCGACGCAGCACCTCCTCTGGTTGCCGGCACGAAGGACGAGTTCGCGGACGATCGAACGAAGCAGTCACCCTCGTCGAGCACCCGCCGTTCGCGGCGGTCCCGACACTTCATCGCATGGGCGATCGTCTCTTGCAGTGCGGCGGTGGTGGCCGTGACCGCGGCGGCGAGCGACACCGGGCCGGACGCCGGTGTGATCTCGAAGTCGGTGACCCCGGGCGTGACGGCTCCGAGCGTTGGGACCGCTCCGTCCGGAGACGACGTCTCCGACGAGGTGGGGACAGAAGCCGCAGGTGACGTCGTCGACCCCTCGGACGCCACGCCGGAGAATCCTCGTGACGCGTGGCTCCGCCCGTTCGAGTCGACGTCGATCTGGAACGTGGCGATCGGCTCGGGGGCCGACTACGTGCCCGCGGGCTTCACGTCCACGCCGCGTCAGCTACTCGAGGAGTCGACGCTCATGAAGACGTCGGCGGAGGATCCTCTTCGCGAGATCCTGCGCGTCGGCTCGTGGCGCGAACGGTGTGCGAGTACCGAGCGGTCCGGACTGGACATGCACCTACCCGACGGCTGGGTGCCTCCGCCCGTGACGGAGAACGAGACACCGAACAACCCGGGCGTGTTCCTGCAGCCCGACGGTCGGACGATCTACAACCTCAACGTGCTCGCGCGTTGCGATGAGGCCGGTCCACTTCACGCGCAGTGGTTGGACGACGAAATCTTGATCTCGGACATCTACGGGGACGGACGGCTCGGCGCGCACGGTGGGTCGGGCCTGAACCAGCTCGGTGGCGCCATTCGTCCGGGTGAACTGAGCGGCGAATCTCCGATCTCCCACGCACTCGATCTGCTCGTCTCTGCGGAGCATTTGTATTGGGGCGGCACGAAGGAGTCGAGCTATCGATGGCCGGCAGTCACGTCGGACGGATACGCCAGTGCTTCCACGTACCGAGGAGCCAACCCGAACGTCGTCATGGGCTCGCTCGTCGCTCTCCCGCCGGATGCCACGGCCGAGAGCCTCGGGGTCGACACCGACGTCGGACACCGTCTCGTCGAGGCTTTCCGTGACTACGGCGCCTACATCACCGACGACTCGGGGTGGGACGCGACCTATCTCGGTGTCGATGCCGAGGCTGTCGGAACGTTTCCGTGGGGCGACGACGAACGCGCCGACATGGCAACGATCGTGGTCGAGCTCCAGGTCATCGCCAACAACGGCCCGGCGACGGTCGGCGGCGGCGGAACACCCCGTCAACCCCCGCTGCCCGCCCTGATCCCCCCGGCCGAAACAACCGTCAACAACCAATCCGAATAGAGACGAGGTTCCCTGTGACGAGTCCACCACGCTCCCCAGACGATCCCGAGGTCAAGTCCTTCGAACTGGCAGACGCCGTTCGAGGATCGTGGCGCGCGCTGATCGTGATCGTTCCGGTCGTCGCCGCCATCGCAGGCGGGCTCTGGTACTCCGCCAGTTCCGACAGCCAGTTCGAGGCGACCGGCGTGTTGTCGATCACCGAATTCACGCAGGCCGACACGCCGGCTGCCGTCCGGTCGGTCGCCGACGACCTCGAGAGCACCCTGAGCGGGAGCGAGGTCGCTGCGGTGGTCGACGAGATCGCACCGTCCGGCTCGGGCTCGATCACCGCCGCCACCGTCGGGCAGGGGAGCGATGTTCGCGTCGCCTTCGTGGCCTCCGACGCCGAACAGGCCGAACTGGCACTCGATGCCGGCGTGCGCGAAGCGCTGACGATCCACTCCGAGATCGAGCGTCGTCAGATCCAGCGAGCGCTCGAGGCGGCCGACACGGAGTCGAGTGAGTCGATCCAATCCCTCCTCGACATCGAAACCGAGGCCGGGAGCGCGAACCTCGTCGAGGAGGCGGCTCGGCGCAGCGCCGACATTCTCAGCCTCCGCAACCAGATCGCTGCAGCGGTCATCAGTCCGACCGTGCAGGCCGAACTCGTCGCGGTCCTCACGGAGAAGGAGAACGAACTCGCTGCCATCGAGCCGATGCTGCCGCCCTGGTCGGCGCAACAGGTTCGTCTCGAGGAGTCGGTTCAGTCAGGCGCGGCAGCGTCACTCCGTTTGCAGCAGATTTCCGCGATCCAGGAGGACCTGCTGAACGAGCCGCTGCTTCAATCGACGGACGTCGTCGAGACCGGCAGCGTCAACGGCGCCCTTCGCTCCATGGTGGTCGCGGGAATCGTCGCGCTGCTCGTCGTCCTTGCGGCCGCCTACTTCTTCTCGGATCGTTGGCCGGTGCGACGTACGGATACCGACGACGACTCCGCTGCAACCGAGGGCGAGCGACCTGGGGAGCAGGATCACGACGTCGAGACGATCGACGAGTCCATCGAAACCGACCCGATGTCACATGAGGCCACCGAGGCTGACGATCTCGTCGTTGCCGAGGACGAGGTGGTCGGTCTCGATCCTGAAGACGTTGACGTCGTCGTGGCCGCCCAAGCGGAAAGTGAGGTCGCCGATGAGCTCCGCATCACGCGCCGTCGACCCGACCACGCCGACGCCGGCCGCTGACCACTTGGGATGATGACCGTCGACGAAAGGAGCCGCAGCATCGAGACAGCCGTCGAGCCGCAGGCACGCCCGCGGATCGCGATGATGGTCGTGGTCACCCTGGTGGCGCTCGTCGTTGCAGCTTTCGCACTGCTGGCCATCGACCTCGGGTCGAACCTTGGCCGCACCGAGTTGGTCATCGTGCTCGCTGCTCCCGTCGGGCTGGCATTCGGACTGGTCGCAGCGCTCCGCTTCGAGTGGTTCGTACTCGCCGTGCTGGTCGTGCGCCCGTCGCTGGACGCGCTCGGGACCACGGAACTCGGTCCGGGTGCGATGCTCGCTGCAGGATTTCTCGCACTGGCAATCGTCTGGCTTGTCGTCCAGCACCGGGAAGGCGAGTGGCGACGACTGAGCGTCGGAACGCGCGGACTGGTCGTGTTCGGCGCGGCCGTTTGTGCCTCGGTCACCACCTCACAGCTGATCGGCACGTCGGTGGTCGGGGCGCTCGAGATCGCATCCGGCATCGCGATGTTCGTCGTGCTCGAACAACTCCTGGTCGAACGGCCCGACCGGGCGCGCCGGCTCGTCACCGCGGCCCTGTGCAGCGCGATCATCCCCGTCGCCGTCGGCTACGTCCATTGGATCACCGGCAACTACACCGTCACGAATGGCGGGCTCGGTCGAGTCCGCTCGACATTCGTGCACCCCAATCCGTTCGCGACATACCTGGTTCTCATCGGCTTGCTCGCTGTTGCGACTGCTCTCGGGAGTCGGGGGCGCCAACGCTGGCTGAGCAGCGGCCTCGCCATCGCGGCAGCATGTCTCCTGATCGCGACGTACAACCGTTCCGGGTGGATCGCGTTCGCGATCGGTATCAGCTACCTCGCGTATCGCCAGGCCCGCTGGCTCGTGGTCGTGTTGCTCGCCGGGACGCTCGTCGTGGGTGCAGCCGTCCCCTCCGTGCGAGACCGCGTCGCCGACCTCGGCGACAAACAGGACTTCGCCTACATTCCCTCCGACGTTCCGGAGAACTCCTTCGAGTGGCGCGTGCAGTACTGGGAGGAGCTGATTCCGCTCGCCAACGACAGCCCCGTGACCGGGATCGGACCGCAAGTCATCCTCGACACACGCCCCGAGGGGCTCGAACCGCACAACGTATTCGTTCAGGTGTACGTCGAGATCGGCATCCTCGGGCTGGCCTCGCTGTTCGCCGCAGCGGTGGCGATGGGCATCACCCTTCGACGACGCCGTCGGGGTGCGACCGGTGAGTGGGACGCGGCACTGGCAGGTGCAGCAGTCGCATGCTGCCTCGCCATCCTGGTGATGGCGCCCGGTGAGAATCTGCTCAATCAGACGATGTCGTGGTGGTACCTCGCAGCATGCGCGACGTGGGGCTACGGGCAGGTGTCGACCAGATGAGCGCACCGACCGTGTCAACGCCCACGATCACGGCGGTCGTGTGCACCCGGCACCGGACCGATGACCTCCGCAGGTGTCTGCGGAGTGTCCTCTGGCAGGACGGAGTGGTTGCCGACGTTCTGATCATCGACGACGCGGACCCCGATCGCCGTCAGCAGACGGTCGAGCTGTGCGACGAGATCGCGGGCGGCGACCGACGGAACGTGCGCATCGTCACGAAGGACGAACCTGGTCTCACCGCGAGTCGCAATCTCGCGCTCGACCTGGTCGACACCGATCTCATCGTGTTCTTCGACGACGACGTCGTGCTCCATCCGTCGTACATGCGCAGCATCGTCGAAGCCTTCTGGAGCGATGCCGCGCTCGTCGGGGCAGGCGGGTCGATCGACGACGACCACGACTACGAGCTCCCCGTGCTCCGCGGCCTTCTCCTGCTGCCGGGTCGAACCACGGGCCGCGTGTATCGATCGGGCTGGTCGAGTCAGAGTCCTCGGGGCTCCGACCGGCGCGTCGAACACCTCATCGGCTGCAACATGGCGTATCGCATGTCGGTGGTACGTGGACGTCGGTTCAACGACGCCTTCGCCGGATACGCGCTCGGTGAAGACCTCGAATTCTCGCACGCTCTCCATCTGGATGGCCACGCGCTGCGCAGCGTGGGTGATGCGCGACTCTGGCATCTCACGGCGCTCCCACGCCACGACAAGGCGTGGGGCTATCGCGAGGTGGCCATTCGGCCGGTCGTCGCCGGGCGGCGCTTCAGTCGCCTCGCGTTCCTGATCTCTGCCACAGCGTTCCTCGCAGTGAACGCGCGCCGCAATCGCGAACGAGCGAAAGGCAATGTGGCTGCGATCCGCGACGTGCTCGCCAATCGCGTGACCGCTGAAGCACAGACGATCGAGAAGGGCGCGAAGACGTGACCTCGCCGCCGGCGACCACGGCCGGACAACGGCGTCCCATGCGGATTGCCATGATCGGCAGCCGCGGATTCCCCGGCCAGCGTGCGGGGATCGAGCGGGTCCTCGAATCGATCTGTCCGCGCCTCGTCGCATCGGGCAAGGCGAGGGTCAGAGTGTGGTGCCCGACATGGCTCGACTACGCCGGGAACACCTACCGCGGGGTCGAGCTGAAGCGCGCCAACGGCCTGCGCACCAAATACGGCGACACGTTCACCCGGTCGTTGCGCGCGACCCTCGGGGAGCTGGTCTCCGACTCCGACATCGTCCATTACCACGCGATCGGATCGGCACCGCTCGCGCTCCTGCCGCGGTTGTTTCGCAAACGCGTCGTCCTCACCGTCCATGCGCTCGACTGGCAACGAAGCAAATGGAGCGGCGCCGGCAAGCTCTATCTGCGTTTCGCCGAATGGGCCTCGGTCCGGGTGCCGCACCTGACACTGGCGGTTTCGCAGGAACTCAAGGACGATCTCGAGCAACGTCACGGCCGAGCGGTCAGCTACATCGCCAACGGCGCCGAGCCGCGATCGCAGGCGCCCGTCGACGACATCGCGCAGTTCGGGCTCGGCCGAAGAGACTTTCTCCTCTTCGTCGGGCGGCTCGTTCCGGAGAAGGGCGTCCACTTGCTCATCGAGGCCTTTCGTCGTCTCCCCACCGACCTCGACCTGCGACTCGCGATCGCCGGCCCCGCATGGTACGAGTCCGACTACGACCAGCGCCTGCATGAACTCGCCGGCGAGGACGACCGGGTGGTGTTCCTCGGGGAGGCCGACGACGAGCGACTCGCGGAGCTCTACTCGAACTGCCAGGTCTTCGTGCTGCCCTCCGACGTCGAAGGGATGTCGCTGTCGATGCTCGACGCGCTCGCGTACGGATCGGCGATCGTCACCAGTTCGATCCCGCCGAACGCGAACCTGGTGGGCGACGCCGGTGTCGTGTTCGACGCTGGCGACGTCGACGCGCTCGAGGCGGCACTGCTGGCGGTGGTCAGCGACGATCAGCAGGCGGAGAAACTCCGTGCCCGAGCGCTCGCGCGAGCCGGAGGTGAGTTCGACTGGGACCGCATCACCGACCAGTGGCTCGATGCGTACGAAGGCGTCCTGGATCGGTGATCACGTGCCCACGCTGCTGAACGTCAACAACTATCACTACCGGCGCGGTGGCGCCGACGTGATGCATCTCGAACAGAGCCGCCTGTTCCGGACGGAGGGATGGGAGGTCGTCGACTTCGCGATGCGTCATCCCGACAATCTCGACTCACCTTGGTCCGACTACTTCGTCGACGAGATCGAGTTCGGACGGGACTACTCGTTCCGGGAACGCGCCGTCGCTGCAGGACGGGTGGTGCACTCCCCGCAGGCTCGGCGCCGGATCGGCGACCTCATCGACCGAACGCGTCCGGACATCGCTCATCTGCACAACGTGTATCACCACATCTCGCCGTCGATCCTCCCGACGCTTCACCGACGCGGTGTTCCGACCGTGCTCACGACGCACGATCTGAAGCTCGCCTGCCCCGCCTACCGCATGATCACCGACGACGCGATCTGTGAACGCTGCAAGGGCGGGCGGATCCACAACGTGATTCGGCGACGCTGCATCAAGGACTCCGCGGTGCTGAGCTCGGTGGTCTTCGCCGAAACCGCTCTGCATCGCACGATGGGCACGTTTGCCCGGTGCGTCGATCGTTTCATCAGCCCGAGCCGGTTCTACATCGACAAGTTCGTCGAATGGGGGTTCGACGCGTCGCAGTTCGTGCGCATCCCGAACTACGTGCGACCCGACGACTTCATGCCCGCCGAGAAGGCGGGTCGCGACGTCGTGTACCTCGGACGACTCGCACCGGAGAAGGGGCTCGCCACGCTGGTCTCCGCGGTCCACACTGCCGGCGTGGCGTTGACGATCGCCGGGACCGGACCTGATCACGATGCGCTGCGACAGCAGGCCGCGTCACTCGGCGCGGAGGTCACGTTCCTCGGCCATGTGGGAGGCCCCGACCTTCACGACCTCGTCCGCTCCGCGCGGGCGGTCGTCCTGCCGTCGGAATGGTACGAGAACGCCCCGGTGTCGGTCCTCGAAGCGTACGCTCTCGCGACTCCCGTGGTCGGAGCTTCGATCGGTGGTATCACCGAACTCGTGCAGCCGGGGCGGACCGGCTGGCTCTTTCGAAGCGGAGATGTCGGCGACCTCGCAGACGCACTTCGGGTGGTGAGACAGACACCCGACGCAACGATCGTCGAGATGGGCCGAGCCGGACGATCGTGGGTGGAGGAGGAGTTCACCGACCGTCACTACCTCGAGCGAACACTCGATGTCTATCGCTCGATCGGCGTGCAGTGCTGACCCGACCGACGACGCCGGGTCGGTCGTCACCCGAACCCGAACGTCGAGATGTCGTCGCGGTAGATCGACGCGACTCGTGTTCGCGTGGCGGGGGTGTACGGATCGGCGCGCGGTTCGCTGCGATTCCGCTGTTCGAGCTGGGGGCTGGGAAGGTCGAGTCGGGAGCACACGGTCGCGAAGTCGCGCGCCAAATGGTCGAAACGACCCACGAAGTCGATGGTGTCCAGATCGATGAGCGACGTCTGTGCTCGCAGGTGAGGGTCGCACGACGTCACGTCGAGTTCCTCGACGAACGACACGAACTCGTCGAAGTCGTGAAGCCGCTCGCGTTCGGACGGCGTCAGCTCGAAATGGTTCTGGTGGATCACCTTGTCCTGCCATGCCGACACCACCCGTTCGTGGGGATCACGTACGAAGGCAAACGAGAAGACGGAGGCGGCCAGCGACGAGGGAACCGCGACGTCGTAGGGGTGCTCCGCCGCGAAATCGACGCCGGCGTCGCGCAACGAGGCGTAGATCGATCGTGTGGCGACCTTGGCGACTCGGTACCAGACGAATTCCGGCGTCCGACCGATCGTCGCATTGAAGGTGCGCCCTTGTCGGGACAGCTTCAGCGCCGACTGGGAGACCCTCGCGACAGGTGTCATGCGAGATGGCTGTCCGGCAACGGTGGACACCGTTCCGAATGCGAGTCGAGACGCCACCACCACGCACAATCTACCATCGCCGAGAGCGGGGTCGGAACCTCGTCGGGATCGACGTGGACAGCGGTAGGCGCAGAGCGATGACCGTGACGGAGTGGACGCCGACCGAGCGCCGCGTACTGCTCACCGAGCGGCTTCGGTCGCGGTCGATGACGCGATCGATGCTGTCCGGGATGGTGGCCAGCGCCATCGTCCTCGTGCTGCAACTGGGAACCGGAGTCCTCAATGCTCGACTCCTCGGACCCTCGGGTCGTGGAGAGGTCGCGGCAATCATGGCGTGGGTCGTCACCGCTGCGGCCATCGGTGGACTGGGCTTCACGGCCGGCTTGTCGTATCTCCAAGCGACCGCGAGATGGCCGTCCCCATCGCTGCTCGCGGGATCCCTGGTGAGCGTCCTCGTGCTGGGGACGGCGAGCCTGGCCATCACGGAACTCCTCATCCCGATCGGTTTCGGAGAGCAGTCCGACGATGTGATCTCGCTCGCACGCGTGATGATGTTCACGATCTACATCGTGATGGCGGCCAACGCGATGCGATCGCTCGTGTCGTCGAATCGATTCTTCCTGACCTTCGCGGTGCTCGTCGTCAGCCAGCCGTTGGTGTATGCCGTGGGCGCGCTCGTTTTGTGGATCAGCGACAGCTACACCGTCGGCTGGGTGCTCGCCGTGCAGATCGCCGGCTTCGGCGTGACGGCCCTCGGAGGTGTGATCGTGCTCGTGCTCGTCAGTGGACTCCGGGCGGCCGATGTCGGCGAGACCCGCACGGCGATCGGCTACGGCGTACGCAGTTTCGGTGCAACCCTCAGTCGGATCGCGAACGCGCGTCTCGACCTCGTCGTGATGCCCGCCTTCGTCGGCGCCGCACAGATCGGTCTGTATGCGGTTGCCATCAGTGTCGGCTCGATGATGGTTGCGTTGTTCGAGCAGGTGTCTCGGGTCGTGCTCACCAGTACGGCTCAGGCCGAGGAGGACGAACGCGGCCGACTCGTGGAACGAATTCTGCGGATCGTCGCGCTCGGCGCCATCGCGATCGCACTGTTCCTCGCGGTCTTCGGGCCGGATCTCATCAGCCTGGTGTACGGCGCCGACTTCCGCGCGGCCGGCACCTCCCTGCGACTCCTCCTTCCCGGGCTCGTCCTGTGGACCTGCAACATGGTGATCACCGGCTCGTTGATGGGCGCGAACCGGCCCGGTCGTCCGTCGATCGCGCAAGCCCTCGGTGTCGTGGTGACCGTGGTCGGGCTGTGGTGGAGCGTGCCCCGATACGGAGCCGAAGGCGCGGCTGCCACGTCGTCGATCGCCTACGCCAGCGTCTGCAGTGTCAACTACATCTTCCTGCGTGACCGATTCGATGTGTCGCTACGTCGAACCCTGTCGCCGCGTGCACTCGTCGTCGACGTGCGCGGGTTGTGGCGCCGCCTCCTCCCTCGGTTGCGATCTTCGCGCTGAGACCACGCAGGCGGCGCCGTGCGGACCCGATCCCGATCGCGTGGGGGGTGCGTGGTTCTACTTCGGAGCGTGGCGGTCGTCGCGCCAGGCAACCGCGCGGCGCGGGCCGGCGATGCAGGCGAGGGCTCGAACGCTGGTGCTCCCGCTCTGACCCGGGCCCCAGCGGACCGACCGATCCTCGATGGCGGCGCGTAGCCAGACCCGGCGCGCATCGCCGATCCGGTCGGCACGAGCGAGGTCGTATCCGTCGAGCAGTTTGCGCCGCGCCATCAGCCGTCGCAGTGTCGTTTCCACGACCTGGGCCTCGTCGTCGCGGAGCGCGTCGAGCGATCGCAGCACGTCGATGTCGTCGTCGAGGCAACCGTCCAGACTCGACAGCGAGTCCGAGCGTTGCCGGTACAGCACGGTCACGCAGCCGGTCGTCGACACCTCGACACCCTGGCGGATCATCCGGATCCAGAGTTCCCAGTCCTCGTCCTTCCGACGCGCAGAGAAGCCGCCGGCCCGATCGTGATCGTCGCGCGAGAAGAGGGTGCCCACGAAGAGGAAGTTGCGACGCAAGATCTCGAGCCGTTGCTCGGGAGCCGGCGGGACCTCGTTGAGCTCGAACGACGGGGTCGGGTCGATCCGGTCTCCCGGCCACCACCGGAGGTTTCCCGCGGTGACGAGTCCAGGTCGGCGCTCGAACTGCTCGAGCATGACGCCGAGATGATCGGGGAACCACACGTCGTCGCTGTCGAGCAGCGCCAACAGGTCGCCGGACGATGCAGCGATTCCTGAAGCCCGCGCCGCTCCCAAACCCTCGTTGACCGGCTTCTCGACCAGCGTGATCGGCAGCCGGTCTGCCCACCGTCGAGCGATCGACGCGGTGTCGTCGCTCGACGCATCGTCGATCACCACGACCTCGTCGGCGGGTGTCGTTTGTGACGACACCGACGCCAGTGCCGCGTCGAGGTATTCCTCGGCCTGGTACGCCGGGACGATCACCGAGACCGTCGGTGAGGTCATGCCGGGCGCAGGAGCTCGACGAACGAGCGACCCGTATGGTGCGGGCTCGACGGCAGGCCCGCGAGGTCGAGCAGTGTCGGGGCGATGTCGTACGGCCCGAAGCGCTCGGCGTGATCGGTATGGCCATCGGCACGGCGGGCGACCCACCCGGTGGGGGTGTGTTCGCCGGCCCGCATCAACGGGGACGGGCCGATCACGCCGAGATCGGGATGACGGATCGCGTCGGAGGCGCATCGGAACGACGCGACCAGGTCGGACGTGGGCCCGTCGGGATCGTAGGGATTCGCGGCACGGGGTCGCGTGATCTCATCGACGATCGGCTCGCCGGTGCGGGCGTCGGTACACGCGCGGACGAGCGCCTCGGTTTCGTCCAGGACGCGCGCGTAGTCGCTCGCCGCAACCATCCCGTGGGCTTCGCGACCTTCGAGGTTGATCCGGATGTGGGAGTCGGAGAAGGCCGGCAGCACGAACGCAGGCATCTCCGGCCAACGGTGGCGGTACCAGCACGGGATCTGGTAATCGAGGGGCCGACGGGCAGTCGCACGGGCGAGGTCGACGAACGGATCTGCCTCTGCTCGCGGTCGTGGTTCCCACCATGTCGCCCGGTCGCCCTTGCCGGAGAGCTTCCACACCATCTCTTCCGTCGAACGGGTGATGTCAGGGCGCCGCTGGCGGGCCCAGTGCATCGCACGGCGGGTCGCCTCCGGTACGGCGGAGTGGTCGTTCATCGTGCCCCGGGGCTCGACGATCCGGTCGGCGAGATAGTCCGCCGGTTGCAGTTCGTGGGGAAGCACGATCGGGGGATCATCCGGATCGAACGGTCCGAGATCGAGGAGCGGCCGACCGAAATGGTGGCGATGGAGCAGCTCGGCGAGGAGCACGCCCCCGGTCACGTCGCTGCCGTTGTCCTGCATGCCGTGCGCGGCCATCACGACGACTTCCACACCGTCGGGCAGCGAGTCGACGATGCTGCCGACGGCGGTGTCGACGGCGCTCATCACCGTGTCGTGCTGCGCGCCGGCGCGGTCGGCCTCGGGTGTTCCGTGGAGGAGATGCGAAGGATCGACACCGTGCCAGAACTGGTGCCCCGACACGTGCGGCTCGGTGAACACGGTGATGGAGAGATTCCAATCCGGCTGGCGCTCGAGCATCCACGGCACGATCTTGGCCTTGGTCGCGGCGCCGTCGATCAGCGCCTCCGTGAGGGCTGCGTGGTACTGGGGGTTGTGCCAACCTGCGTGGCTGTCGTTGTGAATCGCCCGGTTGACGCCGAAGGTTCGATCGATCTCCGCGGCGACGGGGCTCGGCAGCGACGCGGTCGGAAACTGTGGCGAGTGGGCACCCCAGCCCGTGACCTGCAGGCCACGGGACTCGGGTGAGATCGCGACGTGTGGAAGATCGAGGACGACCGGCACGATGTCAGGTCGGGCGTAGAACGGGTTCCCGCGATACGCGCCGATGACCCAGGTCGCGTACGAGGCCGGGTCGAACAGGGCGGTGGTCCAATAGCGGTTCTCGTCTCGAGTACGCCCGGTGAAGAACTCGGTCCAGATCGACTCCGCCCGGTAGGGCATGTCGGATTCGATGCGTACGACGTTCGAGTTGTCGATCAGCCGTGCCAGGTTCGGGGTCGTACCCTGCGCGATCAACCGTTCGAGATCCCACCACTCGAGTGCATCGAGACCGATGACTGCGACGCGCTGCTGACTCATGGTGCTGACCTCCGGATGGGGATGGGGGGTTGGGAGATTCACAGGGCGACTCCGTAGTGCGTGAGAACGGCGGTGAGGGCTCGGATCTGATCGTCGTCGAGGCGCCGGCGCCAGACGTCGATCTGCTCGCTCGCGACCCGCTGCGTGTCGTATCCGGTGCCGGGGGTGTCGGACTGACGAACCGCAGCTTCGGTGGCGGGACACCACTCGAGTCCGAGACGATCGAACAGCGAACGGAACTCCTCGAGCGGATCGCCGCAGATGCAGTCGTGGTCGGCGACGTGCCAAGACGGGTTCTCCGCGAGCAGTCGATCGACCCGTCGATGCAGGATCGCGTAGCTGATCGCTCGTCGCTCGTCATGGGTCGTGGCCGCGAAGGGTGCGACGTTCTCGAGACCAGCGAGACGAACTTTCTCGGGGTCGTTCTCGAGCCCCTGCGGTGGCCAGTCGAACTCGATCCAGCTGGACAACACGCTGAGCGGGTGGCGCCTGATGACCACGACGGTCGGTGCGGCGAGCTCGACGACCATGTCGGCGGCGAAGAGCGCATGGACCGACTTGACCACGGTCAGCGGGGCGGTCGCAGATGCCGACCGTGGCTCGGCGAGCCGTTCGAGTCCGAACTGCAGGACGCGTCCCCGTCTCGACGGCCGGCCTGACAAGATCTCGTCGCGGATCGGGCGGGGTGACCGCGTCAACAGGGTGTTCGCGGCACGGGCGCGGAGCGTGTCGGGCGACCCGCCGTGTTCGAACGCCGCGCGCCAGAGTTGGCGGTAGGCATCCGGGCATTGCGCGACGGACTCGAGGACGGGAAATCGTCCGAGACCGACCTTGGCAAGGAGCGCGAACGGATCGTTCACCTCGTTGTCGGGTTCGTGCACGAGGCGCGCGCCAGGAGCCGTGCCGACGATCTCGCTCGTCCACGTCGTGCCGCTACGTGGAGTGCCGAGGATGAGCAGTCGTTCTGGAGTCGTGGTGGGGGGAACCACTGATCGCATCGTACTTCATCTCGCACAGCCGAGAGTTCGTTTCGGTTCGGGCGGGAACGAGCGCGAGTCCGGTGTCAGCCGGAGGGGTCCGAGGCGTCTGATGCCGACGCGGGATCGGATGGTTCGGTGTCGTCGGTCCGTTGGCGCCTACTTGCCCCGGCGAAGAAGACCAGGAACAAGGTCAGGAGCGCGAGCCACACGACAGCGGCCGCGACGAAGATCGTCAGCATGTCCCCATCCGAGATCCGCTCGTTCCTGTACTCCTCACCGATGACACCCCTGCTCATCTGAGCGTCTCGATCACGACGCGGGCGGACTGATGGTATCGGGGTGGCGGACTCGTGGTCGGAGCCTCAGACGCGACCTTGGTGGCCGCGGACGACCGCGGCATGTCGGCTCAGGCGGTGCCGGCCCACCACTGTTCGAAGTGAGGGCGCACGGAACTGTCGACGAGTTCGACGATCAGACCGGTCGGTGGCTGGAGGTAGGTGAACATCCCGTAGCCGTTGTGCTCGGCGGGGTCGACCTGGGCACCGACCAGCGTCCACCCCGAGGCGATCAGGCCGTCGGTGTCACTCGCCACATCGTTTGACCACACTCCGACGTGGTGTGCTCCCGTGCACCCGCGTCCGTCCCAGAACGTGTCGGGAGGGCCCTCGAGCAATTCGATGTGTTGTGGGCCCTCCGCGGAGTACACGAACTTGAGGTGGATCTCCTGGAGTCCGTTCTCGGGCGACCAGAGGGTCTGGGCCGGGTTCTCCCGAACGGCTGCCCAGGTGACGCCCATGCTGTTGCCGAGTTCGTCCATCGCGTCGGCGATGTCCGGCACCCGGATCCCGACGTGGAAGAGGTTCTGGTAGTCGACCATCTGCATGCTCCGATCGGCGGCTCAGTCGGCGGGGGTGTCGAGGGCGGCCGGGTCACCGAGGAGGTCGACGATCGCGCGGCAGAACTCCGCGGCGGGCGCTCCGTCGAAGGCTCGATGGTCCCAGGTGAGGCTGAGCGTGAGCCGCTTGATCGACGTGACGTTGCCATCGTCGTCGAGCACCAGGTCGTCCCGAAGGCGGCCGACTCCGAGGATCGCCGTGTTCGGTGGGTTGATGACGGGGGTGAAGCCGTCGACTCCGAACATCCCGAGGGTGCTGACCGAGAACGTCCCGCCCTCCAGGTCGGGGAGCCCGAGAGATCCGGACCGTGCCGCTTCCGCGAGTCGTGACGATTCCGCCGCCAGAGAGGAGAGATCGCGGTCAGCGGTGTCGCGGATGACCGGCACGATCAACCCGCCGTCGAGTGCCACGGCCATGCCGACGTGGACGTCGGGGAGGAGGGCGATGCCGTCGTCCGTGATCTGGGAGTTGACGTGGGGATGAGCACGCAGGGCTCGTGCCGCGGCGGCGATCACGTAGTCGGTGTAGCTCGGTGCGGCACCGTCGGCCTTGCGGCGCGCGCGGTCGGCGACGATCGCATCGAGGTCGGCGTCCATGAACAGCGACAGCTGCGCCATCTGGTCGAGCGATTCGTGCATGCGCTTGGCGATCGTGCCGCGCATCCCACTCAGCTTGGTGACCGATGTCGGCTCCTGCATCGCGGGAGCGAGTGCAGGGACCGACGTCGCCGCTTGCGGGGGCATGCCTGTTCCGGGTGACGTTCCGATCAGCGAGCGCACGAACCGAGCCACGCCATCGCGTGAGACGCGGCCGTCGACGGGATCGGCCGGAACGGCGGAGAGATCGACACCGAGCAGATCGGCGAGCTGACGCGCCGCCGCGGTCGCCGCGACCTGACCGCCCCGTGCGGCGGGTCGCGCCGCGGCCGGTGGGGCCGCGAGCGTCGGAGTGGCCTCCACCCCGTCGAGATCGGCGTTCACGATTCGGCCACCGGGTCCGGTGCCGCGCACGTTGCGCAGGTCGATTCCTCGTTCCTTCGCGACGCGCTTCGCGAGCGGCGACGCGATGATTCGTCCTCCCGCTTCCGACTGGACACTCGACACCGCCGTCGCCCCCATGTCGGGAGTCGACGGTGCTTCGGCCACGGTGGCGGGTGGAGCGGACGCGGTACCGGCGGGCGCGGTACCCGTCGGCGGCGCCTCGCCATCGTCGAGGAACCAGCCGATCCGCTCTCCGCACGCAAACGTGTCGCCGACGTCGGCAGCGATGTGGAGCCGTCCGCTCGAGGGCGCCTCCACGTCGGTCTCGGTCTTGTCGGTCTCGATCCGCAGCACCGCGGCACCGGGTTCGACCTGCTCGCCATCGGCGATCAGCCACTCCGCGATGGTGGCCTCCTCCATCGTGAGTCCGAGCTTCGGCATGAGGAACTCAGTCGCCATGGGTGTCCTTTCGTGAGGGGTGGTCTGCTGCGCAGACGTCGAAGCGTCGATCGAGTGCCGCGAGTCGCAGCACCTCGTCGACATCGATCATGTGGGGGCCGGTCCGGCTGACCGAGACGGAGATGGTGGCCCCGGCTGATACCGGAGTGTTCCGTTCGCCGTCGTATGCCAAGACGCCGCGGCCCGTGAGGACGACCGTGTCGCCGTCGCGGAGCGGCTCCACCGAGGCGATGTCGAGCGTCGAGAACGACCCCGGTGACAACGGAACCCGAACGCGGCGGCTCCCGGGACCGAGGCGGATCAGAACGCCACCCGGATCATCTCGACGGAGCGGGTGAACGCGGCCCGCGATGCCGGCGAGTCCCGTACTCGATGGGCTGGCGATGCATGCGACGACCCAGCGGATCGAGGCAGGATCGGAAACGGCACGGGCACCGACGAACGTCGCGTCGATCAGGGCTGCCTCGACGAGGGCTTCCTCATGGACGAGCGTGTCACGTTGCGGGTCGTCGATCTGCAACGACACTCGCTTCGCCCTGGAGGTGACGTCGGACGACTTCACGCTTCCGGCGGCGACGAGCGCCGCGGCGACACCGGCGGTCGTGCCGTCGACGGACGTGGGGAACACGTTGTTCGTTCCCGTCGAGATGGCGATCAGCGGAGCGTCCGGCCAGCCGGTTGCCACGTCACGACATGTGCCGTCGCCGCCCAGAGCGATGACCGCTCGTGTGTTCTGCTTCCAGAGGGATCGCGCCGCGGCGACGGTGTCGTGGTGCGAACCGGTTTGCGGACTCTCAAGGAATTCGATCGGCCCGTCGAGCCCTTCGACGGCACGCTCCGCGAGGTGATGCGTGTCGGTGCTCATCAGGACGCGATCGGCACCCTGCTCGATGGCGCCGGCGGCGACGCGTCGCATGATGCTGATCTTGACCGCATCGGAGGTCTGCCCAGCGGCGGACACGAGCCGACGGATGTCCTTCCCGGCGTGGGGGTTGACGATGATGCCCACCGTTGCCGCGTCGCCGCTCGGGGCTCGGCCCCTGGAGGTGGCGGCAGCGGTCGGCACCGGATCAGGCCCCGGGACGGGCGACGATGTCCCGAATCGCCTGCTCGATCCGTGCCGCGGACGGCTGGTAGTGCTGTTCGAGCGCAGGCGTGAACGGGACCGGAGAGAACGGAGCCGCGACGCGGGCGACGGGTGCGTCGAGGTAGTCGAACGCCTCTTCCTGGATCTGGGCGGCGACCTCGGCACCCAGACCGGCGAAGCGCACCGCTTCGTGCACGATCACGGCCCGGTTCGTCTTGCGGACGGACTCGACGATCGTCTCGCTGTCCAGTGGCTGGAGCGTGCGCGGGTCGATCACTTCGACGTCGATGCCGTCCTCGGCCAGCTTCTCGGCAACGTCGAACGCCTCGTTGACCATGCGGCCCCATGCCACGACCGTGACGTCGGCGCCTTCGCGCAGCGTGGCCGCGGTGCCGAGCGGGATCATGTACGGCTCTTCGGGGACCTCGCCCTGCATGCCGAGCAACCGCTTGTGCTTGATCATGATCGTCGGGTTGTCCTCGCGGATGCAGGCGGTCATCAACCCCTTCATGTCGTACGGGTTGGACGGGTGGACGACCTTGAGTCCGGGGATGTGGCAGATCAGCGCTTCGAGGGACTGGCTGTGCTGTGCTGCCGCCGACAGGCCACCGCCGCCACCGGTGGTGATCGTGAGCGGGACGGTGGCCGACCCGCCGAACATGTACTTCATCTTCGCGGCCTGGTTGACGATCTGGTCGAACGCGACGCAGATGAAGTCCATGAACATGATGTCGACGATCGGGCGCGATCCGGTGGCGGCCGCACCGACGCCGAGGCCGATGATCGCCTGCTCGCTGATCGGCGTGTCGACGACGCGTTCCTCGCCGAACTCCTCCTGGAGGCCGGCGTAGGTCTGGAACACGCCGCCGAATCCTCCGATGTCCTCGCCGGCACAGAACACCGTCTCGTCGGCGCGCATCTCTTGACGGACGGCTTCGTTGAACGCCTGGACGTAGCTGATCTTGCGACTCACTTTGAGCCCCTTTCCGAATGCGAGAGAGCGAGCGCCAGCGAGCGAGCGGTCGACAGCGGCCTGCGTGGCCGGGGAACGCTCATGACGTCGCTCCTGCCGGCATCTCGGTGTACACGTCGACCAGGAGCTGGTCGACGTCGGGGACGGGACTGTCCTCGGCGAACTGGATTGCCTCGTCGATGTCGGCACGGAGCTCGGCCCACACACCGTCGAAGTCGTCGCGGGTTGCCGTTCCGGCGTCGATCATCCGGTCTTCGAAGGTGAAGATCGGATCGCGCTGCTTCCACTCGGCGACCTCGTCGTCGGTCCGGTACTTCAGCCCGAGGTTCTGGACGCCGTGGTGATTGTAGAAGCGGTACGTCTTGGCCTCGATCAGTGACGGGCCCTCGCCGCGCACGGCACGGTTCTTCGCCTCGATGGTTGCCTCGTGGATCGCGACGACGTCCATGCCGTCGACGATCACGCCCGGCATCCCGTAGCCGGCGGCGCGGTCGACGATGTCGGTGATCGCCATGGTCTTGTCCCGGGCGGTGAACTCGCCGTATTCGTTGTTCTCGCAGATGAACAGGACGGGGAGCTTCAACGCGCACGCCATGTTGGCCGCTTCGTGGAACGCGCCGATGTTGGTGGAACCGTCACCGAAGAACGCGGCGGCGACGTTGCCGTTGCCCTTCAGCTTGTTCCCGAATCCGGCACCGACCGCGATCGGAGCACCGGCACCGACGATGCCGTTCGCGCCGAGCATCCCGACATCGAGGTTCGAGATGTGCATCGAACCGCCCTTGCCCTTGTTGTAGCCGGTGGCCTTCCCCATCAGCTCGGCCATCATCGGCTTGAACTCGCCGCCCTTGGCGACGAGGTGGCCGTGACCGCGGTGCGTCGACGTGATCTGGTCCTGGTCGGTGAGCGCCGTGCACACTCCCGAGGCGACGGCCTCCTGGCCGACGTACAGGTGGAGGAAGCCGGGGAGCTTCGCCGCCTCGGCGAGTTTGCCGGCGGCTTCTTCGAAGAGACGGATCCGCACCATGCGTCGGTGCATGTCCGTCAACACGTCGGTCGAGAGTTCCATGTGTGTCCAGTCGTTCAGGGTCGGTCAAACGGTGTCAGACACCCGATGGTCGAGTCGGTGAGCAGGGTCGCTGTTCGCGAGCCGTGCCATCGGGTGTCTGACACCGAATGGCTAGCGGGAAAGGATGGTGACGCCGCTGATGCCAGGGGCACCGTAGACGTGGGTGTAGGCGACCTTCGGGTCGTTCGGGACCTGCCGCTCGCCGGCGTCGCCGCGCAGCTGCAGCACGTTCTCGTACACCTGGCGCAGGCCGGACGCGCCGATCGGCTCGCCGTTCGCGAGGCAGCCGCCGTCGGTGTTCACCGGCAGGCGGCCGTTGATCTCGGTCTCGCCGTTGGCGAGCATCTGCTCCTGCTCACCGTGCTCGCAGAAGCCGTTCTCGGCCATGTGCATGATCTCCGCACCGGCTTCGGTGTCCTGCAACTGGGCGACATCGACGTCTTCCGGGCCGATCCCGGCCATCTCGAACGCGGCCTTCGACGCGGCGGCGGTCGGGCCCGGATCGTGCTCGATCGCGATCGACGGGGCGAGGACCTCGAACGAACCGAACTTGCGGGTCCGCACGGCCGCGGCCTTGAGGTAGATCGGGCGGTCGGTGTACTCCTTCGCCTTGTCGGCGCGGCACAGGACCATCGCCACGCCACCTTCGCCGGGGGAGCAGAACATGTACTGCGTGAGGGGGTAGGAGAGCATCAGCGACTCGGCGACCTCTTGCTCGCTGAGCGGCTTGCGGCGCCACGCCATCGGGTTCAACGCACCGTTGCGGAACGCCTTCGCCCCGACCTTCGCCAAGGTCGGCTGCGTGATGCCGTACTGGTGCATGTAGCGGTTGATCTTCATGCCGAAGAACTGCGTGGTGAGCGCGAGGCCGGAGCCGCCGTACCAGTCCTTGCCGCGCGGGCCGCGGATCCGGAACGCGCCCTTCTCGTGCTTGTCGAACCCGATCGCGATGCCGAGATCGCCGGCACCGGACTGGATCGTGTTGACCGCTTGGGCGAGGGCGGTTCCGCCCGTGGCGCAGCCGTTGACGACGTTGGTGAACGGCAGGCCTGTGAGTCCGATCCGACTGACCATCGTGTCGGCGGCACCTCCGTCCATCGAGCCGCCGACGGCGAACTCCATGGCGGACCACTGCTGACCACAGTCGGCGAGCGCGCGGCGCACCGCGGTGACGCCCTGGTCCATGCCCGAGATGCCGTCGTGGCGACCGAACTCGTGCATTCCGATTCCGACGATTGCGACGTCGCTCATGACGGGTCTCCGTTCTCGTTCTTGGGTGCGAATGCGTAGGTGACGACCTGGTTGCCGTCCTCGTCGACGGTCAGCGGATCGAGCACGAGCTCCATCGGCATGCCGATCTGCAGCTGGTCGGGGTCCGAGATCGTGAGTCGTCCTTCGACCCGGAGTTGTCCGGGAAGTTCGACGTACCCCACGCCGTACGGGACGAAGTCGTCACCGACCGGGCCGAGATACGGCGGGGACTTCGGCGGGAACGCCTGCACCGTCCACGTCCAGAGCGTGCCCTCGGTGGCGAGTTCGACGTCCTCCTGCTCGTTGAACAGGCACCGGGGGCAGCCGGTCTGGCGGGGGTACATGTGGTTGTCGCAGTTCGTGCAACGGGTCCCCAACAGGACGGGCTTTCCGTCGCGGATCTCGAAGATGCCGTCGGCGACGGCAACGGTGGTGGTCATGTGGCTCCCTCGATGTGCGCCCGGAGCGAAATGCCCTCGGAGTGCACTAACTGAATGGTCGTTCGGGAACGGACAGTAGCAGTCGGATGTCGCCGATCTCCCAGCGGGCGAACCGTGTTCGCCGACGATCTCGTCCCTCGTCAGCGGTCGAGATATCGATCGCCGAGCCACCCCTCGAGCACCGCGGAGACCTCTGCTTCGGTGGCCTCGGCGGAGACGTCGATCCCCTTCACCTGATCGAGGTGCGCGAGACCGATCAGGATCAGGAACAACTGCTGCGCTTGAGCGGTCGTCAGTCCGGCCATGTTCTCCAGCGTGGTCGTGATCGACTGCTGCCACGTGCCCAGCAACTCGGCGACGTCGGGTTGGCGAATCGCAGCGCAGTGGATCTCGGCGACGATGATCCTCGATCGGCCGAACTCCGGTTGGATCCAGAACTGACTCAGTTCGCGGAGCCCCTCCACCTCGCGGAGCTTGCTACTGCTGATCGTGTTCAACTCGCGCTGACACGCCTCGACGAGGAGTTCGGCCTTGCCGGAGAAGTGGCTGTAGATGGCGGGAGTGGACACCTCGGCGCGGCGGGCGATGTCGGACAGCGTGGCGCCTTCGTAGCCGAACTCGACGCACGCGTCGGCCGCCGCGCGGAGCAACCGCTCGCGTGTCGGCGTGCCGTCCCGATCGACCTTGGGCGGTCGCCCGATCCTCGCGGGCGGCCCGTCGTCAGGTGCAGCGGAAGTTGTCATGTGGTCCAGGACTGTAGCCACGCCCGCGCGCAACCTGTCCGAACGCGCCGGACCGGTCGGGCGGTGCGACCATCAGCTGGACTCGCCGCGAGCCCACCGGAGCGACCGGCGGAGAAGCTCGTGATAGGCGGGTTGCTCCCACGATCCACGCTCGATCTGGGGGTAGTAGTCGACGACCGGGACCATGTCGTAGTGGCCGCGACAGTGGCCGAGCGTGTTGTAGAGTACGGCACCCTCGCCGAGCTGTCGCAGATACATCACGAGGTGCTCTTCCGGACCGTCGGTCCAGTCGTGTTCGACGAACCCGCGGGCGTCGCCCTGCCACTTCGTGTGGAGCAACGGCTCCAGCGCGTTCCGGTCGGCATGCTCGGAGAGGTACAGCTCGTCGTCGGTTTCGAACGGCTCGATCCCGGCGACGAGCCAATGGTCGTCGACCGAGCGTTCCACCAGGTACGGCATGATCGGCGGGTGCGCGACGAACTGCGATCCGAGCGTGTCGGCCCACAGCGGGAAGATGCGCGGAGAGTCGACCCCGTTGGGCGTTCCGACGTCGAGTGCCGAGTTCGTGCCGTGCAGTGCGACCCAGCGACCGCCACCTTCGACCCACTCGCGGATCGCTCGCTGCGCCCTCTCGGTCGGCCGCAGGTTGCACGTGTAGCTGACAAGGATCGACCCGGCCGCGATCGCGTCGGTGTCCTCGTAATCGGGCTGCACCCGAACGCGGAACTCCTCGTGTTCGCCGAGCAGCGTCAGCAGTTGCAGCCGCGCGAAGTCGATGTCGTGGTACATCCCGCCGGCGACGAGCGTGACGTCGATCCGGCTGCCCTGGTCGGTGTCGGTCATCGAGTCGTCCGTCCTCGACCGCTCAGAAATCGATGCGCTTGAGGAAGCCGCCGTCGACGGTGACGTTGACACCGTTGACGTGCTTGGCCGCGTCGCCGGCGAGGAACGCCACGACGTTCGCGACGTCCTGTGTCGTGCCGAGTTCTCCGCCCGGATGCGTCTTCTGAGTGGCCTCGTAGAAGTCGCCCATGTGGTCCTTGATCATGTTCCAGTCGCCACCCTCCACGAAGATCGGACCGGGTGACACGACGTTGCAGCGGATGCCCGACTTGCCGAGCACCTGGGCCTGGCCGAGCGTCCAGTTGGTCACCGCCGACTTGAACGCGCTGTAGCTGTTCGAGCCCGACGCGAAGTGTTCCGTGGTGGCGGTCGTGCCGATGCTGATGACCGATCCGCCGCCGTCGGCGAGGGCATCCTGTGCGGCTCCGACCCCGAGCACGAGCGACATCATGTCGATGTTGAAGTTGTTGATCCAGCCCTCGGGCGACTTCGCTCCCTTGCCGGAGGTGTTGTGGACGAAGACGTCGATTCCGCCCAACTGCTCTCCCGACGACGCGACCCACGCCGCGACAGCGTCGCCATCGGCAGCATCGACGGCCGCGCCGACGACGGTGCCGAGCGACGACATCTCCTCGACCGCCGTGTCGACGTCCTCGGCGGTGCGCGCACAGATCGCGACCGATGCACCTTCCGCGAGCAACGTCTCGGCGACGGTGCGTCCGATTCCCTTGGTGGCGCCGGTGATGAGTGCCTTCTTGCCGCTGAGTCCGAGATCCATGTTGTGCTCCTGTTTTGGGTTGGTCGACGGTGCTGTCGAGGTCGATCGGTGGTGTGCTTGCGAGCGAGCCGAACTTACCGAACGGTCTTTCGTGAACTCCCACCGGACGCCGGCCGGGTGGTCCCCGGCCGGCTGGCGGTGGTTCAGACGGTGGGCTCGGCGACCGCGGTGTCGTCGGTGAGCTTGTTCGTCGGCGATGGTTGTTCCGGTGTCGAGTCACTGCCGGAATCCGTGGTGCGACGCCGGTTGACCTTGACCACGGCCTGTCGGCTCGCGACGGCGACGGCGACGATGAGCGTGAGCCCCTCGAACATCGGCTGCATCCAGTCGATCTCGCTGGGGTAGCGGAGGCCGATTCCCTTGATGCCGAACGCCAGCACGTAGACCGCGATGATCGTGCCCCACACGTTCGGACGACCTTTGAGCTGGCTGGCACCGAAGAAGACGGCGCCGACCGCGGTGAACAACAGCGGCGGGCCCACCGAGGAGGTGTAGACCGCGAATTTCCAGGAGTAGATGAGCCCGGCGAATCCGGCGATCCCGGCGGAAGCGATCAGCGACCCCCAGGCCATCCGATCGGTCTTCACGCCCGAGAGCCGAGCTGCTTCGGCGTTTCCGCCCGTGGCGAACATCTTGCGGCCGACCGGAGTGTGTTCGAGGACATACCAGATGATGGTGGCCACGATCAGTCCGAAGAAGAAGTAGTACGGCAGCTCGATCTGCGTGTCCGACCACGGCCACTTGAACGAGAACAGGCTCGACTTGCCGAAGTTGATGTAGCTCTCGCCGAACGCATTGGTGATGTTGCCACCGTCGTGGATCCGGCGGATGATCGCCGCGATCACCTGGCTCATGCCGAGCGTCGCGATGAAGCTGTTCACCCGCAGCTTGACGACGATGAAGCCGTTCAGTGCACCGATCACCAGACACGCGAGCATTCCGAGCAGGGCCCCGACGCCGTCGGGGAGATCGGTTTCGAGCGCGACCTTGTTCACGATCACCAGACTCAACGCCATCGTGGCGCCGATCGAGAGGTCGAACGTCTGGGTGGTGAGTGGGACGAGGAAGGCGAGCGCGAGGAGGACGACGATGACCTTCTCGGTGAGCACGAACTCGATGCTCCCGTTCCAGACGAGGAAGTTGTTCTCGGTGATCCCGAAGAAGATGAAGAACGCTGCCAGCAGGTAGAGCCCGCTGAACCGGTCGAGGCCGATGCGATGGACCCAGCTCGCGGACGGCGCGGAGTGCCGCTCGATCTCGTCCGGTGATTCCTCGGGCACGTCCTCGTTCGGCTCGGCGTTGATCGTGGTGGTCATGAAGTGGTTGCTTTCGTGGATTGGAGCTGGGCTCGTTCGACGTTTTCGGTGGTCATGTCCGCTCCGCTGAGCTCGGCGACGATCGTGCCGCCCACCATGATCAAGATGCGGTGCGCGGCTTGGACGAGTTCGTCGGTGTCGGTCGACACGACGAGCACTGCGGCACCGTCGCCGGCCGCCTGATCGATCAGTTGGAGGATCTGATCCTTTGCCTTGACATCGATCCCACTCGTCGGCTCGTCGAGGACGAGGACCGACGGAGTCAGGCGGAGACTCCGACCGAACAGGACCTTCTGCTGGTTCCCGCCGCTCAGTGCTGCGATCGGAACCCCGGTACCGGCGGTCTTGATCTGGAGTCGATCGATCCATTCGAGACACTCGGCGCGCTCGTCCCGGTGGCGCAGACGACCGCCGCGCCAGTTCCGATCGACATCGGCCAGGGTGAGGTTGTGGGTGACCGACTCGAGCGGGATGATGCCGTGGGTCGCCCGGTCGGCCGGGACGAACGCCATTCCTGCCGAGATCGCGGCGTGCGGGTCGTAGTTCGGGATCGACGTGCCGCACACGACCACGTTCCCGGATTCGCTCGGGGCCTGGCCGGTGATGAACGGGGCGACCAGCTCGCGTCCCGATCCGGTGATCCCGGCGACGCCGACCACCTCGCCGGGCTGCACGACGAGATCGAGGTCGGCGATCGTTCCGCCTCGAATCGACTCGACCGCCAGGCCGGCGGTCTCGCCGACGCGAGCGACCGAGCGATGGTCGACGTGCTCGAGTCGGTGTCCGATCATCAGCTCGATGAGCCGTTCGTGGTCGAGGTCGGAGGTGGACTCGGTGGTCACCCGGACGCCGTCGCGGAGCACGGTGACGTCGTCGGCGATCTCGAACACCTCGTCGAGGTGGTGCGACACGTAGAGGATCGCGACGCCGCGTTCCTTGAGCAGTCGGATCGCGCGGAAGAGCCGTTCGACGTCGGCGCCGGGGAGCGACGCGGTCGGCTCGTCGAGCACGAGCAGATGGGCGTTGTCCTCCCAGCCGTCGAGCGCTCTCGCAAGCGCCACCGCGGTCTTCTCCGACGGGGCGAGCGCGGCGATGGGGACATCGACCGGCACGTCGGTGAAGCCGAGTGCGGCGAGTCCGTCCACCGCTCGTCGCCGGTCGGCCTGCCAGTTGATCCGGCCGAACCGGCCCGTGGTGTAGCCCACGCCCATCGAAATGTTCTCGACGGCGTTCAGCGTGTCGACGAGTCCGAGATCCTGGTGGACGAACCGGACTCCGGCGTCCTTCGCCGCTTCCCCGTCGCCGAGGCGCAGATCATGTCCGGCGAGTCGGGCCGACGAGCCGGGGTCGGGTTCGTGGTAGCCGGCCAGGATCTTGATGAACGTCGACTTGCCCGATCCGTTCTGTCCCACCAGTGCGTGAGTACGCCCGGCCTCGATCTCGATGTCGAATTCGTCGAGCGCGACCTGGCCCGGAAATGACTTGGTCAGGTCGCGGACGACCAGCAGTTTGGACACGAATTTCCCCCACTCGCATCGAACCTCGTCGATGATGCCCCTTCGATGCGAGAAATATACTAACTGGTCAATTAGCTTGTGACCAATACCACAACTACACAGGGGGAAATGATGAAGTCCAGAACACGAATCCTTGCCGCGCCGCTGGCGTTGGCACTCGCCGTCGCCGCGTGCGGGGGCAGCGACGACTCCGACGATTCCGGCGACTCCGGCGACGACGAAGCATCCGCAACGGCGGCTGCCGAAGAAGAAACAACCGAGACCGAGGCCGCCGACGACGAGGTTGCCGAGGAAGAGGCAGCCGATGACGAGGCGTCCGAGGACGCAGCAGACGCCGCCGACGAAGAAGCCGCGGACGACGAGGCCGGCGATGACGAGGCCGCCGCGGAGGGCGGAGACGGCGTCGCAGCAGCGCAGGCGTTCGTCGACGAGAACCTCGTCCCGCCTGCCGACATCGGTCCGACGATTCCGCTCGACTCGGTGCCGGAGGCGAAGACGGTGGCGTGGCTCGACTGCTCGCTGCCATCGTGCGCAGCGATCGGCATCGGCTTCGAAGAGGCCACCGCAGCACTCGGATGGAACCTCGAGACCATCACCTACACCACCGACGCTGCGTCGTCCTTCCAGCAGGCGATCGATCAGGGTGTCGACTACGTCGGGATCTCCGGCACACCGCCGGCGCTGATCCAGGATCAGCTCGACGCGGCGAACGCGGCCGGGATCAAGACGATGAGTTGCTTCGATGCGACCCTGCCCGCCGAGGACGGCTTCGCGATGCAGTGCGGCGACGCAACGTCGGTCGAGGTCGCCGGTGAGATGATCTCGAACGCGATCATCGCCGACTCCGGTGGCTCGGCCAACGTGTTGATGGTCAACATCCCGGACTTCACGGTGCTGGCCGTCGAGAGCGAGGCGTCGCAGGCGACCTACGACGCGAACTGCCCCGACTGCACGTTCGAGGAACTCGCGTTGACGCTCGACCAACTGCTGGCTGGTGAGGTGCCGGGCGCCATCGTGGCGTCGCTGCAGTCGAACCCGGACATCGACTACCTGCACTTCGCATTCGACGGACTGGCCGGTGGCGTCGTCGCCACCCTCCAGGACGCGGACCTGCTCGAGGGCGTCAATCTCGTTGGTGTCGACTACAACGGCCAGATCCTCCAGGAGATCGTCGATGGGACGCAGCAGTTCTGGACGACCAACCCGAAGACCTACGCCGGATGGCTCATGGTCGACGCGATGGCGCGCGACGCGGTCGGAATGGACAACCCGGAAGAGCGCGAGAACGCCATGGTGCCGTCGTTCCTCGTCAACTCGCCCGAGGTGGCCGAGCCGCTGATCCCGACCGATGGTTGGCCGGGGCCGGAGGGCATGGATCAGCAGTTCGCCGAGCTCTGGGGCGTCTGATTCCAGGAGCGAGCGACTGAACGGTTGGCTCCCGCAGCGGCCGTCGGATCCGTCCGACGGCCGCTGCGGTCCAACTCCGATCGGCCGGGCGCAGCCGCGCTACGGTCGCCGCGAACGACAGAAGATCGAGGGGAATTCATGGGAGTACTGGACGGGCGGGTTGCCTGTATCACCGGCGGAACGCGAGGTATCGGCCTCGGAGTCGCCCGAGGTTTCTTGGACGAAGGGGCACAGGTCGTCGTCAACGGGCGCGATGCGAGCAAGGCCGAGCGCACTCTGGCCGAACTGGATGCGGGGGATCGTGTCCACTTCATCGCCGGCGACGTGAAGCAACGTGAATCGTGTGAGGCGATCGTCGACGGCACGGTGGATCATTTCGGACGAATCGACATCCTGGTCGCCAACGCCGGCGGTGCGTCCAACCATGCCCCGATCGCGGAGCTGACCGACGAGGCCATGCAGGACTCGCTCGTGTGGAACTTCTGGCACACGTTCTGGACGATGCGTCGAGCGTTCCACTACATGATCCCGCAGGAATCGGGTCGTGTCATGAGCGTCAGTTCGCTCGAGGGCAAGGTCGGCAAGCCGGGGATCTCGATCTACGTCGTCGCCAAACACGCGATCAACGGCTTGATCAAGTCGGCGTCGCAAGAGGTGGGCACGCTCGGGATCACGGTGAACGCACTCTGCCCCGGAGCGATCGAGACCGACATCATGATGGCGGAGGGTCCCGCCGCCGCGGAGTCGATGGGCATGGACTACGACGGCTTGTTGGAGATGTTCGCCTCCGAATCGGCGATCAAGCGTCTCAACGAGGTCGAGGACGTCGCCGCGGTGGCGACGCTGCTCGCTTCCGACGCCGGGGCCGGGATCACCGGTTCGCTCATCTCCATCGACGGCGGCACGGCTCCCTACTGAGCCGGGAACAGGACGAAAGGAACTCTCATGGGAAAGCTCGACGGAAAGGTCGCCTGCATCACGGGCGGCACACGCAGCATCGGCCGCGGCATGGCCGATGCATTCATCGCGGAAGGCGCCAAGGTCGTCGTCAACGGTCGCAACGAAGCCAAGGGTCAACGATGCCTCGAGGAGATGGACGCGGGTGACAACGCTGCGTTCTACGCCGGTGATGCCTCCAAGCAGGAAGCGGTGGAAGGACTGATCGACTTCACGATCGAGCAGTACGGCCAGCTCGACATCTGCTGTCTCAATTCAGGTGGCGTCCAGATGACCGCGCCGGTCTTCCAGATGACCGACGAGGAGTGGGAACTCGAGGTCGACTGGAACCTGAACCACGTGTTCTGGGGAATGCGCCGCGCGCTGCAACACATGATTCCGCGCGAGACGGGACGAGTGATCGTCACGTCGTCGGTCGAGGGCAAACTCGGCAAGCCCGGCATTCCCGGCTACGCCGCGACCAAGCACGCCGTCAACGGGCTGGTGAAGGCCGCGGCCCACGAGACGGGAACGCTCGGCATCACGGTGAACGCGATCCTGCCGGGAATCATCGAGACCGACATCGTGCGGGCGACCGGTCCGGACTCCGCGATCGCGATGGGACTCGAGAACTACGACGCGCTGATCGAGGCGTTCAGCTCGGAGTCGGCGATCAAGCGACCGAACAAGGTCGAAGAGGTGGCAGCTGTCGCCGTGCTGATGGCGTCGGACGCCGGCAAGAACATGACCGGATGCATGTTCCCCGTCGACGGCGGCACGATGCCCTACTGACCGTCGTTGTGGTTCTCGTCGCGATTCTGCCCGGCGGACGGGCGCAAGCGCGACGAGAACCCTGCCTGCGACACGTCCTCGAGAACGTGCGCAGGTGAAGCCGGCGGCATGACGGGCCGGTGTCACCAGTGGCGGAGATCGACCTCCCACCGGTCGACGATGTCGTCTCCGTCGACGACCCACATGCACTCGTGCTTCGCGATCGTGGGATCGACGTGTGCCGGTTGCAGCCGGACGCGATCGCCGACCGACCAGTTCTCGAAATCGGGCGGGAGCAGAGTGGCGTGTTCGTCGGAGAGGAAGAACACGTCCCCGCCGTCCCACGACGGATTGCCGTGGTCCATCGCCATCGACTTGAGCCCGGTGTCGGCGATGATCCACCCCTTCGGGCTGATCGAGATCACCGTGCCGAGGACGTTCAGCGCGACCTGGAACGGAAGATCGAGCTTGGCGTAATCGCTGTCGAGCAGGGTGTAGCTGCCGGCCTGGATCTCTGTGCACCACGTGTTGGTGTCGAACGTGCCCGTGCCGCCGGCGGAGACGATGTCGCCGCCGACGTCGCCTGCCGCGGCGACGAGTTGCTCCATCGCGGCGCCGACTCGCTCGATGCGCTCTGCTCGATCCTCGACCATCATCAAGTGACCCTCGTAGCCCATCACCCCGCGGACCTCCAGCCCTGCGGATCGGGCGCGGTCCGCCAGTCGTCCAGCGTCCGTCGAATCACACCCGCAGCGCGGAAGGCCGACCTCGACGTCGATCAGCACCGACCGGATCCCGCTGGAGATCACTGCGTCGACCGTCGAGTCGGAGTCGACGGCAGCGGTGATGTTCGCTTCGACGCTGTCGTCCGCCACGAGCACACCGAGACGGGCGAGGTCGAGCGACTCGTTGGCCAACAACACGTCGTGGCCGAGACCGGCGGCAACCAGTCCCTCCACCTCGCGCGGGGTGGCGCAGCAGAAGCCGGTGTGGCCGTCGGCGGCGAGACGAGCGGCCAACGCCGTCGACTTGAACGCCTTCACGTGGGGGCGGAGCTCGGTTCCCGGTCGCACGGCATCCATCGCAGCGAGGTTCGATTCGAAGATCGATTTCTCCACGACGAGCGCCGGAGTCGGGAGGTCGTCGATCGTGGTCGGATCCGGTCGAGTGGGTCGATCACTGCTCATTCCCCGAGTGAACCACGCCCACGCCCGGGTCCCCGGTGTTTCCGGGGACTTCTGCAGACGAAAGCACCCGATGGGACGGAGATGTCCGGATGGACTCGCTCGGTGTGGTGGTCCGCATCGTTTCGTGCGTCGCCGTCGCCGTACCGTTCGGACATGAGCGAACCAGCCGACAATTACGAAGACGTGACCGTATTCGGCCTCGATGACGACGACGAGGCGCAGATGCTCGACGCACAGAACGAGTGCACCTTCATCTGGTCGAACAAGGAGGGCTGGCCGGTCGGGGTGATCATGTCGTACGTGTATCGCGAGGGCCGGTTCTGGCTCACGGCGTCGAGTCAGCGAGCACGAATCAGCGCAGTGAAGCGCGACCCGCGGGTGTGCATCGTGGTCACGTCGACCGGATCGAGCATGGCGCGCAACAAGACGGTCACGTACAAGGGCACGTGCACGTTGCACGACGACGACGCGACGAAGGAGTGGTTCTACCCGGCGCTGGCCGGTGCCATCCGCCCCGACGACGCCGATGCTGCGGCGCTCTTCGTCCAGTTCCTCGACTCCCCACGTCGGGTGATTCTGGAGGTCGAGCCGACGCAGCGAATCGGATACGACGGAGCGAAGATGGGCAAAGCCACCGCGGAATGGATGGCCGCGCAGGCACCGGCGGTCGATGCCGGGACGGGCGCATGACCGAGCGCGCGCCGCACGCCACACTCGGTCTCAGCGCCGACGAGGTGCTGACGACGACGCGCAGTGTCCGCAAGCGTCTCGATCTCACCCGCGACGTCCCAGGCGACGTACTGCTCGACTGCATCGACATCGCTCATCAGTCGCCGACCGGATCGAACTCGCAGCGTTGGCGGTGGATGATCGTCGACGACGTGGACAAGCGTGGCCAGATCGCCGACATCTACCGCGCGAACTTCGAAGCCGCCTATGCGGGTGCTCCCGAGCCCGAACCGGGCTCGCAGGCCGATCGCGTGAACCAGTCGGCTCGACACCTGGCGGAGCACATGCACGAGGTTCCGATCCTCGTGATCCCGCTGCTCGCGGATCGAATGGGGGAGGGGACGCCGTCGGGTCGCCAGGCGTCACGCTGGGGCGGGATCCTCCCCGCGGTGTGGAGTTTCATGCTGGCGCTGCGTGAGCGTGGACTCGGCTCGGCGTGGACGTCATTGCATCTCTCGAACGAGCGCGACGTCGCCGAGATCCTCGAGATCCCGTACGACGACTACAGCCAGGCCGGCTTGTTCCCGGTGGCGTACACGATCGGCACCGACTTCCAGCTCGCCAAACGTCCACCCGCCGAAGAATTCGTCCGCTGGAACACCTGGTCCTAGAACCTGCGCGTCGGTGCCTGCCACCAACGCGCGGTCAGGCGTCGGGCGCGGGGTTGACGCGGTGGTTGGTGACGATCGGGCCGCCGACCCAGCCGCACAGTTGGGGGTCGCACTCGCGGAGTTCGCCGGAGATCCAGTGTCCGTCGGTGCCGAAGATGCCGACCTTGTCGCCGAGCGTGACGCGGATGTTGCCGTTCCCATCCTGCTCGTGGAGGGCGCCGGTGAAGGGATGCACGATGCCGTTCACGACTGGCGCGCTTTCGCTCCGGTGCCGACACTGACCGGCACGTCGTCGTTCACCCACTCGCCGAGCAAGGTGTGCAGCCAGCGGATCTTCGACTCCTGGTAATTGGAGAACGTCGCCCCCGGCTTCCGAGTGGTCTCGAGACCCTTCTGCACCTTGGCCATGTTGAACACGTCCTGCTGGAAGACCTTGCCGAGCATTCCGAGCACCGGGGCGTCCGTCCAGGGGTCGTCGACGCCCAGCTTGATCTCCTCGGCCGGCGGCGGTCGCTCACCCTTGAACGGCGAGAGCAGGAAGCACTCCATGATCGCCGAGCGGTGGTCGTCGCCGTTCGGGCGGAACCGGTACACGATCCGGTTGAACGCGCCCCAGGGGTGGAAGTTCGGAAACGCCGTGTAGTCGAGCGAGTCCATCATCTCCGAGTCGCTCATCTGATCGACCGCGTCGCCGACGATCGGGCGCCAGCGCTCCCGCGTCATCTGCGACAAGGTGGCGCGCGCCGTGTGTCCCTCCTGAATCGACACGGGGGATTCGTGGTCGACACGGACGTCGAGCATCGCCCGTGCAAGGTCGGTCTCGGTGAGGTCGACGTCGCCCAGCAGCGGGCTCGGCGTGCCACCGGGCGTGATCACCCGTGAGCAGTTCTCGAACACGTCGACCTGGCTGTTGACGTCGCCGAGGTACGTGAGGATCTGCGGGTGTGTGGCGTTGACGTGGTACGCCTCGCAGAACGCCTCCTGCGCGATCTTCCAGTTCGCCTCGATGATCCGCGACACGTGCCCTTCGACGTAGCGGTCCTCCAGGTTCCACACCTCGAAGTGCTCGATCAGATCACCGAGCTGTTCGGCGAGCGGCGAGGCATCGGGGTCGGGGTTGATGAAGACGAACCCGGCCCAGGTGTCGACGCTGCACTCGGGCAAGGTGAAGTCGTCAGGGCGCTGATCGACGTGTGGGAAGTCCCACGCCGCCGGCACGTCCTGCAGGTTGCCGTCCAGCTTCCACGCGAATCCGTGGAACGGACAACGGATCTCGGAGCAGTGTCCGTCGTACTCCTTGAGTTGGCGGCCGCGGTGGAGGCAGGCGTTCGGATACGACTTGATCGAGCCGTCGTCCTGACGCACGACGAGGAACGAGAGTTCCGCGATCTCGTAGATGATGTAGTCGCCGGCCTCGGGGATGTGTTCCTCGCGGCATGCGAACTGCCACACCTTCGACCACATCTGGTCGACCTCTCGTCGGTGCCATTCCCGCGAGGTGTACCGCTCGATGGGGACGTCCTCGCTGCCGAGGTACTTGGGAGATTCGAGGCGCAGGACCTCGTGTACCGGATGGGTGTCGGCGTCGAGCAGGTCCTGATAGGAGAGGCCCGGCGAGCGTGCTCCGGTGTCGAGTTCGGAGTTCTCGGTCGCTGTCATCTGCCCATTATTGATCAGACGATCACTTTTCGACGTAGCGGGAGCGATCCGACGTCGCGTCGAGGTCGGAACCGTCGCTCGTCTCAGTCGAATGCAGCGCTCGGCGTGCGATCCGCGTTGTAGACCGGCGCGGTGGCGTCGATGCGATGTTTCCGGCTCACCGCGCTCACGAGTCCTCCGGCACCCAGCATGTCCCGCATGGCGTGGTAGTTCGGGTGGTCGAAGTGCGCCTGGAGAGATTCCTCGGACTCCCACAGTTCGTACACCTGGATCAGGTCGTCCTCGCACGGATCGGCCGCGAAGCAGTAGACCACGCAGCCGGGCTCGTCGTCACGGGTCGCCTGCTGGATCGGAATCGATCGGTCGATCAGGGCTTGGCGGGTGGAGGGGTCGGCAACGGTGATCGCGGCTTCGACGGCGATGAGGCTCATTGGGTGTTCTCCGGTTCGGACTCGTCGGGAGGGAGCGGACGCGGGTCAGTATGTCCATGCGCTCGCACCCGACGACGAGCCGGAGGAGAAACCGAACATGCACGCTGCCCTCATCACCGGAACCGAAACAGTCGAACTCGTCGAGTTTCCCGACCCGACTCCCGCACCCGCCGGAGTCGTCGTCGACATCGCGTACTGCGGGATCTGCGGTACCGACATCCACGCGTACCAGTCGGGCCGCCCGTACAACCCGGCGATCTGTGGCCACGAGTGGTCGGGCACGCTGTCGGCGATCGGTGCCGAGGTCAACTCGTTGTCCGAAGGTGACCGCGTCGTCGTCGCTGCCGCTCCGGCGTGCGGGCAGTGCACGGCGTGTCGTCGTGGGCAAGCCGATCGGTGTCAGGTTTCGTTCCTGTCGGCGGTCGGCCGCGACGAACTGGCTCCACCGCACGGTGGCTTCGCTCCGAGGCTCGCGGTCGCCTCGAGCCGTGTCGTGCGGACCGACTCCGGTCTGACCGACCTGCAGGCAGCTCAAGTCGAACCGATTACCGTGGCGTTCCACGCGGTCCGCACGAGCGCGCTGCGACTCGGCGACATCGCCGTCATCCAAGGTGGCGGCCCGATCGGGCTCGCCACCATGCAGTGGGTGCGCGCCGCCGGCGCCGGCAAGGTGGTCGTGGTCGAACCGAACGCGCAGCGTCGCGAGCTGGCGTGCGCGCTGGGCGCGCATCATTCCGTCGCTCCGGGCGAGGAGACCGACACGTTGATCGCCGAACTCACTCACGGCCTCGGTGCCGACATCGTGTACGAATGCGTCGGGCGTCCGTTCGCCGTGCAGTCGGCCGTCGACCTCGCGCGCCGGGGAGGCGCGATGTGCCTGATCGGACTCGCCGAGGGCGACGCGCCGATCTCGCCCGGTGCGTGGCTGGTGAAGGAGATCGCGGTGACATCCTCGCTCGCGTACCTGCACGAGGAGTTCGAGATGGCGATGGGGATGATCGCCGATGGGCGGATCCAGGTCGAACCGCTCCACACGTCGACCACCGGCCTCGACGGGTTCGAAGCAGCGTTGGCCGATCTGGCCAGTGGAACGAGCGAACAGGTGAAGGTGCTCGTCGACCCGAACCGGTGACGAGGCGTCGCAGCCGGCCTCACCCCCTGATCGAGATTGGTCCGCTCCGCCTCGTTTCCTTAATGGTCGTTCGGTTACTTTCCGACGCAGCGGAGAGCAACCGCTGTTCGCAGGGGGCGGCCGATGGCCGCATGCACGATTCACAATGGGGGAATGTTGAAATGACGACTCGATCCAATCGGCGCACTCGCCGTGTTACCGCTGCGGTGTTCAGCTTCGCGCTGATCGCGGCAGCGTGCGGGAGCGACAGTGACAGCGACGACGGAAGCGACGGTGAAGCGGCCAGCACCGAGGCGGCCGAGGAGGCGTCGGACGACACCGGCACCGACTCGGAGGAGGCTCCGTCCAGCGATGCGGCCGGCGACGATGCCGGTGAAACCGAAAGCAGTGAGGCCGACGACGGTGGTGGCGACGAAGCAGCCGCCGAACCAGCGGGTGAAGCCACCGGCGAGCCGATCCGAATCGGTGTGCAGAACGCCGAGGGGGACCCCGCAGGCTCGTTCCCCGAGTACTCGATCGCGATCCAGGCGGCGGCTGACTACATCAACGCCGAACTCGGTGGGCTCGGTGGACGTCCGATCGAGATCGAACTCTGCAAGATGGTCGTCGCACCCGACGACTCGCAACGGTGCGCCAACGAGTTGGCGGCCAGCGGAGTCGAACTCGGACTGTCCACGTTCAACTTCTTCGGGAATCACTTCTCGATCTACCAGGGTTCGGACATCCCGGTGATCGTGGGGACCCCGGTGACCATCGCCGACTTCACGTCCGAGGGCGTGTACTCGATCGGCGCCGGCGGTGGATGCCTCGGCGCCCACACCGGACTCGTCGAATTCGCCACGAACCAGATCGAGGAGTTGGAGGGCATCGAGGTCAACACGGTCTCGGTGCCATGGGCCGACACGCCTCCCGGCGTGGTCTGCTACAACGACCTCGAGGCCAAGCCGCTCGACGTCCTGAACGGATCCGAGCCGGCAGCGAGCGAGCGTGCCGGCGAGAAGCCCGACCTCACCTACATCGGCGTGCCGATTGCCCCGGCCGCCCCGGACGTCACTCCGCAGGCGACCGAAGTGCTCGAGAACGATCCGGACGTGATCATCTACTCGGCACAGGGTTCCGATTGCTGGAACTTCGTCGACGCTCTCGGGCGCCTCGGTTGGACCGTGGAGGAGACCCCGTTGGTTCTCTCGAGCTCGTGCACCGACTTCGAAGCCATGCGCGCCGCGGGTGAAACCGCCGAGGGCATCTACATCGTCGGCACCTCCAGCGGCCTGCTGTCCCCGCTCGACAGCCTCGAGGGCAAGCGTCTCGAGGAGGCCACGACCTATCAGGAGAAGGGTGCCGAGTACGGGATGTCGGAGGACGACATCTTCAAGACGTTCGCCAGCGCCGGCTTCGCCTCGATGATGAACATCTGGGAGTTCTCCCAGAACGTGGAGGGCGAAGTGACCGGTCAGGCGATCGCGGACGCTCTCGCCGCCACCGACGGCACGCAGGAAACCTTCGGGAGCACGCCACTCGACTGCTCGGGAGCACCTGAGCCGTACGTGGCGGTCTGCAACGCAACCGTGGGGGCCAACCAGTGGGACGGCGAACAGCTCGACCTGGTCGTCGAGGAGTTCACCGGCCTCGATCTGGTCGCCGGCACGGAGCTTCGCCCCGGCGGCTGAGCACCACGAATCGATCCAGTCGCCGCCCGGCCGTGACGGCCGGGCGGCGATCGGACGAATCGATCGGAGTCACGGCGTCGATGGGGAGGGACGCCGTGAACTCGAATCTCTGAACCGACAACCGCACATCAACACGACCGGGGGACGGCGTGAATGACATCATCTTCGATCTGATCGGTGGGCTGGGCCTGGGCGCACTGTTCGCCATGCTCGGCGCAGGCCTGGTCGTGTCCTACAAGGGCTCGGGCGTCATCAACTTCGCACACGGCGCACTCGCCATGTACGGCATGTTCACGTTCGACACGGCGTGGAACCGGGGCGAACTGTTCCTGCCGTGGCTCGATTTCCTCCCGACCCACACGCTCAACGTTCCGGTGCGGATCACGCTGAGCGATTCGGGGGGATGGCCGTTCCTTCCCTCGTTGATGATCGCGCTCCTGATGGCCGCCTTCCTCGGGTTGGCGGTGCACTTCCTGGTGTTCCGTCCGTTGCGCAACGCTGCGCCGCTCGGCAAGGTCGTCGCATCGGTCGGCATCCTGCTCTACCTCCAGGGGGTGGCGCTGCTCAACTTCGGCACGGCGTTCCCGCAGCCGCGCAGCGTCGTTCCCGACGAGGTGGTGCAGAACTTCCTCGGGCTCGGAAAGCCCTTCCCCCGCAACTCCATCTACGCGTTCTTGTTCAGCCTGCTGTTCGGGCTCGTCCTGTGGGCGGGTTACCGCTACACGCGATTCGGACTCGCCACCCGCGCTGCGGCCGGCAACGAGAAGGGGGCCATCCTCCTCGGCTACTCGCCGCAGACGCTGGCCGCTGTCAACTGGGTGATCGCCTCGGTCAGCGCCACCCTGGCCGTGATCGTCGTCGGTCCGATCCAGGGCACGATCACGCCGATCGGACTGACTGCCCTGATCGTCCCCGCGCTGGCGGCTGCGTTGATCGGCAGCCTGCGCTCGATTCCACTCGCGATCGCGGGCGGCCTCGCGCTCGGAGCGGTTCGCAACCTGCTCGAACTGAACAAGGCGGACTGGTTCGATGTGTCCGGCCTCACGTGGCTCCAGAACGGGGTCAGCGAGGCGATTCCGCTGATCGTGATCGTCATCGTGCTCTACGTGAAGGGACAGTCGTTGCCGATCCGCGGCACGATCAAGGAGCGGCGTCTCCCGCTCGCTCCCATGCCGAAGCGAATGTTCGAGCACGCGCTGGTGTGGGTCACCGTGATCTCGCTCCTCGCGTTCGTCTTCGAGAATTCCGGCGGGCGCACCCGCTTCGCCGGGTCGCTCCAGCAAGGCTTGATCTTCGCGATCGTGAGTCTGTCGCTCGTCGTGCTCACCGGGTACACCGGCCAGATCTCGTTGGCGCAGATGTCGTTCGCCGGCATCGCCGCCTTCATCACTGCACGGATGATGGCCGACGGCATCGGCCGCGGGTCCAACCTCGTGCCCGTCGACGGACCGGGACTCCCGTGGCCGATCGCAGGAGCCATCGGGGTGGTGGTCGCCGTGATCGTCGGTGTGGTCGTCGGCCTGCCAGCCGTACGAATACGCGGCGTCCAACTCGCGGTCGTCACCATCGCCGCCGCCGTCGCGATCCAGTCGCTGTACCTCGAGAACGAGGTGATCACGCAGCTGCGCGCCGGGGTCCCGGCGTTCGTGAAGGAACCGACGTTCTTCGGCGTCGACATCGCCGCGCGAAGCGTTCGCCAGCAGAACGAGAATCCGGCATTCGTCATCTTCGGCGGCATCGTGCTGGCTCTGCTCGGGATCGCCGTGGCGAATCTGCGCCGCACCGGGATCGGTCGACGATTCCTGGCG
>NZ_BAOL01000081.1 GCF_000350145.1 Ilumatobacter nonamiensis YM16-303 | reverse complement strand
GCGCTCCGTGCGCGAACTGTTCACGAGAACGAATGGTCCTGGTCGGTAGATTCGGGGGTCGATGCTGGACCACGTGTTCACCGATGCGATCAGCGCGCTGCGCGACGCGTTCGAGGCGGCGTACCTCGAACGCCAACCGTTCGAGGAGCACTTCCAATCGGACGTGCTGCTCGGCGACCTCACGTGGGAGACCAGCTACGGGCTCCCCGGCGAAGGCGAACCGCCGCGGATCGTCGCCCACATCACGATGGAGTGGCCGTCGTGGAGTCAGGCCGCGTACCGCCAGTGGTACATCGAGGACGAACTCGCCGTCCAGCCGGCCATCGAGATCGAGATCGTGCTGCGGATGCAGCAACTGAGCGAACCGGTCGAGACGGAACGGGTCTACGCAACGATCCCGGAGCACAGCCCCCCGATCGGCGACGACCGACTCGAACGCGCCGGGTTGACGACCGAGATCTCGCATCCCGACCCGGACGATCCGCTCGACCTGACCCCCGAGTACGCGGTCGAGATCACCTACGAGGGTCTCTACGAGCTGGCCGAGGAGACCGTCAAGGACGGACGCAGCACACTGCTCGACGAACACTTCGGCGCGCTCGGTGGCTGGATCACCGCCACCCTCGTCCGCCTCGGAGATCTCGGCCTCAGCTTCCTCCCCGCCGATTGACACCCGGTGGTGTCCGCGACCCCGGGTCGGTCCGCCCGGCCAGCGTTTGCGTGAGCGAATCCACGTCCGTCGACATTTTCGGTCACACAGACCGGAGTATGTGGTCCGCGCGATTGCGAGCATCATCCGGTCGGCGGGCATCATGAAACGATGACCGACTCGACGTCCCCAGACTCCGCCTCCGACCTGTCGGGCGACGACGTCGTGCTGCTCGATGTAGCCGACCGGATCGCCACGATCACGCTCAACCGACCCGACGCCCGTAACGCACTGTCGAGCGAGGTGCTCACCAAACTGTCGACCGCGATGCGGCGTGCGGAATCGGACGACGCCGCCGACGTGCTGATCCTCACTGGCACGGACCCGGCCTTCACGGCCGGCTTGGACCTGAAGGAACTCGGCTCGAGCGGCGACAACCTCGGTGCGGGAACCGGAGCGGATGGCAGCGTCAACGCCGACGGCATCCGCGGTCCGTTCCCCAAACTGACCAAGCCACTGATCGGCGCGATCAACGGCGTCGCCGTCACCGGCGGCTTCGAACTCGCACTCAACTGCGACTTCCTGGTCGCGAGCGAGAACGCGAAGTTCGGCGACACCCACGCCCGCGTCGGCGTGATGCCCGGCTGGGGACTGACGGTGCTGCTCCCTCAAGCGATCGGGATCCGACGTGCCCGGGAGATGAGCTTCACCGGCAACTTCATGGACGCCCACGAAGCACTCCAGTTCGGACTCGTCAACCACGTCGTGCAGCACGACGAACTGATCCCGTTCACCCGGTCACTGGCACGCGACATCATCGGGAACGAACAGGACGGGGTCCGTCAGATCCGTGCGACCTACGACTCGATCAACACCGACGACCGTGCGTGGGAGACCGAATCACTCGACAGCCGCGCCTGGCGGAGGAGCCACTTCAGCCCCGAGAAGGTCGCGGCGCGACGGAAGGGAATTCAGTCCCGCGGCCAGAGCCAGTAGACCGCCCAGCCGCCGACGATCGTCAAAGGTCGGCGCCGAGCTCGCGGAGGGCGTTCTGGACCTCGATCGCGATGTCGATGGCGAGGATCTCGGCGCCGGTCTGGTTGAGGTGGAAGCCGTCGTCGGCGCGTACGTCCTTGCCGTCGTTGTCGCGAGGGTCGACGACGAACTCGGCCCAGCCCCCGTCACGTCCGGAGAAGCGCTCCCAGGTGTCGACGAAGACGACGTCGGGTCGTTCGGCGGCGGCGGCTTTGGCGGCACGGTCCTGAATCGCGAGCGCTGCGGTGACGTCCGGATTGTCGTCGTTCGGGATCCCGACCCAGATCACCTCTCGATCGTCCTCGAGCAGCAGGTCCATCACCTCACCGGCGCGACGCTGGTACTCCTCGCTCCACTCGGCCTCGTTCGAGACCGGATCGCCGACCATGAACTCCAACTCGTCCTGTGGGAGCGACAAGCCCTGCGAGTCGTTGCCGCCGAAGGTGACGACGACGATGTCCGGATCGACTTCGGGGAGTTTGGTTTCCAGTTCCTCGGGCCAGTTGAAGAAGTCGGGACGGGCCAACCCGGACGACACCTTGTAGTTGAGCTCGGTCTCGGTGACGAGGGTGCCATCGAGCAGCGTCTCGAGATACGGACCGAACGTGCCGGCGTCGGAGTCGCCGACGATGTAGACCTTCGCCGGGTTGTCGGGCGACGGTGGGCCCGTGTTCTCGGGCTCGGGGTCGGTCGCCGGTGGTTCGGACGACTCGACGTCGCCGGCGGGTACGGTGCCGCCCTCCTCGACCGTGGCATCCTCGGCCAAGCCCAGCTCGTCGCACAGTTCGCCTTCGGTGTCGTCGGAGCAGTCGATCGCTGCGCTCGCCTCGGCCTCGGACCCCGTGTTGCCGGTTCCGGCCGTCGCCACCGAATCGCCGGGCGCGCTCTGCACCGGGCCGTCGTCACCACCGAAGAAGCCGCTGATCGCGATCGCACCGGCGTAGCCGATCAATCCGACGATCGCGAGCGCACCCACTCGCCGCAACCAGTAGTTGGGCGCGCCAGCCTGCTCGGGGCGAATCTCGGCGCGGTGCCGAGGCGGAGGCGCCGACGGAGACATCGGAGCCACGATATTGCGCTCCGGGCCGGAACAGCCTCATCCCGGCACCCCAAAGGCGTACCGATTGGTAGCTTTGTCCAATCCACGTGAACACCTCGGGTCACCGAGGACCACATCTCAGCAAGGGGAGACAATGAAGAAGAGTTCCAAAGTTCTGGCAGTCGGCATGGTCGCCGCACTCGGACTCGCCGCCTGTGGCAGCGATGACGACGGTGGCGACGAGACCGAGACCACCGAAGCAGCGGGTGAGGAAACCGAATCCACCGAAGCGATGGAAGAGGAAACCGAGTCCACCGAAGCAATGGAGGACGAGGGCGAGGAAGCCGCCACCACCGAGGCGGCGGAAGGCGACGAATCAGGCGAAACCGCGTCCGGTGACATCTGTGAGGTCACCGACGTCGGCGGCGTCGACGACAAGGGCTTCAACCAGATCGCCTTCGAGGGCGCCCAGCAGGCCGCCGCCGATCTCGGAGTCGAGGCCAAGGTGCTCGAGTCCGCATCGGACGCCGACTACGCCACGAACATCCAGAGCTTCATCGAGCAGGATTGCGCCCTCATCGTGACGGTCGGCTTCCTCCTCGGCGACGCAACGGCCGAAGCTGCGACCAACAACCCGGACCAGCAGTTCGCGATCATCGACTTCGGCTACGAAGAGCCGCTCGACAACGTGCTCACGCTGAACTTCAGCATGGCCGAGCCCTCCTTCGTCGCCGGCTACCTCGCTGCGGGAATGACCGAGACCGGCACCGTCGCCACCTACGGCGGCATCAACATCCCGCCGGTCACCGTGTTCATGGACGGCTTCGTCAAGGGCGTCGAGTACTACAACACGGAGAAGGGCACCGACGTGACGGCGCTCGGCTGGGACGGTTCCGACGGAACCTTCGCCGGCAACTTCGAGAACCTCGACGACGGCAAGAACATCGCGTCGAGCTTCGCTGACGAAGGTGCCGACGTCATCTTCCCGGTGGCCGGCCCGGTGGGCCTCGGCTCGTCGGCATACGCCGCCGAGAACGAGGGCATCCGGATCATCGGCGTCGACAGCGACCTCGTCGAGTCGAACTCGTCCGAGAGCCAGGTCTACCTGACCTCGGTCCTCAAGAAGATCGACGAGGCCGTCATCGCCGCCGCCAACCAGGTGATCGGTGAAGGCACGCCCGGTGGCGAGTACCTCGGAACCCTCGAGAACGAGGGAACCGGCCTGGCCCCGTACCACGAGCAGGAGGGCGACGTGCCCGACGAGCTGAAGACCGAGGTCGAGGACCTCATCGCAGCGCTCATCGCCGGCGACGTCACCGTCGACGGATGACCTGATCGTGGGGCGTGAACAGCGCACCACATGAACAACTCGACGGGGACCTCCGGTGAACGGGGGTCCCCGTCGTCGTTTTCGGGGCCGTGGGACCGGCGCGACGAAGTGCTCGACCATTGCGCGCCGCCGACTAACGTGACCGGCGCATGGAACTCGAACTCCGCGGGATCACCAAACGATTTCCCGGCGTGGTCGCCAACGACAACGTGAACCTGACCATCCGTTCGGGCGAGGTGCTCGCACTGGTCGGCGAGAACGGCGCCGGCAAGTCGACGCTGATGAACATCCTGTACGGCCTCTACCACGCGGACGAGGGTGACATCTACATCGACGGGACGCCGGTGAAGTTCGAGACGTCCGGTGACGCGATCGCCGCCGGGATCGGGATGGTGCACCAGCACTTCATGCTGGTTCCGGTGTTCACCGTTGCCGAGAACGTGGTGCTCGGAATCGAACCCACCCGCGGCCTGTCGCTCGACCGCGCCAAAGCCGCCGCCGAGGTCGAACGGATCTCCGACGAATACAGCCTCGGCCTCGAACCCGACGCGTTGATCGAGAACCTGCCGGTCGGGATCCAACAGCGCGTCGAGATCTCGAAGGTGCTGCTGCGCGATGCCGAGATCGTCGTGTTCGACGAGCCGACCGCGGTGCTGACGCCTCAGGAGATCGACGACTTCTTCCGCATCGTCGAGGCCCTCAAGGCCTCCGGTCGCGGCATCGTCTTCATCACCCACAAGCTCACCGAGGCCCTGCGGGTGGCCGACCGGATCTCGGTGCTCCGGCGTGGGCAGACCGTCGGTGAGGCCGATCCCAGCGAGATCGACGAGGTCGGACTCGCCGAACTGATGGTCGGCCGACCCGTTCAACTCGTCGTCGACAAGTCGCCGGCGGAACCCGGTGCCTCGACGCTGCAGGTGAACGACCTCCACGTCGTCGACGCGAGCGGACGCACCCTCGTCGACCACACGACGTTCGATGTCCGCGCCGGCGAGATCGTCGGGATCGCCGGGGTGCAGGGAAACGGCCAGACCGAGCTCGTGGAGGCGATCACCGGGCTCCGGGAGATCCTGTCCGGAACGGTCAGCGTGGACGGAATCGACCTCACCGATGCGTCGCCTCGCGACGTCCACCTCGCCGCCGTCGCCCACGTGCCCGAAGACCGTCAACGGTCCGGGTTGGTCAGTGAATTCAGCGTCGCCGAGAACCTGGTGCTCACGCGGTACCACTCCGACGAATTCAGCAGTGGGGTCACGATGAACTGGTCACGAGTCCGGGAAAACGCCCGGGAACTCGTCGAGCAGTACGACGTGCGCACGCCCTCGATCGACACATCGGCCGGAACCCTGTCAGGCGGCAACCAGCAGAAGGTGATCGTCGCCCGCGAACTGAGCCGCGACCTGCGCCTCGTGATCGCGTCGCAGCCGACACGCGGCGTCGACGTCGGCTCGATCGAGTACATCCACGCCCAAGTGGTCGCGGCCCGGGACGAAGGCGCCGCGGTGATGGTCGTCAGTACCGAGTTGGACGAGGTGATGGCGCTCGCCGACCGGGTGATCGTGTTGTACCGCGGGCGGGTGGTCGCCGATCTCGACCGGGACGCCACCAACCACAACGAGGTCGGCCTGTACATGGCCGGCGCCCTCGACCAGAACGAACAGGCCAGCGCATGACCGACGTCCAATCGCCGCCCGACGCTCCCACCGATTCACCCTCGGATCCGAACGGCAAGCGCGGGCTCCGCGACCGGATCGACACGACCAACGCGATCACGCTTCCGCTGCTCGCGTTCATCAGTGCGCTCGTGATCGGCACGATCGTCATCGCGTTCTCCGACATCGACAAGCTCCAGGACGGAGACTTCGGCGGCATCCTGACCACGATCAAGGACGCGTACCTGGCGCTGCCCGACGGAGCGTTCAACGGTTGGCGTCCGATCAACGAGACGATCGTGTCGACGACTCCCCTCCTGCTCGCAGGACTCGCGGTCGCCATCACGTTCCGAGCGGGACTGTTCAACATCGGCGGCACCGGGCAGATGCTCGTCGGCGGAATGTGCTCGGTGTACGTCGGCTTCTCGATGAACGGTCCGTCGATCATCCAGATTCCGCTCGCCGTCGGTGCCGGGATGCTCGGCGGCATCATCTGGGGGATCATCCCGGGCATCTTGAAGGCACGGGCCGGGGTTCACGAAGTGATCTCGACGATCATGTTGAACTTCATCGCCGGGTCGTTGGTGCTGTACTTCCTCAAGACCGACCTGTTCGTGCGTGAGGGGCGCAGCGACCCGATCTCGAAGCTCGTCACCCCCGAGGGCACGTTGCCGAAGCTGTTCGCATTCCTCGACCGTCCCGAACTGCGCGCACACATCGGATTCCTCTTCGCACTCGCCGCCGCGTTCTTCTTCTGGTGGCTCATCGAGAAGACGAAACTCGGCTTCGAGATCCGCGCCGAGGGCGCCAATTCGAACGCCGCTCAATACGCCGGAATGAAGCCGGCGTTTCTCATCATCACCAGCTTCGCGGTGGCGGGCGGCTTCGCGGGATTGGCCGGTGCCAGTGAGGTCCTGGGCACCCAGGGCCGTGCCACGCAGGGTTTCGCCGGCGACATCGGATTCGATGCGATCGCCGTCGCGCTGCTCGGCCGGTCGACTCCGGTGGGCACCGTGCTCGCCGCACTGCTGTTCGGCGCTCTCCAGGCCGGTGGACAGCGGATGCAGGTCGAGACCGGTGTTCCCGTCGACCTCGTGCTCATCTTGCGGGCACTGATCATCTTGTTCATCGCCGCACCGCTCTTGATGAAGGCGATCTGGCGGATCAGCGCCAAGGGCGCCTCGTCCGGACCGAGCTTCGGAGGGTGGGGATCATGAGCGAGGGAATCGGCCTGAAGAACACCGGCCACGGACCAGGCACCGACGCCTACCTGGGCATGGTCGACTCGGTGACCCGAACGCCCGACGAGATCAAGCGGTCGCGGAATCTCGGGATCGCGTACCTCATCGGCGCCGTGATCACCGTCGCCGTCTTCGTGCAGGGAACGGGTGGCACCGCCACCTTCAACCTCGACAACGACGCGTCGTTCGGGATCGGTGCGATTCCGCTCGCGTGGATCTGTGCCGTCAGCCTCGCGGTCCTCGGTGGGGTCCAGATCTCCCGCGGGACGGCCAACTTCCAGAGCGCGCTCCTCGGCGTGGCGGCCGTGCTGTTCATCTTCACATTGATGGCCTGGGCGGCCGCCGGGCAGAGCTTCTCGTTGACCGGGACCCTGCACGATGCGTTGAAGGCGTCGACCCCGCTCGTGTTCGGCGCGCTCGGGGGAATCCTGTGCGAACGGTCGGGAATCATCAACATCGCGATCGAGGGATTCCTCCTGGCCGGCGCGTTCACGTCGGCGGTGGTCGGCTCGGTGACCAATCTGTGGATCGGGATGATCGCGGCGATGATCGTCAGCTCATTGCTCGCGCTGCTGCTGGCGTGGTTGGCGATCCGGTTCCTCGTCGACCAGGTGATCGTCGGTTTCGCGATCAACTTCTTCGTGCTGGGGCTCACCTCGTTCGTCGACGCCCGCGTCCTCACGAGCAACCCCGAGTACAACGGGGTTCCCACGCTCGCCGAATGGAAGATTCCCCTGCTCAGCGACATCCCGATCATCGGACCGGTGCTGTTCGAGCAGACGATCTACGTCTACCTCGGCCTGGCGCTGGTGGCGCTCGTGACCTGGGCCCTGTTCTCGACGAAGTGGGGTCTCCAGACTCGCGCCGTCGGCGAACATCCGAAGGCTGCGGGAACGCTCGGCGTCAACGTCCTGCGACGTCGGTACGTGAACCTCGCGGTCGCCGGCGCGATCACCGGCTTCGGCGGCTCGTGGTGGACCGCGGACGTCGGCCGTTTCAACGAGAACATCACGAACGGTCGTGGCTTCATCGCCCTGGCCGTGGTGCTCGTCGGGCGGCACCATCCCGTCGGCGCGCTCTGCGCGGCGCTGCTCTTCGGCTTCTCCGATGCCCTCGCGCTCAAGTTCAGCTTCCTCAGCACGTCGATCCCGAGCGAGTTCCTCGAACTCGCCCCGTTCCTCGTGACGCTGATCGTCGTCGCGAGTGTCGGACGCGGCCACCGCGTACCGGCCGCTCTCGGCCAACCGTACGAACAGCAGTAGCGAGATGTCCGTCGGTGCCAGTCCGACGGACATGATTCAACGCCGACGGATTCGGTGACACTGGGGACATGACGGTCTCTCCTGGTCCGACCCAGTTGTTCATCGACGGCGAGTGGCGCGACGGTTCGTCGTCGGCCACGATCGCGGTCACCGACCCGGCGACGGGTGAGCACGTCGCCGACGTCGCTGCGGGCTCCCCCGACGACGCGCACGCCGCGTGCGAAGCCGCGGACCAGGCACAACGGCACTGGGCCACCACCGCCCCTCGGGAACGCGCCGAGACGCTTCGCTCGTGCTGGTCGATTTTGATGGAACACCAGGACGAGCTGGCGCGGCTGATCGTGCGCGAGGAAGGCAAGCCGCTCAGCGACGCGACCGGCGAGATCGCCTATGCCGCGGAGTTCTTCCGTTGGAATTCTGAGGAAGCGGTGCGGATCCGCGGGTCGCTCGGCGAGGCGCCGTCGGGATCGAACCGCATCCTCGTTCGGCACCCACCGGTCGGCGTCGTCGTCATCGTCACGCCGTGGAACTTCCCCGCCGCGATGATCACGCGCAAGCTGGCGCCGGCACTTGCGGCCGGGAACGCCGCCGTGATCAAACCCCCGCGCGACACTCCGCTGACGGCGCTGCGGATCGCGGAGCTGCTCAGCGAGGCGGGAGTTCCCGACGGAGTCGTGAACGTCGTCCCGACCGACGACTCCTCCGCGTGGTTCGACGCCGCGGTCGACCATCCGGCGACCCGCATGGTGTCCTTCACCGGTTCCACCGAGATCGGCCGATCGCTCCTGAAACGCAGCGCCGATCGGGTGCTCAAGACGGTGATGGAACTGGGCGGCAACGCGCCGTTCGTCGTGTTCGACGACGCCGACATCGACGCTGCCGTGTCGGGCGCGATCACCGCCAAGATGCGTCACTCCGCGCAGACCTGCACCGCGGCGAACCGCTTCTTCGTGGAGGCGGGTGTGGTCGACGAGTTCACGTCGAAGTTCGCCACAGCGATGCGGGCGATCAAGGTGGGCAACGGCTTCGACGAGGACACCGAATGCGGCCCGCTGGTCCAGGCCGCGAAACTCGACGAGGTCGAGCAGTGGGTCGGCGAGGCGGTGACCGCAGGTGCCGAGATCGTCGTCGGCGGAAACCGCCGCGAAGGTCCGGGCAACTTCTACGAACCGACGGTCCTCGGCAACGTGTCCGCTGACGATCCGATCACCCGGGAGGAGATCTTTGCCCCCGTGGCGCCGGTCATCACGTTCACCGACGTCGACGAGATGATCGACCAGGCGAACGACACCGAGATGGGCCTGATCGGATACGTCTTCACGCGCGACCTCGCCGTCGGGCTGGACGTCAGCGAACGCATCCAGGCAGGCATGATCGGTCTCAATCGTGGCGCGGTGTCCGACCCGGCCGCTCCGTTCGGCGGCATGAAGCAGTCCGGACTCGGCCGCGAGGGTTCGACCGACGGCATCTACGAGTTCTGCGAAACCCAGTACATCGCCCTCGACTACTGACCTGCGCGTCGGTGCCAGGCACCCAACGCGCATGCTCACCGTTCGAGGTGGCTGACGGCGCGGACTTCGATGCCACCGCGCGGGCGCTGGGTGAGCGTCACGGTGACCGAGTGGGGCTGGGCGGTGTTCATCACCTCGGTCGCGATCTCCACCGCCAGCGCCTCGGCGAACACGGCACGATCACGGAAGCCCCACAGGTAGAGCTTCAGGCTCTTGGATTCGACGCACCATTCGTCGGGTGCGTACTCGATGACCACGGTCGACAGATCGGGCTGCTCGGTGACCGGACACATCGAGTTCAACTCGTCGTTGGTGAACGTGACGGTCGTGATCCCCGTCGGTGCGGGGAAGACCTCGACGTGGTCGATCGCGTGCCGCACCGTGTTGCCGAGCACCGTCAGTTCCATGGGTGCAAGGCTACCGACCGAGCAACGGCCCGCCCGGGTGTCGCGCACCGCAGAGCGGATCCGGCGCTCGCGGGCAGGTACGGTGGCCGCAACTGATCGCTCTTGGGGGACTCGTGCGAAAATCCGTGATCGTCATCGCCACTGCCGGCGCGCTCGTCGTGGCGGCGTGCGCCGGATCGGACGGTGATTCGAGCGCACCGGTGGAGAGCGCCGCCGCGACCACGTCTGCCACCGTCGAATCCGAGCCGTCACCGGCCGCGACCGATGCGCCGACCACCGAGCCGGAACCTGCCGAGACGACGACCACGATCGACCCCGCCGAGGCGCGCACGATCGAGCAGATCAACGACTACATCAGCCAGGCCGCGGCGTTCGATCAGGCAGCGGCCGACGCACAGTTCCCGAAAGGGCTGACGTTCGCGGCCGGCGGCGCACCCGGCTACTCGCGCTACGTGTTCCGCGAGAACTCCGCCGGCGTCGTCCCCACCCTCGTCGAGGGGCCGCTCGATGACACGGTGCGCTGTCAGGAGATCGAACTGCCCTGCTCGTACCTCGAACTGAAAGAACTCCACGAAACGGGCGGAGCGATCCCGGACGAGCTCGCGATGACGCCCGATGAGCTGGCGACGCTGGTTGCCCAACTCGACGAGTTGAGCGCATTCGCCGTGGCCCACCGCGACATCGACACCGCGTGCGCCGAGGGCTTCGTCAGCGACCGGATCCAGACGGCGAACATGGGCACCCACTTGTACAAAGGCGAGTTCATCGTCAACGGGTTCGACCCCGGCCAGCCCGAGATCCTGCTCTATGCGCTCGCTGACGACACGATGCCGTCCGCACCGCTCGGTCAATGCGTCGACGGCGTCTGGACCGGTGCCCCGATGCAGCTGATCGGCACATCGTTCATCATCCCGCCTCAGATCATCGGCAACGACCACCCGGACGCGTTCGCCGGCCCGCTCGACAACTGGCACATCCACTACAACCTCTGCCGGGGCGCACAGGAGGGACGCGACTCCTTCCTGCCGCTCGCCGAATGTCAGGCGGCGGGTGGCAACTTCAGCGCCTCGTTGGGCTGGATGATCCACGCGTGGGTCGACCCGCTCCACGACAACGACCTCGGCGTGTTCTCGATGTGGAACCCGACCGTGGCGCCGATCTCCGATCCGAGCGCGATCTTCGAGACCCGCGAGGTCCGGGGGTCCGACTTCCCCGAGGGCGCCGAGCAGTCGCTGATCACCGACTTCGAGTACGGCGGCGAACTCGAGGTCGCCGTCGGTCAGTCGTTGTTCTTCAACAACGTCGATGCCGTGCCGCACACGGTGAGCGCGGGCAGCTTCGACACACCGCAGCTCGACGAGTTCGACTCCGGGCTCCTCGATCCGGGACAGAACTTCGAGCTCAGCTTCGACGAGGCCGGTGTCTACAGCCTGTTCTGCACGCTGCACCCGGACATGCAGGCCACCGTCACCGTTGAATAGCGAGACGTGACCGGTCGAACTGGTGCAACCCTGCTCAGGCGGGGGCGCCGAACTGACGGTCGCCCGCATCACCGAGGCCGGGCACGATGAACGCCTGATCGTTCAGCCGGTCGTCGATCGCAGCGGTGAACAGCATCACGTCGAGGCCGCACGCGCCGACGACCTCGATCCCCTCCGGAGCGCACAGTGCGCACACGACGGTCAACGGTTGAGCGGCACCACGCTCGACGAGCAGTTGCAACGTGTGGACCAGCGAACCGCCCGTGGCCAGCATCGGGTCGACCACGATCACCGGACGATCACCGATGTCGTCGGGCAGCTTGTTCACGTACGGCTCGGGCTGGTGCGTCTCCTCGTTGCGGGCGATGCCGATGAACCCGATGTCGGCGTTCGGCAGCAACTGCTGAGCGGGGGTGAGGAAGCCCAGACCGGCTCGCAGGATCGGCACGATCACCGGTTGTGTCGCGAGCCGGGTTGCCGGAGCGTCGGTGAGCGGTGTCGTCACCGTGCCGTCGACGGTCGGGAGCGTTTGTGTCGCCTCGGCGATCAGGAGCATCCCGATCCGTTCGAGGTTCTGGCGGAACAATGCATTCGGTGTCTCGACGTCGCGAATCCGCGCCAGCGCGTCGAGGACGAGCGGGTGGTCGACGACGACGGTTTCAACAGTCATGCGGGAGAGACTGTCAGACTCCGAGCTCCTGCTCCGCTTTCAACATCGCGTAGCGCGGTTTGACGATGCCGTCGATGATCTTGATCCGCTCGGGGAACGATGCGAACGCGGACTTGACGGCGTTGACGGTCAGCCACTGCATGTCGTCGAGGCCCCAGTCGAACGCCTCGTGACATGCGACCATCTCCTTCGTCATCGACGTGTCCGACATCAGTCGGTTGTCGGTGTTGATCGTGACGCGGAACCGCAGCCGACGGAGCATGCCGATCGGGTGCTCGGCGATCGATCCGACGATGCCGGTGTTGACGTTCGATGTCGGGCACACCTCGAGCGGGATCCGCCGATCGCGGATGTAGTCGGCGAGTTGGCCGAGGGTTGCGTCACCGTCGCGACCGACGTCGATGTCGTCGACCAGGCGAACGCCGTGGCCGAGTCGTTCCGCGCCGCAGAACTGCACCGCCTCCCAGATCGACGGGAGGCCGAACGCTTCGCCGGCGTGGATCGTCGCATGGAAATTCTCGCGGTTGACCAACTGGAAGGCGTCGAGATGGCGCGTGGGCGGGAAGCCCGCCTCGGGGCCCGCGATGTCGAAACCGACGACACCGGCGTCCCGATGACGAACGGCCAGTTCGGCGATCTCGAAGCTGCGTGCCGCTTGACGCATCGCCGTGACCAACGCGTAGATCGTGAGGTCGGTGCCGTCCGATCCCCGCCGGAATCCGTCGACCACCGCGGTGACCACTTCATCGAGCGTCAGCCCGGCTTCGAGGTGCAACTCGGGGGCGAAACGAACCTCGGCGTACACGACACCGTCGGCGGCGAGATCCTGGGCGCACTCGAAGGCCACCCGCTCGATCGCGTCGCGGTGCTGCATCACTCCCCCGGTGTGGGCGAAGGTCTCCAGGTACAGCACGAGGTCGTTGCGTTTCGCTCCGCGGTTGAACCAGTGAGCGAGCTCGTCGGGGTCGGTGGTCGGCAGATCGGCGTACCCGTACTCGGCAGCGAGATCGACCACGGTCTGCGGACGCAATCCACCATCGAGGTGGTCGTGGAGGAGCGCTTTCGGAGCGCGTGCGATCAGATCAGCCGTCGACATGGCCCCAAGCTACCGACTCCGATCCCTCGCGTTCTCGTGAACAGTTCGCGCACGGAGC
>NZ_BAOL01000082.1 GCF_000350145.1 Ilumatobacter nonamiensis YM16-303 | reverse complement strand
GCCGCTCGCATCGACGCGCACCACGCCGTCACTGATGACCAGCGCATCGACACGCCGGATCCCCTCGAATTCGCCTTCCTGGAGCCAAGCGCCCGGCAAGGGTCCGACCTCGCGCGCTCCAACACCGGCGAACAACCCCTTGACAACCAAAGAGGCTTCGATAGCGAGCGGTCGGATACCAGGAAGAAGGTGTCGATATTGAGTGGTTGTCGCTCCAGCTTGGACAGATCGTCGCCAGTCGGGCCAGTGGGACCAGTTGCTGCTCATTGGGGTGTGGCATCGCTCCCGGACCCGCTGCAGGCTTGACGCCCGCACGTCAGCATCGCAGCACAGAGCACGTCGACCCGGTGCTGCGGCTGTCCACCGACGAGCGTGCAGTTTTCAGAGCCGTTGCAACGAAGGCGGCGGGTACGTCCGCGGCGCCATGAGCGCTTGCGTGCGTCCGCCGAACGAACCTGGTCGGAGAATGCTCGACGGTGGGATTGGGTAGTACCAGCCATGAACGACGCAGACGATCACAGCCAGCCTGACGCTGAGAGCCACGAACCTGATCCAGCGGACCCCTCTGACGAAGACGTCGACAAACTCGACGAAGATGCTCCTGGGCGCTCGTTGTTCGACGACGGTGACGCCGTCGAACCATCCGAACCTGCGTAGGTCCGTCGCAAGGGCGTTCGGTTCGGCGTCGACACAGCTCGCAGCGAGAGGCCGGGCTATCGGCATCGACAACTTGACCGGTCGGTCTGGAGCGATTCCGCTCGATCGTTTCCGATCTGACCGGTCGTTGCCGATCTGACCGGTCGTTGTAGGTGACGAGGCGCGAGGTCAGTGGTTTCCGATTTGGCGGTCGGTGGTGATCCGGAGTGGTCCCTGCGGTGTTCCGGCGACGAGCTCAGCGAACTGGTCGCACGCGATGGCCCACATTTCGCCTTGCAGCATCTGGGCGAGTCCGATTCGGTCGTAGAGCAGAGCGAACCAGTGATCGTGACTTCGAGCCCACGACTCGACGATGAACTCAACGCGACTGGTGCCGTCGGTTCCGACTGCTCTCATCTCGATGACACCCGATTCCATGTGACCTTCGAGAGTGGCGAGCCGGAACGAAGTGTCTGTGACGTCGATGACCTCGACGGCGCCCTTCCACGGGCCGGCGAGCTGTATCACGTAGCGGTCCCCGACGGCCATCTCCCCGGATCGACCCCGTGACTTGGTGAACGGTGCGAACGCGGGATCGGTGAGACGGTTGGGGTTCGCCCGCACCTTCGCCATTGCGTCCTCTGCCGAGATGGCACCCCCGTCGATCTCGAGACGGTACGTGCGATGAAACTTCGGTCCGACACCGATCTCGTGCGGCTGGTCATCGGAACTACTCGCCCGATCTCGGCTCGGGAAGCGAACATGATCGACATCGCTGAACACGACGTCGACGTCCCGTCGCCGCCAACGCAGCAGGGAACGGAACGTACCGACCAGGGAGCCGCGATCGTGGCTCGGAGGCTCGCCCGCTCCTCCGATCGCGCCGGCTCTGTCGCGACGAGCTTCCACACCGCGCACGAAGCGGTCGACATCGGCGACCCCCAACGTCACTGATCGATGTCTGACAAGTCCACACGGATCCACACCCCGAACCGGCTCGTGCAAGCGCAGACACACACCACCGGTCGTCGTGGCCGCCATGGTGATCCCCCGGTCCGCAAGCGACACACGTACCGGACCAGCGATCTTCCAGCGACGATACGGCCCGGTGCGCTCGACGCTTTCGACGTTCGACCACGGCGTGGTCACGCGCCATGATCCGTACACCGCCTCCACACCGTGGTCGTCGATGCGGACGAAGCTGCGAGTCGGCACGATCGCAAACCACCGTGCCCACGTGTCGAGTGGAGGCTCGAACCCGAACGAGAATGCCTCCACCGCAGGACGGTCATTCATCATCGTCGCGGACGCTGGACGCAGCGCCCGCCTTGGTTGCTGCGTCGATGAGAAAGGTGTTCCGGACACCGATGAGGTGTCGCAGATAGCGATCGAGGACGACGTGCTCCGCGACCCAACCGAGTGGACCGAATGGAGCGGTGAACTCGACGTAGTCGATCATCTGGGTCCCGTTCGGCACAGGGATGAACTCATGCTCGTGTCGAAACTTCTTGAATGGACCCTTGTGTTGCTCGTCGACGAAACGGTGGGGACGGTCCCACTCGGTGATCACGCTCGTCATGGTCCAGACACGACCGAAGTGGCGTGCTCTCCACGTCACGAACTCCCCGAGCTCGATCTGTCCCTTCGTCGTCCCGCCGATCGCCGCCTCATGCGAACCCGCAAACGAATCAACGTGAAGATCGATCGACAGCGAAAGATCAAACGCAACCTCGACTTCCACGGGCATTGCTGAAGTCAACTCGAACGAGACCACATCGAACTCCTGGGAGAGGTGGGAAGCACGGACGGCGGCTACCCGGTCGGCGCCCAACCCAAACCAGAACGGCCGTACCCCGCGCATCGACGCGGGACCGGTGACGCGACCTGCGCCGTCAATCGGCCTTGTCCCGATAGGCGGACTCGCCCTGTTCCGGATCGATGGAATCACCGTGTCGTTGGGCCTGTGTCTCCTTGCCGGTTGCGCGTCTGTCGAATTCGGCCTCGGCTTGTTCTTCGCCGAGTTCGTCGCTCAATCGGTCGGCGAGTTCGGCGTCGCGGTCCACGCTCTGACCGTGCCAGTCCTCGACGCGGCTGTCGTGGCCGGTCTCGGGTTGTTGTGGGTCGCCGGGGTCGTCGTTCGGATTGTCTGACATGCATGGCTCCCGTTTCATCTTTTCGGTGCTGCGCCGGTACCCGCCGATTCGACGATCGATTCATGCAAGGTGTCTGCTGCGACGAGCGGCGTCGCCGACCCGCCAGCCCACTGCTCGGGGATCAGCCGTGACCGGGTGCGATTCTGACGGCCGAGCCGCCGGGTGCGAAGCGTCATCGCCGCAACCGAGCTGGCGGTCACGACGATCGCGGCTGCGATCAGGTCGATCACATAGTGATTGTTGGTCGCCAGCGTGACGACACCGACGATGATCGGATACGTGACACCGGTGATCCGGACCCGTCGGCTCGGCGAGCCGGAGAGAGCGACTCCAATCACGAGCGCGAACACCATATGACCGCTCGGAAACGCAGCGTACGCGTACTGGATGTCGGTCCATCCGCCCTCGCGGATCCGGTCGCCGCCCACGACCACTCGCGGTGGGGCGGTGGGCCACATCAGGTAGCAGAAGATGGTGATCACATGGGCGACGACGAAAACCGTGCGCATCTGCCGGTACCGGTCTGGGCATCGCACGGCCAATGCGATCCCCGTGCCAACCAGCGCCGACACGTGAGCCGAGTAGTAGAACAGCTCGGCGAGCAACTCGATCGTTCGTCGTCCGGCAATCCAGTCGACCAGTCGTCCACGCACATCAATCCCCAGTGACTGCTCGAGGCGGGCCAGCTTCGATCCGCGTGCCATGGCTTCGGACGGGCTTCCGGGCTCGGCGTGGGCCACGACCGGAAATGCCACGAACACCAACGCGGCGGCGAGGATCTCGCGACCGACACGGACCGGGGCATTCGCGGCGTTCGATGACGGCTTTCGTTTCGCGATGCACACCGGTTGCTTCTGTACCCCACCGACCTCGCTTCTCATTCCGCACCCACACGAATCGCGGTCAGAGGATGGCCTCAGCCCGGTGGTGGACCTCGGCGACGATGTCGACCTCAGGCGGCACATCGCAACAGGAAGCCTTTCCACGGTGGCCGAGTCGACCAGGATCAAAGGTGGACCCCTCAGCTCGTGTGTTCGTCAGTCGCCGCCACAGCGATGCAAGAAGTCGGGCTCGCCGTCACGACACCATCGGCCACGCGTTCGACGACCGCAGATCGAAGAAGACAACATCCTCGAGGGAACCATCCGAGCGCTCAAACGGCGACCCTCCGACGCCATCTGCCGGCACCTCGTCGACGACGCCCGACAACATCGCGGCTCAGGTGGAAAGCTCGAGACCATCTGCCCGTGCGCCACCGGGACGCGTCCGGTGCCCGATCGTCACCGCGTCAAGAGATGGCTCTCGCGGTTTGTTGCGGTGAGCGTGCGATGACGTAGCCGCCCGTGACGATCCCTGCGTTCACGAGGTATTTCATTCGGCGTCGGTCGTGGTCCCACATGGGAAATCCGGGCCGGTCGGCGTAATTGGCGGCGATCTGTTCGTCCACGGAGTGCTGAACCGATGACCACCACCCGCGGTCAGCAGCGACGGTGTCCGTCTCGACGACGTCGAACCCGGCTTCTGCGAGCTGCTCAGCGAACTCATCGAGTGTTCGCAACACGTTCTTCGAGCTCCTGAACGATCCCACCGTCCTCGTCGCGACGACGTCGGTGATGATCACGAGACCGTCGGCGATCAACGCCCTCTCGAATTCGAACAGGGCGAGTTTCAGGTCGTCGATCAACGACGCGACCCCGTTGAGCACCACGGACGCGACCGACGATGTACGGACCGGAAGAACACCGGCGGCGCCGTTGATCACGCCGACGTTCTCGAACATCTCGGCGGCCATCTCACATGAAGGCGCCGACGGCTCGACGATCACAACTTCGCGTCCTGTCCGGCGTCGCAGCCAGTCCGACGTCGACGCGAGACCGCCGCCCAGATCGACGACCGGGCCGCGGGGTGCGAGATCGAGCGTCTCAATAGCCGGGTCCAGAATGGCTGGCATGGCGAGGGAGGTGGAGGTTCCAGCGCACAGCTCGTCACCGGACAGACCGAGCGCCCGCGCTGCCTCGACCCTCCAGCGCGATGGCTCATCGACGACGGGATCATTGGCTGGACTTCGTTCTTCCGACGCCGGCGTGGCTTTCGACTCCACCTCATCCACACTCATGCGGGCCACTACCCGTCGCACATCGTCGATATTCGTCCGCCGTATCGGTAGACCAAGTTCGATGGGCATCCGTCCCTCGGCCCAGCCCGAATGACACGTTGTTACCAGATGGGGTCGAGAGTTGGTCGAATCGAGTTCGGCAGTTCCCCGACGGGTGGTGAGGTTTCGAGGCAGGAGTTGCTGACCTCGGACATCTGAGCCACTGTGCCATCCGCCCGGGCAAGCGCCAACAACGCGGATTGATGCTGCAACCGTCGTGAGCCGGCAACGGTGATCGTGTCCAAGAGGTCACTCGTCGACTGCAGATTCTCGAGCGCCTGACCGATCGCGGACGTGCCGTACCCGGATGGTCCGGGTTGCTGTTCGTCGGTGTCGATGTGCGTTCCTCGCTTCGCCGCTGATGCGATCGAGCCCGCTTCGAAACTCGCCAGCAACTCGATCAAGCTGGCGAGGTCCTTCGGGATGGAGCGATGCCGATCGCTGCGGGCGGAGGCTGCGTCTCCGCCGCGGTTCGATTGACGAGCGCCCCAAACACTCGGCTGAGCGGGGTGTTGATGGAACGGCATGCTCTGTCCGTTTGCGCCTGGGGTCGAACTGTTGTCAGCGGTGGTGGGCATGCGATTCCCGCGCCGTTGGGCTTGCGATGACCAGTTGGAGGTGCGATGACCAGTTGGAGGCGCTCAGCCTGGTGGGCCCGGTCGCCGTCACGGGTGGCGTGGCTGGTCGAGATCCGACGGAGAGGAGCGTCCGGCCCTGCTTCGGGCATTGTCTCAGCCTGGAGTGGTGTCATCGTCGGCGCACATGGGTGGGCCGACGATGAGGTACCCGAATCGTTCCGATGCTTCCATCAGGTGTTCGTGGTCGGGTGGTGTCGGCTCGGGCAGCCCGGAGCTGGTGGCGGGGCGGCCGAGTTCGGCGACGTAGTCCTCGAACCCTGCCGGTGAGGTGATCTGGAGTCCTTCGACGGGTCCGTTCGTCACCACGAACGCATGTGGGATCCCCTTGGGAAGGAACACGAAGTCGCCAGGACCTGCGGTCCACTTGTCGTCGCCGCAGACGACGTCCAAGGTCCCGGTGACGAGGTAAAACGCCTCGTCTTCGGTGGGGTGGACGTGGCGCGGCGGACCGAACCCGGTCGGTGCTTCCCAGTGGATGAACGTGAACGCACCGCCGGTGTCGTCGTTGCGGGCCAGGACCCGCATGGTGGTGTCGAGGAACCAGGTGGCAAGGCTGTCTGCTGCCATCACGAACCCTCGTTGGTCGATGCTCATGTCTCGCTCCTGTCGCGGTGCTCGATGGTGTACAAACGCGGTTCGAAGCGGTCAGGGTCGTGCAGACCGACAAGCACCCACCCTTCGTGGCCGGCCACGATCCCGCCGTGGGCGTGTCCGGCGGTGTCGAGCCGGTCCTGCCACGCCTCGAGATCTGCACGCGTCGCAACGGCGAGCGCGACCGGATCGAAACCGGCCAATGATTCGGCGCGAACGGGGTCGTGGCGCAGCGCGAGACAGACGCAGCCGTCGGGGTCGCGCATCGCGACACCCATCAGTACGTCGTGTTCGACGAACTCGATGTCGACGTCGAAGCCCAGCACGGTGCGGTACCAGTCGCGACTGGCTGCGACGTCACGGACGGGCAGTTTGACGTGGTGGAAACCTGCCAGCGTCGTCATGTGTACTCCTCACCCACACTCTGTCGGCGGTCCCGGGAACCACCGTTCGTTGTAGTAGACTATAGCGAGTGAGTGAGGACGGCAAGAACGGAAATCGACCAGTACGTCGCAAGGACCAGGCACGTGCCACCCGTCGGCGGATCATCGACGCCGCCTTGGCTCGGTTCACCTCGGAGGGGTACGCAGCTGCGACCCTTGACTCGATCGCTGCTGATGCCGGGGTGTCGGTGCAGACCGTGTACTTCCATTTCGGCAGCAAACGCAACGTGTTGAAAGAAGGCGTCGATGTACTCGCGGTCGGCGACGATCTCCCCATCCCCCTGCTCGAACGACCGTGGATGCAGGAACTGCACGCGACGCCGGACCCGTACCGGGCGCTGCAACTGTGGATGGACGCCAGCCGCAAGATCTACGAACGGATCGCACCGCTGATGCGCATCATCCGCGACGCAGCCGGCGCCGACCCCGAGATGGCCGCACAATGGGACACCAACCAACAACAACGAGTCGTCGCGCACCGCGCGCTCGCTGAAGCGCTCGACGCCAAGAACGGCCTACGCGACGGCATCGGCGTCGACGAGGCGACCGACGTGCTCTACAGCCTGATGAGCCCCGAGATGTACGGCCTGCTCGTCGGCGACCGCAACTGGACGGCGACACGCTGGCAGGCCTACGTCACCCGACTCGCCGCCATCGCAGTACTTCACCCGCCCGACACCGCAGACAACGTTGGATTCTCACCGCCGTGACCAGCTCGACGGGCCTCGCAAACCAACCAGGCGTTCATCTCGTCACCGAACGGATGGTGCTGCGCCGCTTCACGACCAACGACCTCGACGCCCTCGTCGAACTCGACAACGACCCCGAGGTCATGCACTACATCAACAACGGCGCGCCCGTCGACGCCGACGACGTCGCCGACACACTCGACCATTGGATCGCCGCCTACCACCGAACGCCCGGTTTCGGATTCTGGGCCGCCGACGACCGACGCACCGGCGACTTCATCGGCTGGTTCCACTTCCGCCCCGCCCATTACAACATCCCGCCCGAGCCCGAACTCGGCTACCGGCTGCGACGCAACTATTGGGGACGAGGACTCGCCACCGAAGGCGCCCGAGCGCTCATCGACAACGGCTTCGAACAACACCCGATCGAACGAGTCGTCGCCGAAACAATGGTCGTCCACACCGCATCGAGAAGAGTCATGGAGAAGGCGGGCCTTCGCCCCACACGAACGTTTCGTGCCGACTGGCCCGTGCGCATCCCCGGCGACGAACACGGCGACGTCGAATACGCCCTCACCCGCAACGACTGGAAGCATCAACAGCGTTCCATGCAATCCACCAGCACCGAGTCCCGAAACCGTCACTGACCCTCGACTGCTGGGTAGCAACGGACCTCGAGCATGCCGGCCAGCGATGCGTACGTGGTCACCCGGAACAGCAGTGCGGCCGCCGGCGACGTCGACGATCCTCGCTGGCTCGGCACGCGAGACCCCGCCGACTTCGGTTCGCCTGGTGGTTCATCACAACGTCGACCGCATGGCCGACTACGAAGAGCGCGCCGGCAAGGCGGATCAACGCTTCTTCAGTGACTTCGCAGCAGCTCGACGATGGATCGAGAATACGGCCTGATCGACGGACTCGATCCCCAGCCACCAGATGCCGGTCGGTCGACCCCGGATGGAGCTCGGCGGCGCACTCGTTGGGGGCCTGCCCGTGTTGCTCACCCAACGGACGGCGGGTCCTCGGGATCGTCGATGCTTCGCCAGCCATGGAGCAGGCGGTTGTCTGCCCGGTCGTAGCTCCAGAAATGGCCCTGGCCGGGCTGATCGTGGTCGCGGCTGATCCTCAGTCCGACGAGGTGACACATGAGCAACGTTCCCACTGCACCGTGGCCGACCACTGCGACATCGTCCCGTCCGTCCCGGGCCTCGACGACATCGCGCATCACCCCGACGATGCGTCGCTGCGCATCGACGGCGCGCTCCCACCCCTCCATCGACGAATCGGGTTCGGCGAAGAACCGATCGGCGAGCAGTTCGTGGCGTTCGGGTTCCACGAAACCCGTCGACGAACGATCGATCTCGCCACTCTCCGGTCGAACCTCCACGGAGAGGCCGAGCTGAGCGGCGATCAGATCGGCGGTCTCGAGCGCCTTCGTCTCACTGCTGGAGATGATGCGGCCGATCGATCCGACCCATTGCTGGTCGAGCATGGCGAGCGCTCGGCGGCGACCGAGCGCGCTCAGTCCCCACATCGGGACCGGAGTATCCGCGTCGATCTCGACGTTCGGGTGGGTGATGTAGCGCAGGATCGACATTGTCAGATCCTGACGCGCGCGACGGTCTCGGCGTCGGCGGGAATCTCGATCCGCACCGGGTCAACCGTCAACCGTCCACCGTCATGACGCCGACCATCGCTTCGTGCCCGATGACGTCACAGATGTAGCGATAGCTGCCTGGCTCGAGTTCGACGGCGATGCGCCGTGCCGTCGATCCAGGAATCTCGACGTCGACGTCGGTGCCGTCGATGAGGAGTGTGTGACGGATCAGGTCGTGGTTGTCGACGTAGAACGTGTTCGTGCCCGCGGGAACCGTCAGGTCGGGGTAGTTCGAGTCGCGCACGTCGACGACGATGTCGCCGCCCTGTTGCCGGTCGTCGTGCGCTGACACCGACGCGATTCCTGCGACCACGACTCCGAGCCCGATGAGCCCTGCAGCGGCGGCAGCGGTCGGGCGGGCGGCGCGCGGTGCCCGCCGGGCCGTGGCCAGCACACCCGATGCAGCTACGACGACACCGAGGACGATTGCGGTCGACGTGGGGACGAAGCTTGCGACGCTCTCCGGATGACGGAGGTTCTCGGTGGCTGCGGGCAGGTTGGCGACCACCAGGACGGCTGCCGACGCGGATGCAGCGAGCAGGGCGATCGGGCTCGCGGAACGTCGCACCCAGATGGCGAGTCCGCCCGCGACGGTCGCGAAGCCTGCGACCTCGGGGATGATGGACGTGTTCACCACCTGGGCGGCGATGAGAGCGAGACACAACATTGCGAGGCCGGCCACGGTGACGCGTTGCCATGGCGAAGTCGGATCTGCGTCGGAGGCGTGCGGAGGCTTCATGCGCTGACCTTGGCCGGCGCGACTGTGCGTCCGTGGGTGGGGTGATCGGCGTGAGCGTTCGTCGACGGCTCGACGGCGTCGAGTTCGACGATTCGGTCGGCGGTCGCTCTGAGCCGGTCGTCGTGAGTTGCCACGATCACGATGCGGCCGTTGTCGGCGATCTCCCGCATCGTCGCACAGACGAGTTCGACCTGGGTGTGGTCGAGATGAGCGGTGGGCTCGTCGGCGAGGAAGATGGGCGGGTCCGTCGCGACCGCACGGGCGAACGCGACTCGTTGCTGTTGGCCTCCGGACAGGTTGCCCGGTCGGTGATGGAGGCGGTGTCCCATGCCGAACCGGGTCAGGAGTTCGCACGCAACTGTCGCCGCGTGTCGCCGGCGGTGTCCGGCGAGTCGGAGTGGGACGGCGACGTTCTCCTCGGCCGTCAAGCTCGGTACGAGGTTGAACGCCTGGAAGACCATGCCGATGGTGGTGCGTCGGTGTTCGAGCATGTCGCGTCCGTCGAGTCTCGCGACGTCGACATCGCCGATGCGGATCGACCCGGAGACGGGTGTGAGCAGCCCTGCGACGGCCGAGAGCAGTGTGGTCTTGCCGCATCCACTGGGTCCGTGGAGCAGGACGAATTCGCCAGGTCGGACAGTCAGATCGAGGTCGCGGATGGGTTGGACGAGTTCGCCGGCACCGTCGTGTGCGATGGTGAGCTGTTCGATGGTCAAGTTTTTGTCATGGTGCTTCACGATGCCCCCCCGAAGGCGACGGCTGGGTCGATGCGGGCGATCCTGCGGACGCCCACCAGGCTGGCGATCGCTCCGACGAGCAGTGCGATGACCGGGAGTTGCAGGTAGGCATCGAGCGGGACGGTGACGGGGAAACCGAAGAGCGGACTCACGGTCCATGCAACGACGACGGACACGAGTGCGCTGACGATCGCGATGGCTGCGGCTTGGAGGAGGAGACCACCGAACAACGCTTGACTCGTCGTGCCCAGCGCCTTGAGGGTGGCGAACTCGCGAGTTCGTTCGAGGACCCCGACGTAGATGATGGCGGCGACGATGCCGGCCGCCATCAGCCACAGCAGAACGTTGAGGATGCCGATGGTGTCGGTGGTCGACCGCAGGATTCGATCGAAGTCTGCGCGGACATCGTTGTTCGTCAGGACATCGAGTTGCATATCGTCGATGGTCGTCGTATTCGGGTCGATGTGACCATCGATCATCACGGTGGACACGACATCTCGCCCGGCGAAGAGCAGACGCTGGACGTCTGCCAGCGGAAGGAACACGGTGGGTGCGCTGAAGAAGAACGCCGTGTCCTCGACGAGCGCGACGATCGGTATCCGTTCGCCTCCGAGCACGATGTCGTCGCCGACTGGACGCTGCAGCGTGAGGTCGGCGAGCGCGCCGCCACCCTCGGCCTCGTCGAGTGCGACCGACAGCTTGTCGGGAAGCAACGGATCCGTCGGCTCGTAGCCGACGATGTTGACGTCGAGCTGATCGATGGTCGTGCGACCGATGATCAGCGGACTGGCGTTGGCGACTCCTGACGCTCCTTCCAGTTGGCGAACCAGGCCGGCGTCGAGGAGTTGGGACGAGGTGAACGGTCCGCCGACGCCGTCGGCGACGACCCACTGGTCGGCTCCGAACAGTGCGACGGTGTTCTCGCCTTCTCGGTGCATCTGGTTGATCACTCCGGACATCACGAGGCCCAGTCCGAATGCGAGGGACGCGACCAGCACCACTATCGCGAAGCGGCGTCGCCGCCATTGCAGGTCGCGCAGGCTGAGGCGGATCACGGCCACATCCCGAGGGTGGTCGACGAGTCCCGGTACTCGGTTGAATGGGGCGTGACCGACGAACTCGGGAGTTCGGGGTGGGCGGGTGAGCCGTGTTCGTTCATGACGGCCATGCTGAACCCACAGGCTTGTCGATGCCTTGACGTGGACTTGTCGAGAGATCCCTCGGCGGTACGATCGCCGTCGGTGCAGTTCACGATGTTCGGGGGGCTCCGGGTGACGGACGGTGATGTCCTGATCGAGTCGTTCAGTCCGAAGCAGCGTCTGGTTCTCGCGGTGCTGCTCCTGCATGCAGGTCGGGTGGTGTCCGTCGACCGGCTCGTCGATCTGGCGTGGGGTGAGGACGCCGACCTCGGGTCGTCGACACTGCACTCGCACGTGTCTCGTCTGCGGACGTTGCTCGAGCCCGGGCGTCCACGCCGAGAGCGATCGGAGCTGCTCGTGACGCAGCCGCCCGGCTACCGGTTGGATGTCGAACGCTCCCAGGTCGACGTCTTCCGGTTCGAAGACGGCATCGCCGAGGGTCGCCAACGACTCCGCGACGACGATCCTCGCTCGGCGGTCGACATCTTGACGGTGCACTCGACTCTGCTCAGGGCGCACTGCTGCCGGAGTTCGCCGATGAACCCGTCGTGATCGGACAGGCTGCGCGAGTTGGCGCGATTCGTGCGGGTGCGCTCGAAGACCTCGCCGATGCGCACCTCCGGCTCGGTCAACACATCGAGGCCGTGAATCGGCTGGAGCTGGAAGCGACCGAGCAGGCATCGCGTGAACGGCTGCAGTCGCTGCTCGCCGTGGCGCTGTATCGCGCCGGTCGACAGACCGACGCACTGCGCGTGATCGATCGGTGCCGGCGGACGCTGCTGAACACGTCCGGACTCCATCTCGGAACTGTCCTGAAGCAGTTGGAGACCTCGATTCTGGAACACGACCCGGCTCTCGACTGGACGGCCTCGCCGCCCTCGGCGGGGGCTGACGCCGCAGGTTCCGACCGACCCGACGGGGCCTTGCCCGATCCGCTGCGCGGTCGGCGTACCGACCCGATCGGGCGGAACGAGGAACTGGCTGCACTCGATCGCGTACTGAGTTCTGCCGAGGACGGTCGGGGAACCGTCGTGACGATCCTCGGACAACCGGGGATCGGCAAGACCCGACTCGCCGACACCGTCTTCCAGCGAGCGGCGGATCGCGGATTCGTGACGAGTTGGTCTCGGTGCCCGGAGCACCGGTCGGCTCCGCCGTTCTGGCCGGTCACGCACCTCGCAGAGCAGCTCCGGAGAACCGGACACGTCGACGAACCCCTGAACGACCTCGAAGCGTTGAGTGGAGTCGGAGGTGTCGAGGTGTTCGCGTTCGCTCGCCAGATCCTCGAATCGCTGGGCAGGATCGATCGTCCTGTGCTCTTCGTGATCGACGACCTGCAATGGGCCGATCCCGACACGCTGCGACTGCTCGAGTACGTCGTCTCCGGTCTCGGTTCGATCGCGTGCGTTCTCGTCGCGACGGCTCGCCCGATCGACGACCACGTCGATCCCGCCTTCGTCGACTGCCTCGCCGAGATCGCACGAGTCGAGGGCTCTACTCAGTTGCTGCCCCGTGCGCTCGATGTCGAACACATCAGCCACTGGCTGTCGACGGGCGAGCACCGTGGGGCATCGCTCGAGATCGCCCGACTCGTGCACGAGCGGACCAACGGCAACCCGACGCGCTGACCGCCGTCACGTCGACCACCGTCGCCGACGTCCTGGCTGCGCTCGAGCCGGCGCTCGCCGCAGGAGTGCTGACCGACGTCGGAGGTCTGCTCACGTTCTCCCACGTCCTCGTGGCCGAGGCCCTCGCCGACGAGGTCAACTCGATCCGTCGCGCGTCGATCCACGCGGCAGCCGCACGAGCGATGGCCGAACGAGATCCTGAGTTCGGGGTGAATGCTGCGGTCATCGCGTACCACGCGGTCGAGGGAATCCTGGCCGGCACCGGTGAGCTGGCGATCGATGCGTCGATCCGCGCCGCACGTCTCGCGTCGGAGCAGCTCGCCCACCAAGACGCTGCGTTGCACTGGTCACGGGCCGCCGACGCCTTCGAGCGCGTTCGCCCGACCGACCGCATGGGGCGCATCGACGCTCTCGTCGCCCAGGCAGAGGCCCTGCTCCGGGCCGACATGGTCATCGCGGCGAAATCACCGATCATCGATGCGATCGACCTCGCGTCCGTCGCCGGACTTCCTGAGCAGATGATCCGCGCTGCGCTGCTCGTGAATCACGAACACGTGTGGGCGAACGAGCCGTACGGGGTGATCGACATACGTCTGGTCGACACGCTCGAACGAACGTTGAGTCGCGTCGCAGACGACGACCAACGGCGGCCTCTTCTGCTGTCCGCACTCGCGGCCGAGCTGGCCTTCGCCGACGCCGACCGGCACCGGGCGGTGAGCTCGCAGGCGGAAGTCGCCGCTCGGGCGACAGGCAGTCCGACCACTTTGGCGACGGCCCTCAACGCGATCACGGTGCCGTGCCGACCCACCGAGGTGGACCTCCGTCGCGCCCGGGCCATCGAGATCCTCAAACTGTCGACACGTCACCGCCTCGGCGCAGCACAGGTCTTCGCCGCGCACTACCACCTCGCCGAAACGCACATGGAGCGTGCGGACTTCGAGGCGGCCGCCGCGGAGATCGGCGAGGCTCGACGCGCCGTCGACGCGTCCGCCGACGAACGTCTCCGGTCCCAGCTCGTCGGCTTCGAGAGCGGGATCGCCCTGGCGAGGGGCCAGTACGCGGTGGCCGGACGACTGATGGAACAGGCTCGTGACCTCCACCGCCGCGGGCGTCGCTACGACGGCGACGTCGTCGACTTCGTGAACTTCGCCGCCCCCGCGATCGACCGTGGCGACCTCGAGGCTCTGATCCCGTATGCGGCACTCGCGCACGAGTCGGACGGGTACGGACGGGGCATTGCCGAGGTGTTGGCGTTCGCGATGCTCGAGCTCGGTCGTCGTGACCTGGCCGTGACCCTCGTGGAGCCGTACGACGCAGGGCAGGACTTCCCCGACGACTACGCGATGCTCGCGTGCCTCACCGGCGCACTGCACGTCAGAGTCGAGTTGGGCGACCGTGAGGGCGCTGCGTCCATCGCGGACAAGCTCGAGCCCTTTCCGCACCGCTGGGCGTCGGCGGGGACCACACCGCTCTCGATGGGGGTCACCGACCTCGCGCTCGCCCGTAATGCCTCGCTGCGTGGTGCCGTCGACGATGCACGGCGCCGTTTCGACGACGCGATCGCGCTGACCTCGGCGGCCGGAGCGGAACCGTGGCTGGCCCGAGGGCTGGTCCACCGCGCCCGCTTCCTCCACGAGACCGGCGACGCGGGGCGCGCCCACGACGACATCGCGCACGCACGTCGTCTCGCCCGACGCCACGGGCTGGTCTACGTCGAGCGTCGACTCGACCTGCTCGGTGACTGAGCACAAGAGCATCACAAGTCGTCCGCAAGCGACCTCGGCGATGGTTCGACCATGACCGAGAACACCAGGCCACACCACGCCCACCGACCGACACACGGGGCGCCCGCCCATCCCGACCTCACCGAGTACCGCGCGATGCACGCAGCGTTGCGCAGGTCGAACGATCGCCTCGTCGACGCCGTGGTCGAATTGCGACACGCGCCGAACCCGGCTCGTGCGAGAGCTGTGCGGGACTGGTACCGCGGGTACCACGACGAGCTGGTGGCCCACCACCGGATCGAGGACACGATCTTCTTCCCGGCGCTCGCCGAGCGCGTCCCGACCTACGCCGAACACCACCCGACGCTGCACGACGACCACGAACGTCTCGACGACCTCGTCGGCCTCGTGGCGCCTGCGCTCGACCGCCTGGCCGCGACCGGTCCGACGTCGGACTCCGACCGCGACCGTGCCATCGAGGTGGTCACCGCACTTCGCGATCTGATGTCGAGTCACCTCGACTTCGAGGACCGCGAGGTCCTGCCCCTGTTCGAGCGCCACTTCGACGCGGAGGAGTACGGCGACTTCCAAACGCAAGCACGACGCAGTGTCTCGCTCAAGAAGGCCTTCTTCTTCGCGCCATGGCTGATGGCGAGCCTGGAACCCGCCGCCGCGGCGAGCCTGCTGCAGACGGCACCGTTGCCGTTGAAGCTCATCCACCGCGCCGCCCGACGGCGCTACGCGCGCCTCACCGCCCTGGCCTTCGGAATTCCGGCGTCCACCAACGCAGGCACACCCGTCCGATGAGCATGCTCACGTTCGACCACCAGATCGACATCGCCGTCGATGCCCTCACCGTGTGGTGCACCATGGCGGACTACTCGAACGACTCACGGTGGCGCACAGGTGTCCGATCGATGACCGCCGACCCTGGCGGACTCGTGTGGGTCGGGACCACCACGGCCGAGACGATGACGCTCGCAGGGCGTACCTGGCACAACGCCGGCGTCATCACTGCAGTCACGCCCTCGTCGAGGTTCGAGTGGCGGACCGTCGACGGTGCTCGCGCTTCGGGCGCACGCACAGTCACTCCCACGGGCGAGACGAGTTGCCGGGTCCGACTCGAACTCGCAGTCGAACCCACCGGGTTGTCGCGTGTCTTCGCGCCCTACCTCCGTCGACTTCTCGACGGCAATCTCCGCAGCGACCTCGTTCGACTGCGAACGCTGTTGACGAACCCCCCGTTCGTTGCCCATGATCAGTCGACCCGGCCGAGTCCCGCCTCGCGTGCGCGCACGATGGCCTGGGATCGGTCGGGGACCTGAAGCTTCGTGAACACGTTCGACAGATGGTTGCGGACCGTCTTCGGACTAAGGGTGAGTCGTCGCGAGATGCTGGTGTTGTCAAGACCGCGAGCGACGAGGTCCAACACCTCACGCTCGCGGCTCGTCAGCTGCGGGAAGGCGAGCGAATCGGCGGCGTGGGATCCGGTCAGGAAGCCGATCGCACGCGCTGCGATCTGTGGACCGAGCAGGACCTCCCCTCGTGCCACGGCGTGGATCGCACGCTCGATGTCGTCGGGCGACGCGCCCTTGAGCAGATACCCACGGGCGCCTGCGCGCATGGCTGCGAACACCGAGTCGTCGTCGTCCATCATGGTGACGGCCAGGATCCCGACACCGGGCTGATCTGCCAGGATCCGGCGCGTCGCGTCGATGCCCGATTCGTCGCCGAGGTGGAGATCCATCACGACCACGTCGGGGCGCGCCGACTGCACTGCGGAGACCGCTTCCTCGACCGTCGCTGCCTCGCCGATCACGGACAACCCTGCGATCGAGGACAGCAGTGCGATCATCCCCATCCGGAAAACCGGATGATCGTCGACGACCAGAACCCGAATCGTCGAGATCGATGACGCATCGTCCAGTGCTGTCACTGCTCACTCCCCACCATCGATGCCGCTCTGGACACGTCGTGCGGGACGACGACACGGACTCGCGTCCCGTTCGCGCCACCCTCGATCGTCAGCGACGCGCCGATCCCCTCGGCGCGTTCACGCATGGACCGGAGGCCGACGCCACTGACGGGCACGGCGGGGATTCCCGTTCCGTCGTCGTCGACGGTGATGGTCAACCCCGTGTCACCGTCCACAACAGCGACGTGGCAGGTGGTCGCGTCGGCATGCCGGGCCACGTTGCGCACGGCTTCGGCCACGATTCCGTAGATCGCCTGACGGATGTCGGCATCGACGGAGACATCACGTGCGGTGACTTCGACGTCCAGAACGCCGACGTCGCGGTAGCGCTCTGCGAGTTCGACGATGGCCGGCACGAGTCCCAGTTCTTCGAGCACCGGTGGGAGCAGTCCGCGGGCGAGCGTGCGCACCTCCTCGATCCGCTCGTCGATCTCGTCGGCCATGCGGCGCACGAGCGGGCCGGCGACGGCCGGGTCGGTGCCCATCAGGTTCTCGGCGGCGCGCAGTCCGAGGGCGACCCCTGCCAGGCTGGGGCCGAATCCGTCGTGGAGTTCGCGTCGCAGGACGCGTCGTTCCTCGTCGCGTGCGCCGGCGATCCGCGCTCTCGACTCGGTCAGTTCGCGGGTCCGCGCCACGAGTTGGACGACTGTCGCCACGACCGGCGTCAGATCGTCGAGTGATTGGAGGGTGTGGCGGTCGAGGAGCTCGCCTCGGCGACCGGACACGATGACTCTGCCGACGACCTCGCGGCTGACGACGAGGTCACGTGTCTCGATCGATGCGATCGACAGCTCTCCGACCGACGCGACCCGTCTCGCTCCACTCGGCCAGTCGACCTCGATCGCCAACCCGCCCAGACGGAGTGCCTGGACGACCGATTCGGCGATCACGGTGAGGAGTTCGGTGTCGTCGGTGGCGGCGCCGAGGCGGCGTCCCATCCCGATGAACGCCTCGGTGGGAACGGAAACGTCGCCTCGGACGAGGTTGTCGATGCGTCGTTGCAGCACCCGCCGGAGCGGTGAGATCGACACGGCCACTGCAGCGGTGGCGACTGCGAGGACGAGCCCGTCGTCGGTCGGCAGGAGTTGGCCTCCGATCGCAACCGTTCCGATGTAGATCGCCAACAGGACACCACTGAGCAGCATCCACAGCGTCGTGCGCCCGAGCAGGACCTCGAGTCCATCGATCCGCTGTCGGAGGACGGCGACGAGGAGAGCGGCCGGGAAGAACAGCTGCGAGCTCAGGTGCAGCACCGGGGTCGCCCAGTCCGGGAACCCGGCAGTCCACGGGGCCGGCAACGCAAGCGGGAGGAATGCTGCGGCCATCAACGCGGCACCCACGGTGAGCCATCCGAGCCCGCGCCGTTCATCGGGTGACTGGCGCCACCACCGGCGGCTCAGGTCGATGATCGCAATCGACGCGCAAGCGCAGACGACGATGAACTGCGCCTGGGTCGTCCGTTCGATGGTGTCGAGCCACCATCGGCTCTCGATCGCGAGCGGGGTGATCGAGGCGCCGTCGGGCCAGGGGAACGGGTCGGTCAGTCTGATCAGGGTCAACCCGGAGATGACAGCGGCGGCGAGCGCGACGAACGCCCGGTCGATCAGGTGCAGCGGTCGGCGGCGAACGAGGACGGGGGCGATCATGATCATCGCGTAGGTGCCAGGCAGCCAGGCCGAGTTCTGTGCGAGCTGCAACGTGGCGAACTCCGGGACGTCGGGGTGAGCGAGGACGAGCATCGACCACTGGAATCCCACCGCTGCGAGGCCGCCGCCGATCGCGCACAGGGCGACGAGCCACCCCACCGGATGACGTCCCCGAGCCAGCAGCAGCGCGGACGTGGCGCCGAACACGATGGCGTCGCTGAGGTCGACCAGCCCGTACCACTGACCGGTGTGCCAGCTCGGATCGGTGAACGGAACGAGTGCCACAGCGATCGCGGCGAGCGTCCACGATGCCACGAGGACCGTGATGGCCCAACCGAGCGATGGAGGGGATTCGCGGTCGGCGACGTGACGCGTTGGTGCGATCATTGGAGCATCCTGGACAAGCGGGTGGCGTCGGTGCGTTGCACCGGCGCCACCAGGTGTGGGAAGGAATCGGTTCGTCCGGAAGCAGGTGCGCACTACCTCTCGCTGCGGGCGAAGCCGATGCCCGCACCGATCAGCCACAACGCCCCCGGTAGGAGCGCAAGATACTGCAGCGGGACGAGGTTCACGAGGCCGATCAGACTCGCAGCCACAGCGCTTCCGATCGCCAGGCCTCGGCCCACGGCGCCGTGGCGTAGACCCGCGACCGCGACCGCTCCGGCAGTGAGGCCGGCGCCCGCCCACACCCAGCCCATCGTGTTGAAGATGGCGAGTTGCGCTGCGAGCGTGTCGGGGTCGAGATCGGCGCTGTCCTGGGTGAGTCCCCAGAACATCTCGGTACAGATCCCGCTCCCCACGAGTGACATCGACGACACGAGCAGCAGTCCGCTGACCGACAGCATCGGGATCAGGCTGTCCGCCGGCGCCTGCTGGGACAGCTTGCGGAACAGCCCAGCTGCGAACACGGCCACAAGTACCGCGGTGAGGACACCAGTGACCTGGTAGAGCCAGACCCAGGGCGCGGCGTCGGTGATCTGCTCGGCGACGAGTTGGTTGTCGGCGAGGGCCTCGGTGTCGACGCCGAGACCACCGGTGAGCGCGAACTGGGCAAGTCCGAGCACCCCGGCCGCGATGCCGCACACGGCCCAACGGCGGGCGGGAGGGGACGAGGCACGTATGCCCGTGGACGTGTGCGTGCCGGGGACGGTCGGGGGTTGTTCGTCGTGGAGATTGATCATCATGATGGGCTGCTCTCTGTTGGAGTGGACTGATTGGCTGGTCATGGCTCAGACCACCGTGAACTCGTCGACCATGCCCTGGACGGCATGGGGTGGCCCGTCGCCGCTCGTCGGGATCATGCAGATGGCGATATACGCGCCGGGTTCGAGATCGACCAGCGCGACGTTCGTCCCGCCGGCGTTGTCGGCGAACGCGACCGCAACGGGTGCGACCTTGCCGAAAAGCTCCTCTTGGGGCAGGTCGAGGAGTTCGGTGACGGTCTCGTCGGTTCCGTCCAGACGCTTCATCACCAGCATCTCGTGAGGCTCGGTGTGTTCGGTGTTGTTGGTGAACTCGATCGCGACCCGCCCGGCGTCGATTTCGGTTGGGATGCCTTCGAACGCGTAGTCGATCCCGTCCACGTAGAGGTCGGTGACCGTCTCGCATGATGCAAGCACGGTCGCGCCGATGTCGGCGTCGGCGTCGCGGAACTCCGATGACGACATCGCGTCCTCGTTGCCGTCGAATGAGGCGAGGAGGGCATCGCCGTAGACGGTCACCGACGGCCGCAGATCGTCCGATGCCCCGGCCGACAGCGCAGCGATCGAATCGGGCAACCCGGCGGGGTCGCCGAACATCGCTGCACCGATCGATGCGTACGCATCGCAGCCCTCGGCGCTCAGCGTCAGGTCGTCGCCGGTCGTGTCGCTCCCGCATGCAGCCGTGAACAGCATCGTTCCGGCGGCGAGGGCGGCCATGCCGCGGTGGATAGTGGGGCTGTTCATGAGTGTCTCCTGTGTCGTAGCTGGGGTCACGACGACCACGATGAACGGGGACGTGTCACGTCCGCATGAGCGGTCAGTCCCGACCGATCGGGAGATTTGCACGGGACATCCGGTCGGTCGCCGAGTGCGCAGCGGCCGCCATCCCCGGCGCACCCGACGACAGTGCGCCGTACCTCCCGCCCGAAATCCCCCGACGGATCGGGACCCCAGGCCCATGCGGCCGTGACACGTCCCCACGCATTCTGAACATCAAGAGTCTCGACCGATCGCCGTGGTCAGTTCACAGCGAACATCCGAGGTTTCTCACACAGCACAGCAAGCCACTCACAAGCCGAGTGCAAGTGCGTTCCGCAATGGTTCGCCCATGGCCCGGAGCACATCAAGCCCACGAGATCGCCAGATCCCGTGACCACTCCGAGCGCCGACCAGCCTCGCCCGTCCGGGCAGGCGGACAGATCCACAACACCCACCGAGGAAGAATCATGATCACCATCCATTCCGCGATCGCCTCCCGACGGCCGACACCGAACATCGCACTGAGCCTGTTGAGCGTCGCGACGCTCAGCGTGCTCGCAGCCTGCGGCTCGGGCACCTCGCCGCTCGAACCGTCCGAAGGCGCCTCGTCGAACGACACGGTCGCCACTCAACCCCCCACGAGCGAGCCCGCAACCGACGTCGCCACCAGCGACGCGCCCGTCGACACGACCGTCCAGGACACCACGACCGTTCCAGGCACCAACCCTGACGACTCCGGCGACGGTGTGCCGTTGCAACAGGTCAAGGGCGCAGTCGTGCAGATCGAAGCGACCGGCACCTTCGTCGACCCCGAGTTCGGCGCCCAAGAAGGAGCCGGACGCGGATCCGGATTCGTGATCGACCCCGCTGGCATCGCCGTCACCAACAACCACGTCGTCACCGGCGCCGGCCTGCTCCAGGTCTACGTCGACGGCGAAGACGAACCGCGCAACGCCCGTGTCCTCGGCGTGTCGGAATGCTCCGACCTCGCCGTCATCAAGATCGACGGCCCCGAACTCCCCGCCCTCGCATGGTCCGAACAGCCCGACGAACCGGGCACCGAGATCTACGTTGCCGGGTTCCCCCTCGGTGATCCCGAGTACACCTTGACACGGGGGGTGATCGCCAAAGCACGCGCCAACGGCGACACCCAATGGGCATCGGTCGACCACACCTTCGAACACGACGCAGCCGCCCAACCCGGCAACTCCGGCGGACCCGTCATCGGCGCGGACGGTCGAGTCGCCGGGATTCACTACGCGTCCGCGACGCAGACCAACCAGTCACAGTTCCTCGCGATCGCGTCGGACATCGCCCAACCGATCGTCGACGAACTCACCGCCGGCAACGACGTCGACTCGGTCGGCATCAACGGTCAGGTCGTGGTGTCCGAAGACGGCACTACCGCCGGGCTGTGGGTCTCCGGGGTGCGATCCGGTTCGCCGGCCGACGACGTCGGCATCCGACCCGGTGACATCGTCACCCGTGTCGAGGGCGTCACCATCGGACTCGACGGCACCATGAAGGACTACTGCGACGTACTGCGCTCGCATGCCGCCGACGACGAACTCGCGGTCGAAGTGCTGCGCTACGACACCAGCGAAGTCCTCGAAGGCGAATTCAACGGCGACGAACTCACCCAGTCGTTCAGCTTCGCCGACGAGTACGCCGGCGACGACGCCACCCCAACCGGCGCCGACTACGACGACTACATGAGCATCGAAGACGACAGCGGCACCATCACCGTGTCCGTCCCCACAGCATGGAACGACGTCAGCGGGGCATCCACCGACCTCGGCGACGGTCTCGCCTCGCCGTCGATCATCGCATCACCCAGCATCGCCGAATACAACGCCACCTGGACCACGCCGGGTATGGAGTTCCTTGCGAGCCCCACACTCACCCAGTACACCGCCGGCGAACTGCTCGACCTCGCAGCACCGACCGAGTGCACCTCGCAAGGGCGCGACGACTACGACGACGGCTTCTTCGTCGGCCAGTTCGAGGTGTTCACCGACTGCGGCGCAACCAGCACCCAGTTCTACGTCGTCGCAAGCACCTCCAACGACGGCGCATACGGTGTACTCGTTGCAGTCCAGGTCGTCAGCGACGCCGACCTCGACGCCCTCGACAACATCCTCGGATCATTCAACATCACCGTCTGAAACCCACGCCCTCCCCACAGCCGGATGGTGCAGACAACCCATCTGCACCATCCGGCGCCCGACCCCACCACGAAAACCTGGTCAAATCCGGGCCGACTACCGACACGGAGATCCCATCAGCTGGGTTCCCGCAGACTTCACCCACCCGACACGAGCCGAACTCACCCCCGGCCACCACATCAGACCGATCCGTGCCGACGATGTCGACATCGACCACCCCGCCGTCATGAACTCGCGCCGACGATTGTGGGAGATCTACGGCACGGCATGGGCTTGGCCACGAGCCACCATGACCCTGGCGCACGACTGGGCAGACCTCGCCCGTCACGAGGCCGAAATCGCCAGCCACGAATCGTTCAACTACGCAGTGCTGAATGCTGACGAGACCGCACTGCAGGGATGCATCTACATCGACCCGCCCGTCCGACCCGGCACGGACGCAGAGATCTCCTGGTGGATCGTCGACGAACACATCGGCAGCGAACTCGAAGCGAGGCTCGACGAATTCGTGCCCGACTGGATCACCGACGAGTGGCCGTTCCAACATCCGCATCTCGGTCCTCCGGAACACTGATCCGCCAGATCACGCCGTGGCAAGAAGTACGGGTCGTGTGACAGCTTCGGGAAGACCGGCGCCGGATCGCGCATGGACCTTGATCACCGCCCGTCGACCTACGGACGAAGGTTCAGCACCGCACCAATGCTGGACAGGAGCGTTTCAATCACCGGGCTGACTGGGTCAAGGCGAAAGCTGGGCCATGAGCTCGATAATGTTCGACCGGTGGCCAGCGACGACCGCCCATAGCCGGCAGCAAAGTCGCAGCACGAGGACGATCGCGGTCGTGCCGATCCTGAGCGGTCTGGTGCCGTGTCCAGCAACGGTGTTCTGATCGCCCTGGCGGAGGACAGGTCGCCGGAACCGCCGCCGATCGAAGGTTGGCGACAGCTGTGGGTTGCAGTCCTCAGCACTGGACGGAGAGCAAATCGTGCGACCTCAACTGGGCTAGAAAAGGGCGATGGCAATCGGAAGGAGCGGACGCAGAAGGATGAAGACCCATGCCTTCGCAGACATCGACATTCGGTTCTTCGTCGAAGCAGGTGCGCCACGCGACGCATTCGACGACGAGGGGATTCTGGATGTCGATCGGTTGATCGCTCTCGGTTGGGAGATCGACGAGAATGCCGAATCGTTCGATCCACCTCGTTCGTGACTGGCAAGGAACGTCCCACGGTCGGGATCCACCGACGCCATCGGTGTCTCCGTCAGCGTCACTGCGCATCCACCGATGCGGCCAGAACGGCGTGATCTGATCGGGTCCGACCGATCGAACGTGCCGATCTGCTCGGTTTGCAACGACACGGGCGTTGAACATTTCCGAGCGGCGCGTCGAACTCTTCGTAATACCCCGCCGGTACGTTCGACGGTGTGCCGCGGATCTCTGCCTTCTACGGGATCATCATCGCCATGTACTACGACGACCATCCTCCGCCGCACTTCCACGCCAAATACGGCGAGCATCAGGCACAGGTCGCGATTGCCACCGGTGACCTGCTCAACGGTGATCTCCCGCGACGCGCTCGCACACTCGTGGCCGAGTGGACGGCACTGCACCGCGAGGAGCTGATGGCAAACTGGGCTCGAGCCGAACGCCAAGAACCGTTGCATAGAATCGAACCGTTGTCATGAGCGCCCCGTACGAAGTCCGAGCCGTCGAGCATCTCGGCGGGCACCGCCTTCGGTTGACGTTTGCCGATGGGGTCACCGGTGATGTCGACCTCAGCGATCGTTTCGCCGGGCCGGTCGGCCCGATGTTCGAGCCGCTCCTCGAGGTCGACTACTTCGCACAGGTGGTCGTCGACGAAGAGTTGGGGACCGTCGTGTGGCCCAACGGAGCCGACCTTGCGCCCGATGTCCTGCACGCGCAGGCGATGAGCCTGGCCTGACCTCACCTCGGCTCCTCGAACCTCGCTCGGCGTTCATCCCCGTCGGCGCACCGCCCGACTGGCATTGGTCGCCCGACCGAACATTCTCGCGCACCTGATCGAGCGCATCGGTGCCGTACCCGGACGGGTCGGTGCTCCTGGCGG
>NZ_BAOL01000083.1 GCF_000350145.1 Ilumatobacter nonamiensis YM16-303 | reverse complement strand
GCCATCGGGTGTCTGACACGGAATGGTGCACGGACGGGTGAGGTCAGCGGAACCGGCGGAAGAAGGTGCGCAGTTCGGTGACGAACGTTTCCGGGACCTCGAAGGCGGCGAAGTGTCCGCCCTTGTCGTAGTCGGCCCAGTGGACGAGGTTCGGGTACACGGGCTCGACCCAGGACCGCACCGGCGGGACGATCTCGCCCGAGAACGACGCGAATCCGGTGGGGACGGTGATCTCGAGGTTGCGTCGCTGGGTGAAGCTCTCCCAGTAGAGGCGCGCCGACGACGCGCCGTTGCCGTTGATCCAGTAGAGCATCACGTTGTCGAGCATCTCGTCGCGGTCGAGGACGTCCTCCGGATGTCCGTCGTTGTCGGTCCATGCCCAGAACTTCTCGATGATCCACGCAGCTTGCGCGGACGGCGAATCGACCAGTCCGTAGCCGACGCTCTGTGGGCGCGTGGACTGCTGCTTCGAATAGCCCGAGTCCCAGTCGGCGTAGAACTTGATCCGTTCGAGCGCGTGTTGCTCCTCCGCAGTCGGCTCACCGTCCATCGTCGGCCTGGCACCCATGGCGAGGGTGAGGTGGATCGCCGCACAGTGCTCGGGATCCTGAGCACCGATCGCGGAGGTGATCGCAGATCCCCAGTCGCCACCTTGGGCCACGTACTTGTCGTAGCCGAGCCGATCCATCAGCGTCGAGAAGGCTGTCGCGATCCGTTCGACACCCCAACCGGTACCGGTCGGCTTCCCCGAGAAGCCGTAGCCGGGGAGCGACGGTGCGACCACGTGGAACGCATGGCCGGCCTCACCGCCGAACGCGGTCGGATTCGTCAACGGTTCGATCACCTTGTGGAATTCCACGATCGAACCCGGCCAGCCGTGGCTGAGGATCAACGGAATCGCGTCGTCGTGCGGCGAACGCTGGTGGACGAAGTGGATGTCGAGGCCGTCGAGCTCGGTGATGAACTGGTCGAACCGGTTGAGTTTCGCCTCCCGGTCGCGCCAGTCGTAGGTCTCCGCCCAGTACTCCGACACCTCCTGCGCGTACGCGAGAGGAGTTCCCTGGCTCCAGTCGTCCACCGTCTCGGCCTCCGGCCACCGCGTGTTGACCAAGCGCTGACGGAGATCGTCGAGAACGGCGTCGGAGACTTCGATCGTGAACGGTCGGATCTCGCTGCTCATGTTCGTGAACCTAACCCGCCGCCCCGATCCCGTTTGCGTCGTACTCGTGGCGGCCGGAGCAACCAGAAGTACAACGCAAACGGGGAGGAGGCGGCGGGTTCAGGCGGGTGGGCCGGTGGTCGCGGCACCGGCGAACGCTTGCGCCATCTCCATCCACTCCCGAGCGTCGTCGCCGGTCACCACCAGGTCGGTCGCGTCGACGTGGCGGCATTGGGTGACGACGAGGCAGAAGTCGAGCGCCGGCCCGACGACCGACTGCTCGGCGTCGTCAGGACCGAACGTCCAACCGGCACCCGACGGGGCGTCCAATTCGACGCGTATCGGCGTCGCCGGCGCGTCGAGCCGACGATTGACGTACGTCCACTTGCGGGTGATGAAACCCAACTGCGCGATGTGACGGAGCCGATCGGTCGGTTCCCGTTCGGCGCCGACGGCATCGACGATGTGTTGACCGTGGGCCCAGCACTCCATCAAACGTGCGGTGAGGAACGATTTCGCGCCCATCGACGGGCCGTACCAGATGACCCGGGTGTCCTCGTCGAGCGTCTCCGCAGCGTCGGCGAGACGACGTCGATTCGTCCGCCAGGCCGCGAGGAGTTCGGCGGGCGCCATCGTCCGGTAGTCGCCCATCGTGGCGTCGTCGAGATCGTCCGGGCTCGACTCGCCGGAGAGGAGCGGCGCGAGATCGGCGAGCGAGTGGCGGAAACGTTCCTCGTCGGTGATCGCCCACGACGCGGAGGCGTCGAAGTACGTGAGGTGCGCGATCTGATCGGCAACCGACCATCGCGGGCTGGCGGTGGGCAGTGCCCACTGCTCCTCGTCGAGCGTGGCCACGATCGAGTCGAGGGCGTTCTGCTCGGCCTGCAGGTCGGAACGCACGCCGGCGACGGTCGGTGATTCGGTCGTCATCACGTCGACCCTACGACGACGTCGCGTTCGACTCAGGATCGTCGACGGAATCCGCACTACGGTCGGCGGCATGACGATCGGTACACCGCTGCGGTCGAAGCTGGACACGAAATCCGACGACTACCTGCAGAACCTCGGCGAGATGCAGGCGATGTGGGACGAGGTCGAATCGCTGATGGAGACGGTGCCGACGATCGGTGGGCAGCGCTACGTCGACCGCCATCGCAAGCGGGGCAAGATGCTGGTGCGCGAGCGCATCGAGGCCTTGATCGACCCCGATACCCCGTTCCTCGAACTGTCGGCGCTGGCGGCATGGGGAACGCAGGACCCGATCGGCGTCGGTGTGGTGCAGGGGATCGGGGTGATCGAAGGCGTCGAGTGCGCGATCACGGGGACCGACATGAGCGTCAAGGGCGGCGCGGCGAACCCGACCACCTGGAAGAAGAGTCAGCGGTTCCACGAGATCGCCAGGGTCAACCGTCTCCCACTGATCAACCTCAACGAGTCCGCGGGGGCGGACCTGCCGCGACAGGCCGACCTGTTCATCCAGGGCGGAGCGAGCTTCAAGGCGCTGACCCGACTGTCGAAGGCCGGCATTCCGACGATCACCGCCGCGTTCGGACCGAACACGGCGGGCGGTGCCTACACGCCCGGGATGAGCGACTACACGATCTTCGTGAAGGATGCCGCAACCGCCTACCTCGGCGGACCTCCGCTCGTGAAGATGGCGATCGACGAGATCGTCGACGAGGAGAGCCTCGGTGGGGCCGACATGCATTCGCGCACGTCGGGGCTGTCCGACTACCTCGCGCAGGACGAGATGGACGCGCTGCGGATCATCCGTCAGATCGTGCGTCACCTCCAGTGGAAGAAGCTCGGTCCCGGACCGACCGAACCCGCCGACGCTCCGCTGTACGACCCGATGGAACTTCTCGGTTGCGCGTCGGCCGACGTACGCACTCCGTTCGACATCCGCGAGGTCTACGCCCGATTGCTCGACGGCAGCCGGTTCGAGGAGTTCAAGGCGCTGATCGGCGAGCAGTTGGTCTGCGGCTGGGCTTCGATCCATGGCTTCCCGGTCGGCGTGCTCGGCAACAACGGAATCCTGTTCTCGGAGGAAGCGAAGAAGGGCGCCCAGTTCATCCAGCTGTGCAACAAGATGTCGGTGCCGATCGTCTTCCTGCACAACATCACGGGGTTCATGGTCGGCTCCAAGGCCGAACAGGGCGGGATCATCCGCAACGGAGCGAAGATGATCAACGCGGTCTCGAACTCGGAGGTACCGCACTTCAACCTGATGGTCGGGGCCAGTTACGGAGCAGGCAACTACGGGATGGCGGGCAAGGCGTACGACCCGCGCTTCATCTTCACCTGGCCGAACCACCGGATCGCGGTGATGGGTCCGAAGCAGCTCGCCGGGGTGATGGACATCATCGCTCGCAACAGTGCTGCCGGTCGGGGCGTCGAGGTCGACGAGGAGGCGCTGCAGGCACAGACTGCCGCGCTCGAGGCGCAGATCGAAGGTGAGTCGACGGCGCTCTATTCCACCGGACGATTGTGGGACGACGGGATCATCCATCCCGGTGATTCCCGCACGGTGTTGGGCATCGCGCTGTCGGCGGCGCACAGCAACGTGGTGCAGGGTGCAACCGAATACGGCGTGTGGAGGCACTGATGGCGGTCCCGACGAACTCTGTTGTGGCGAGCGGATCCGGGTCGTTGTCGACCACGATCACGCGGTTGCTCATCGCGAACCGCGGCGAGATCACCGCTCGGATCGCGCGCACAGCGCACCGACTCGGCATCTCGACGGTCGGGGTGTATTCCGAACCCGATGCGGATGCGCTCCACGTCGATGCGGTCGACATCGCCGTCGCGCTCGGTGGGTCGACGCCGGCCGAGTCGTACCTGCGCGCCGAGGCGATCATCGAGATCGCGCTCGCTCACGGCTGTCAGGCGATCCATCCGGGCTACGGATTCCTCGCCGAGAACGCGGACGTCGCCGAGCAGGTGTCGGCAGCCGGCCTGATCTGGGTCGGTCCGACCGCAGAGCAGATCCGCACGCTGGGCGACAAGGTCGCGGCGAAGAAGCTCGCGATCGAGTCGGGTGTGCCGACGGCGCCGCTGTTCGAGGTCTCGAGCGCCGCAGACGGTTCCGTCGACGTTCCCGAGGGGATCCCGATGCCGGCGCTGGTGAAGGCCGCGGCGGGCGGCGGTGGTCGTGGGATGCGTGTGGTGCGCACCTCCGACGAACTCGCCGAAGCGGTCACGGCCGGATCGCGTGAGGCACAGTCGTCGTTCGGCGACGGAACCGTCTTCGTCGAGCCGTTCATCGAACGGGCGCGCCACGTCGAGGTGCAGATCATCGGCGACTCCCACGGCAACGTCGTCCACCTCGGTGAGCGTGAATGCTCGATCCAACGCCGCAATCAGAAGATCGTCGAGGAGTCGCCGTCGGCCGGGATCACCCCGGAGACCCGCGCCGCCATCTGCGACGGCGCCGTTGCGCTGGCCCGCTCGGTCGGCTACGAAGGTGCCGGAACCGTCGAGTTCCTGGTCGATGAAGCCGGACGCCCCGAGTCGATCAACTTCCTCGAGGTCAACACGCGCCTGCAGGTCGAGCATCCGGTCACCGAAGCGGTCACGGGCGTCGATCTCGTCGAACTCCAACTGCGCGTCGCTGCCGGAGAAGCGCTCCCGATCTCGCAGTCGGACGTCCAGGTCGACGGGCATGCGATCGAGGTGCGCGTGGTCGCTGAAGATCCCGCCGCCGGGTGGCTCCCGTCGACCGGCACGATCACGGCCTTCGAGCTCGGCGTCGACGGCGATCTCGTGCGGATCGACACCGGGTTCCGGGCCGATGCCGAGGTGTCGTCCGACTACGACTCGATGCTCGCGAAGGTGATCGCTCACGGTGCGACCCGGGTCGAAGCGGCGGCCAAGCTGCGACGGGCCCTGCGCGGTTCCGAGATCAGCGGCGTCACCACGAACCTGGCCGCCCTCGTCGAGATCCTCGGAGAATCCGATTACCTCGCCGCGCACACGCCGACTGCATACCTGGACGAACATCCCGACGTGGTCGCCTCGGTCGGACCGACCGGCGACGACCGCGTGGGGCTCCTGCTCGCCGCGGTGTTCGCCACCGAGCGGGCATCGCGCGCGGCCGATCGGGTCACCGGCTTCGCCCCCTCCGGCTGGCGGAACCTGCGGACCCAAGGCCAACGTCAGGTCTGGTCCGCGTCCGGATCCGAGACGCCGGACGCCGTCGAGTACACCGTGTGCGGAGCAGCGGCTGAGGTGTTGCTCGGCCCGTGGCCCGAGCCGCTCGACGACGGCACGTTGCCCCCCGATGAACGTCGTCGACGCATCGTGCGACTGCTCTCGGTGACCGAAGGTGGCGGTCGCACTCCGTCACGCATCGCGATCGAGATCGACGGGGTCCGACGAGTCGTCGAGGTGCACGGTGACGAGGATGCTGTTCGCACTCGCAGCGTGGCCGGTGCGCTGACGTGGGCACTCGCGCCGCGCTTCGTCGACCACGACGCCGAGGCCGCTGGTGGTGGACCGATCTGTCCGCTTCCGGGCACGGTGATCGCGGTCCACGTGGCCGAGGGCGATGAGGTGGAGGTCGGAGCGGTCCTGATGGTCGTCGAGGCGATGAAGATGGAACACAAGATCACGGCGGCGACCGACTCGACCGTGACCGAGATCCACTTCGACGTCGGCTCACGGGTGGACCAGGGCGATCTGCTGGTCAGCTTGGAAGCTCTCGCCGATGACTGAGCCGATTCGGATCGCGAACTGCTCCGGGTTCTTCGGCGACCGACCGTCGGGCGCGACCGAGATGGTCGAGGGTGGCCCGATCGATGTGCTCACCGGTGACTGGCTGGCCGAACTGACGATGCTGATCCTGAGTCGGATCCAGGCGAAGCGTCCCGGACAGGGGTTCGCACGGACCTTCGTGAATCAGATGGAACAGGTGATGGGCACCTGTCTCGACCGCGGGATCAAGGTCGTCTCCAATGCTGGAGGGCTCGATCCCGACGGATGTGCCGACGCAGTACACGAAGTCGCGTCGAAGCTCGGCCTGTCGCCGACGATCGCCTACATCGACGGGGATGACCTCCTCCCGAGGATCGAGGAACTCGCCGACAGCGGTGCCCTCCGACCGTTCTCCGACGGTGCTTCCGAGGACGGTTCGGAGTGGGGCGACGTGGCACGCTTCGTGAGTGCGAACGCCTACCTCGGCTGCTTCGGCATCGTCGACGCACTGACCGCGGGTGCCGACATCGTGATCACCGGACGGGTCACCGATGCGGCCGTCGTCTGCGGCCCGGCGGCGTGGCACCACGGCTGGCAGCGCGACGATTTCGATCAGTTGGCGGGCGGAGTCGTTGCCGGACACGTGATCGAGTGCAGCGCGCAGGCGACCGGCGGCAACTACTCGTTCTTCCACGAGATCGAGGGTCGGGGTGAGATCGGTGGGCGAGCCCGGTTCGGGTTCCCGTGGGCGGACGTGGCGGCCGACGGGTCGTCGATCATCGGCAAGCACGACGGCACCGGGGGAGCGGTCACGGTGGGAACCGTGACCAGCCAACTCCTCTACGAGATCGGCGGACCGCGCTATCTCGGCCCGGATGTCACGGCACGGTTCGACTCGATCGAACTCGATCAGGTCGAGACCGATCGCGTGCGGATCAGCGGGGTGCGCGGCGAGGCGCCGCCATCGTCGCTCAAGGTCGCGATGAACGAGATGGGCGGCTATCGCAACTCGTTCAGCGTGGCGCTCACCGGGCTCGACATCGACGAGAAGGCGGAGCTCGCAGCCGCGACGTTCTGGGACGCCTGCCCGTATCGGCCGGAGGACTTCGACTCGATCGACGGTCGCGTGATCCGGACGGACAAGCCCGACCCGGCGACGCAGGAGGAGGCGACCGCGATCTGGCGGGTCACCGTGAAGGACGCCGACGAGCGCAAGGTCGGTCGTGCGTTCGCCGATGCGAACGTGCACACCGGCCTCGCGAGCATCCCCGGGATGTACGGGCTCGGCGGTGGGCCGAGCGGCGCGAGCCCGTTCGGGGTGTACCGGCCCGCGTCGATCGACAGTGCGCTGGTTCCGCAGTACGTGCACATCCTCGGGGGAGCGACGTCACAAGTCGAGTCGGCGGCGCCCACCGGCGATGCGGTCGCCATCGAAGTGGACGCGCCCGCACCTCTGTCGTGGGCAGAGACGGCAACGGTTGCGCTGGGCACGATCGTCGGTTCACGATCCGGCGACAAGGGCGGCAACGCCAACCTGGGGGTCTTCGTCCGGTCCGCGGACGCGTTCGCGTGGCTCGACGAATACCTCACGGTCGACCGGCTCCGCGAGCTTCTTCCCGAGGTCGCGTCGTTCGAGGTCGATCGGTACCGCTTCCCGAAGATCTGGTCGCTGAACTTCGTCATCCACGGACTCCTGCAGGAAGGCGTCGCAGCGTCGACCCGCCAGGACGCGCAGGCGAAGGCGGTCGGCGAATGGTTGCGGGCTCGCCTGGTCGAGATCCCCGTCGCCCTCCTCGGCTGAGCGCCACGTGACGGGTCAGCCCCGTCACGTCACCGTCGATCGAAGGCGGAGTCGCGGCGGGACTGGATCTCGCGGAACTGGTCGAGGAGGTCCGGCGAGTCGGCTTCGAGGGGAGTCCGTCGAGCGCTCGCCCCGACCGGGACGATGTGCGAGATGACGGTGCTGTCGGTGTAGGCGTGCAGACTGAACGAGGGTCCCTCGGACGACTCGGCAGGCACGTGCTGGGGGTCGAGGTCGAACGCGATCGACACCGCCGTGGAAGGGCTCACCCACAGCGAGCACGCTCCCCACTGGGTGTGGATCGGTCGGTGGAGGTGACCCGTGAGCACCTGGAACACCTGCGGGTGGGCGCGAACGATCTGCTCGAAACGATCGGCGCCGTCGATGCCATTGCAGTCCATCCACCAGATTCCGGTCTCGAACGGCGGGTGGTGCAGCGCGACCACGGTGCGGTCGTCGGGATGTGCGCGCAGCTCGGCGTCAAGCCAGGCTGCGTCGTCGCCGTCGAATTGCCCGGTCGACGAGTCGACCAGAACGAACCGAAGGGGTCCATCGGTCATCGAGCGGTGCCCGCCGAACTGACCGTCCGGGAGGTCGTGGTTGCCTGCGATGGCGGTCCACGGAATCGTGAGCGCGTCGAGGCGCTCGTGGAACTCCGACCACTCCGCCGAACTCGAACTGTGGGTGAGATCGCCGGTGATCAGCACCCGGTCGACCGGTCGCGTCATCGCGTTGATCGTGTCGATCGCGAGTGAGAACCGTTCGCCACTTCCCGCACTCGGTCCACCGACGTGGATGTCGGAGAGGTGCGCCAGCACGTACATCACTCGAAAGCCTACGACGGTCGAAGGGAGAGGCGGGTTCGGTATCGTGCGGCGCCATGGCCGACCACGACATCGAATCGATCGAGGTCGATCGCTCCAAGCACGTCTTCATCGAATTCGCCGATGGGGTGACCGCGACGTTCGACCTCGCACCGCTGCGCCTGGCGTGCCCGTGTGCGGAGTGCAACAGCCGTCGGCAGAAGGGCGAAACGGTGTCGATCATGGCCGAGACGAAGCCCGACGATGTTCGCATCACGACCGCCACGATGGCCGGCGCGTGGGGACTCAACCTCGACTGGAACGACGGCCACTCGACCGGCATCTACGCGTTCGAGAAGCTGCGCTACTGGATCGACGAGTACATCGTCGAAGCCCACGTCACCCGCCCCACCTAGTTCTCGCGATCAGCCGTTGATCAGGTCGGCGTAGATCGGGAGCATCTCGGCGGGTCCCGAGAGGAGCACCTCGGTGATGCACGACTCGCGCCACTTGTCGAGTTCGCCCCGAATCTTGTCGGCGGGTCCGACGAGTGCGACGTCCTCGACCATCTCGAGCGGAATCGATGCCGCTGCTTCTTCCTTCTTCCCGTCGAGGTACAGGTTCTGCACCTTGTCGGCGACGTCGCCGTAGCCCATCCGCTCGAAGACCTCGTAGTGGAAGTTCGCGCCCTTGGCGCCCATTCCGCCCGCGTAGAGGGCGAGGAACGGACGGATGAAGTCGGCGCACTGCTGCGCGTCGTCGCCGGGAATCACCATGACGCCGCACGACACCTCGAAGCGGTCGGCCTTGCCCTCCTCACCCGAGGCAGCGAAGCCGGCCGCGAGTTGCTCGCGGTACCACGCGTCGTCCTTCGGGGAGAAGAACAGCGGCAGCCATCCGTCGGCGATCTCGGCCGACAGCGCGACGTTCTTGGGGCCTTCGGCCGCGAGATAGATCGGGATCTGGTTGCGGAGCGGGTGCACGGTGGGCTTGAGCGCCTTGCCGAGGTTCATGCCGCCGTCGACGGGCATGTCGTAGAAGTCACCGTGGAACTCGACCGGAGCTTCCCGCGCCCAGATCTTGCGCATGATCTCGACGTACTCACGCGTGCGGGCGAGGGGGCGCGGATACTCCTGGCCGTACCATCCCTCGACGACCTGCGGGCCCGATGCTCCGATCCCGCAGATGAACCGACCGTTCGACAGGTGATCGACGGTGAGTGCCGCCATCGCCGTTGCTGCCGGCGTGCGCGCGGACAGCTGCATGATGCCGGTACCGAGCTGGACGTTCTCGGTGTGCGCACCCCACCAGGAGAGCGGCGTGAGGGCATCGGACCCGTAGGCCTCGGCCGTCCAGATCGAGTTGAAGCCCAGCTTCTCGGCTTCGAGGATTCCCTCGAACGCGCCGGCCGGCGGCCCGGCTGACCAGTATCCGGTGTTGTATCCGAGTTTGAGATCTGACATGGCACCGACCGTAGAGCAGGATGGAGGCGTGGCAGAAGACGATCGGCTGGTGGTGACCGACGCCGTGCGCATTCCGCGTTTCGAATTGAACGAAACATTCAGTGCATCGGGTGGTCCGGGCGGCCAGCACGCGAACAAAGCGGCCACGCGTGTGGAGTTGGTCTTCCACGTGGACCGGTCATCGGCATTCCGTCACGAGTCGCAGCGCGCGCGGGTGATCGAGCGGCTCGGATCGCCCGTCCGGATCGTGGCCGACGACGAACGGTCGCAGGTGCGGAACCGATCGCTCGCCGAGCAGCGACTGGTCGACAAGCTGCGAGGTGCGCTGCGAGTCGAACGACGGCGGCGACCGACGAAGCCGACCCGCGGTTCGCAACGCCGGCGCCTCGAGACCAAGGCCCAACGCAGCGAACTCAAGCGACAACGCCGCCGCCCCCGCCCCGAGGACTGATTTACGCTGTGATCGCCGGTGTTCGGCGATGGGCCGCGGCGGGCGGGCGGGCGATCGGACCCTCAGGTGACGGGCGTGAAGGTCGCGGGGAAGTGGTCGGGGCCGGAGATGGCGCTGGTGCTCGGTTTCCAGGTGATCGAGCCGTCGACGGCGAGTTCGGGCATCCGCTGCGCGAGCAGCGGTAACGCCTCCTGCAACTCGGCACGGGCGAGGGAGGCTCCGAGGCAATAGTGGATGCCCGAACCGAAAGTCATCTGCCCACGGCCCTTCACCGAAACGCGGGTGATGTCGAACTCCCGGTTTCCATCGGCGGTCACCCCTTCGTCGGCATTGGCGATCTCGAGCGAGGGAAACACGAACGTGCCGGCGGGAAACAGGATGTCGCGGTAGACGATGTCCTCGCTCGCGAACCGACCGGTGCCGCCGACGGCCCCGAAGTACCGCATGCATTCCTCGACCGCGTTCGCTGCGAGTTCGGACTGGTCGGCCAGCAGCTTCCACTGGTCCGGATGAGCCGCGAACACACCGAGCGAACAACCGAGTTGGTTCCGAGTCGTATCCGTGCCGCCGACGATCACGGCATTCACCATCGAGACCAACTCGTCGGTCGAGAGCTTGTCGCCCTCCTCCTCGGCGGCGATCAGGTGGGTGATCAAGTCCTCGCGCGGGTCGTTCCGGCGGGCCCGGATCAACTCGACGACGTACTCGTTCAGCTCGGCTCGTGCCGGCTCGATGACGTCGATCTGGTCCGCCGCCGTCGGGCTGAACACACGCAGCACGTCCTCGGCCCACCGAGAGAAGAGTTCCCAGTCCTCGCGGGGCGCCCCGAGGAGTTCGCAGATGATCGGGATCGGATACGGCTCACAGATGTCGGCCGCGATCTCGACGCGGCCCGTCGATGCCACCGGATCGATCAACTCGTTCACGACTTCGCGCATGAACGGTCGCAGTCGGTCGGCGCTGCGCGGCGAGAACGCCTTCGCCACGAGGCGACGCAGCCGCGTGTGGACGTCGCCCTCGGCCGCGAGGATCGACGGCGGGCGTTTCAGGATCTCCGGGTCCGTCACCCCCATCATCTCCGGGATCTTCGCGACGGCGTTGTGCCATCGCTTGTCACGCAGGATCCTCGTGACGTCGTCGTAGTCGAGGATGATGAACCCGATCGGAGTGCGCACGATCCAGTGATCGTCGGCAAGTTCGCGCAGCACGTCGCGTCGCTCGAAACGCGAGCGCTCGCGAAATTCAGGTCCGACCGTCGGGATGTCGAGGTCGAACGCATTCGTGGGAGTTCCACGACCGTCCATCCCGACGAGAGTACGGGCAGCGGACTCGACGGAGCGATTCAGCCGAGGGCGTCGACCGCGGTCGCCCCGAGCGCGGCGGCGACGATCGGATTGGCGTGTTCGCCGCCGACGGTGTTCAGGCCGTGGGTGATCGCCGGGTCACGTCGAGCGGCGCCGAGCGCTCCGTGGATCGCCACGTCGGTGACATACGGCAGCGTGGCGTTCGTCAGCGCGTAGGTGCTCGTGTGGGGAACGGCGCCGGGCATGTTGCCCACCGCGTAGTGGAGCACGCCGTGCAACTCGTACACCGGGTCGTCGTGCGTGGTTTCGTGGGTTGTCGCAATGCAGCCCCCTTGGTCGACGGCGACGTCGACGATCACCGCGCCGGGCCTCATCTCGGCGACCAGGTCCTCGCGTACGACGACCGGGGCGCGTCCGCCGGCGACGAGCACGGCGCCGATCACGAGGTCGGCCTCGCGCACCGTACGCTCGATCGAGCCCATGTTGGAGGCGAGTGTCGAGATCCGACCCTTGTGGATCTGGTCGACGTAGCGCAGTCGCTCGAGGTTCTTGTCGAGCACCGTGACCTCGGCCTCCATGCCCGCCGCGATCACCGCCGAACTCCACCCGACGTTGCCGGCACCCAGTACGACGACCTTCGCCGGGCTCACACCAGGAACACCACCCATCAGAACGCCACGCCCGCCCTTGTGACTCTCGAGGAAGTGGGCGCCCATCTGGGGAGCGAGCCGCCCGGCGACCTCGCTCATCGGCGCGAGGAGGGGGAGCGTTCCGTCCTCGAGTTGCACCGTCTCGTACGCCACACCGGTCGTTCCGGCAGCCAGGAGCGCGTCGGCCACGGCGGGATACGCGGCGAGGTGGAGGTAGGTGAAAAGGGTGAGGTCCGCACGCAGGAAGCCGAACTCGCTCTCCATGGGCTCCTTGACCTTGACGACCAGTTCCTGGGCCCACGCGTCGGCCGCGGTCGGCACGATCGTCGCGCCCGCTGCCACGTAGTCGTGGTCGGTGATCGACGCGCCGACACCAGCGTTGGTCTCGACGAACACGCCGACGCCGCTCCCGGTCAGTTCCCGGACCCCGTCGGGTGTCAACGCCACCCGGTGCTCAGCGGTCTTGATCTCGGCAGGAACGCCGACGGTTCGGATCACCGGAGTGGAGTGGTCGGTCATTCCACCATGATGGGCGGTCGGCGGCCGTCGATGGAACGGAAGAGATGCGGTCGATCTAGCATCAGGCCATGGATTCAACGGCAAACGATCCGATCGACAGACGAATCCTCGGAATCCTTCGAACTCACGGCCGAATCAGCTGGACCGCCCTGGCCGCGGAAGTTCACTTGGCGCCGAGTTCCGTGGCGGACCGTGTGCGACGGATGGAAGACCGAGGGGTGATCACGGGGTACTCGGCACACATCGATGCTGCCGCCATCGGTCGGACCGTCCGTGCGGTGATCGACGTGAGTCTCGTGCCCGGTGATCACGCGGACGCGTTCGAGTCGCGTCTGGTCGAACGCGACGAGATCACGATGGCGGGCTACGTGACCGGATCGTCCGACTACACCATCGTCGCCGAGTGCGAGGGAGCCGAGGGTCTCGACGCGTTCGTCCGTTGGGTGCGCGCCGATGAAGCGGTCGCTCGAACCGAGTCGAAGTTGCTGCTGCGATCGGTGGTCGGCTGAACCTGGCCGTATCGTTCGGACCGGTGAGTGGTCGATCGCACTACGACGTCCTCGGGCTCCGGCCCGACGCGTCGGCAACGGCGATTCGCGAGTCGTACCGCCGCCTGGCGCGTGAGTACCACCCGGATCGAACGATGGGGTCGGCTGCGGGTGGCGACAAGATGCCGGCGATCAACGCGGCGTATCACGTGCTGTCCGATCCCGGACGACGAGCGGTGTACGACGCCGAACGGCGTGCGCCCGTGTCGCCGTCGCCGGACAGCTCGGGCACGGAGAGCGGCGCCGAGGAGCGGAGCACGGTCGGGTACCGGTTCGCGTATCCGGACGGTCCGGCGCGGATTCCGTGGCGCGGACTGCTCGTCGCGTCGGCGATCGCGATCATCGGGATCGTCGTGCTCGCACAGTTCACCGAGCCGGGCGAACCCGCACCTCCCGACGGGATCCTCCGAACGGGCGACTGTGTCGAGATCCTCGCAAACGGCGACGCCGACGAGATCGCCTGCGACGGCTCCGGAGACATCGTCGTCCGTCAGTTCATCGGATTCGACAGGGTGTGTTCCAACGGGCTGGAAGCACACCGGGACCGCCAGGGCATGGGCGTTGCGTGTGTCGAGTTCACTGCCGAGGTCCCGACCTCGTAGCGGGTCGGCGATCGCGGGGACCCGGCCGGCCTGATGGCCGACCGGATCCCGACGGTCGTGTCAGCCGAGCGGGAGATCGCACTCCGCGGCGATGTCGAGGAAGTCCTGGAAGAACTCCTCGGACGGCTCGGCTTCCTCACCCGACACGACCGACCGCATCAGATCCTTCACGAAGTCCTCGTCGAGGCTCTCGGCGACACACTGAGCGCCTTCTTCGCCGAAGTCCTCGGTGAACTGTTCGGCGAATGTCGCGGTCACGTCGATGCAGTCGAACATGCCGTCGACGAGGCCGTCCACCTCGTCATCGGAGAACCCGATGTCGTCGATGTCGCTGACGTTGTCGGCCGTGACCCCGAGTTCTTCGAGGCGTTCTTCACCGATGTCATCGACGATCGAACCCGCCCAGCAGCGCGCCTCCTCCTCGGTCTGGGCCACGCTCTCGCCCTCGGAGTCGTCCAAGATCTCGGCCGCAAGCGCCTCGCCAACCGGCGAGTCGGCCCCGTCGGACGAGCCGCCGTCGTCATCGCCGCCACATGCGGCGGCCGCGAGTGTGAGGGCGGTGACGGCTGCGATGCTCAGGATTCGGGTGTTCGCGCGATGCATGTCAGTGTGGTTCCTTTCGGGGGTGGAACGGCGCCAGGAGCGGCACCGACCTTGTGCAGAGTGTGGCCCACGCGACCGCCACGCCGGGCATCTTTTCACCGGCCTGGTGTCGAAGGAGGTTTCCGCGTCGGCGGAACGAGCGGTCCGCCTGAACGGCCGGGACCGCGTGCCCGACGTGGTTCGTCGGTCGGCCGGCGGCACCAGAGTGGGCGCACAGGGATCCGAACCCCTGACCTCGACCTGTCGCTGTGCAGCACTCTCGGCCGTCAGCGAGACGTTCGACTCTGGACCTGCATGATCGGACGGCGGGCGGGCGTGCTTCGGGCGTCGTCCAGGTGCACGGGATACCCTCGGACGCTCGTCGATCGTGTCGCCCCTGGCTCGTTGGTCATCGCGGCGGCGAGGCCAGCGAGGTACGCGCGACGAACATCGAAGAGGTGGCCGGCACGGGCGAACTGCTTGCGATCGAGATCGCTGAACAGCTCGTGGTCGGCGGGAAGCGGGTTCGGCCGTTGTTGCAACAGCACCTTGGCGCACGCGGCTCGCCATCGCGGGAGAACGTCGGACTTCGGACGGTCGAGAGGACGCGTTTCGGCTGTGCGGAGTTCCGTCTGGTGAAGCTGCGATTCGATGGCGGGGTCGAGACCGTAGGACAGGGGCATCATGAACGGTTCATGACCGGAGTTCGACGTGGAGGACATGGACACCTCGATGTGGTCGGAATGGTGCGGTCGTGCATCCATTGTCCGCCTGGCCGTCGGGCTCGGTCTGGGTACCAGTCGCCACGACGGACATGACCAGTGCCACAGGTTCATCCCGAGGCGGCACCCTCGTGGGCGCAAAGGGATTCGAACCCCTGACCTCTGCCGTGTGAAGGCAGCGCTCTAACCAACTGAGCTATGCGCCCATGGCGACCCGTGGCCGCATGGACGCCCGAGGATATCCGGCTCCCACCAGAACGCGACTCGTCTCCCACCGTTCTCGTGAACAGTTCGCGCACGGAGC
>NZ_BAOL01000084.1 GCF_000350145.1 Ilumatobacter nonamiensis YM16-303 | reverse complement strand
CTCCGGTGACGAGGAGACCGCCGACACCGAAGCCATGGAGGAGGAGTCCGGCGACGACGCGATGGACGAGGGCATGGAGCCCCAACGCGGCGGAACGCTCACGTACCTGCTCGAGGCGGAGTCCGACACGTGGGACATCCCCGGTGCGAACTGCGCTGTGGCCTGCATCACCGTCATGAACTCCGTCGCCGACACGCTGACCACCGTCACCGCGGACGGCGAGGTCGAGCCGTTCCTGCTCTCCGAGTTCACCCCGAACGACGACTTCACCGAGTTCAACCTGGTCATGCGTGACGGGGTCACGTTCCACGACGGAACGCCGGCCGATGGTGCGGCGTTGCACAAGAACCTGCTCGAGATGGCGAACGGCCTGCTCCAGGGTCAGGTCTTCTTCGACCTGGTCAACGGTGCGCCGCAGAACCCGGCCAACCCCGGTGACGCTGCGGACAGCATCGTGCTCAACGAGGATCAGTCGGTCACGGTCACCTTCGACAAGCCGTTCGCGACGTTCGGCAACAACCTGGCCGGGCGGACCGGTTGGTTGATCGCTCCGAGCTTCTGGGACAGCGAGTCCCGCGCCGGTGACCTGATGGTCGCCACCGGGCCGTTCGAGATGGTCAACCAGGTGCGCGGCGAGGTCACCGAGGTCCGTGCCTACGACGGGTACTGGCGTGACGGTGCCGACGGCGAGAAACTGCCGTATCTCGATGGTGTGGACTTCCGTCCCAACCCAGACCCCTCCGCCCGGCGGGCCACGATGGAAGCGGGCGACGCCGACGTCAACCAGGACAGCTTCGGTGAGAACCAGGAGTTCTGGGACGTCGAATGGGTCGAGCAGGGCAACGGAGTGGTCGAGGAGGCCGCCGCCCGCGAGGTCGGATACCTCATGCTCAACAACTCGAAACCGCCGTTCGACAACCCGCAGTTCCGTGAAGCTGTGGCGCTCTGCACCGACCGGAACGAGTACCTGACGTTCCGTGCCCCGGGCAACATGATCGCCAACGGTCCGTTCGCCGAGGGATCGGCGGGCTACATCGAGGATCCGGGCTTCCCCGAGTTCGACCCCGATGCCGGCAACGCGATCCTCGACGAGATCGGTCGTCTGCCGATCCAGTACGGGACCACGAACTCTCCTGCGAACCTGCTGACGGCGGAACTGTTCGCCGACCAGTGGTCGAGCAACTGTGGTCTCGACGTCTCGATCGACCAGTTCGAGCAGGCAGAACTCATCACGAAGGCACTCACCGGTGACTTCGAGGTCTTCGCATGGCGGAACCACGGCCAGGGTCATCCGGGCCTCGAGTTGGTGTGGTGGCACAGCCGTCACGCCGAAGGCCTGGCGCTGAACTTCGGACGCCTCGTCAGCCCCGAGATGGACGAGCTGTTGTTCGAGTCGTGGACGACCACCGACCAGGACGAGCTCGACACGATCGCTCAGGAGATCAACACGCTGTTCGCCGACAACGTGTTCAACATCTGGCTCGAGACCACCGAGTGGGCGATTCCGTACCGCGCGGGTGTCCACGGGCTCCAGCAGCTCACCTTGGAATCCGGCAACCCCAACCAGCAGTCGCTCGCCGGTCGGGCGACGGTGGACGAGGCCTGGATCGAGAGCTGACCGGTCCGCCGGTCTGAACGAACGAATCGGACATCACGATGGGGCCCGGGGCATCGAGGCCCGGGCCCCATCGTCCGATTCGGATCTTGCACCGAACCTCGATTCATCGACGTTGAGCCTTCGGAGGGCTTCACATGGTTCTCATCATCTTTCTGGTCGTACTCGTCGCACTGATCGCGTGGGTCATCAAGACCGCCGGCTGGAAGTTCGCCGCGCAGCGTTTCGGCGGTGCGATCATCGTGCTGATCCTGGTGACCTTCGGGACCTCCTTGCTGCTCCGACAGGTGCCGGGCGAACCGTGTGAGATCGCGCTCGGGACCGCGGCCTCGGAGGAGGCAGTTGCCGAATGTGTCGACGAGCAGGGGCTCGACGACAACGTGGTCGTCCAGTACGTCGGATGGAGCAAGGACACGCTGTCCGGTGACTTCGGATACGCGTTCTACAAGAACAAGGAACCGCTGATCGACACGATCGAGCAGCGGATGCCGCGCACCGCCTTCCTCTTTCTCTACAGCCAGTTGCTCGCACTGCTCATCGCGGTGCCGCTCGGGATCTGGGCGGCGTACCAGGCGGGCAAGAAGCGCCGGAACATCCCGTCGTGGCTGATCTATCCGATCGTCGGAACGCTGTTCGTGTTCGGACAGTTCGTCGCAGGATGGAGAGTCTCCGCGCTCGTCGCGGTGGCCTTCGTCATTCCGTTGCTGATCTTCAACTTCATGAGAGCGGGGCCGTCGGGCGACACGACCGTGAACTTCTTCGCCTTCGTGCTGTTGTCGATCCCCGTGTTCGTCATCGGCGAGTCGCTCCGCTATGCGTTCTCGGTCGAGCGTGACTGGTACCAGCTGACCGGGTATGCGCCGTGGAGTGACGGCGTCCTCGAGCACTTCAAGTCCATCTGGCTGCCCGCCGTGGTGCTCGGTCTCGCCGCGACCCCGGTCTACCTGCGCCTGCTCCGCGCCGACATCTTGCAGAACCTGCAGCAGGACTACGTCTCGGTCGCCAAGGCCAAGGGAATGTCGAACACCCACATCCTCATGCGCCACGTGCTGCGGCCGTCGACGTTGACCCTCATGACGGTGCTCGGACTGAACATCGCCCAGTTGGTCAACGGCGCGGTCGTGGTCGAGTTCATCTTCGACTTCGACGGCATGGGCGGCTACCTGATCGAGGCGGTCTACCGCCAAGAGTTCTTCGCTGTCCAGACGATCGTCGCACTCGTTGCGGCCCTGTTCATCTTGACCAACCTGATCATCGACCTGCTGTACACATCGGTCGATCCCCGAGTGAAAGCGAGCACCGGCACATGACCAACATCGCAGTCGATCTCGCCGAAACCAGTGGCAAAACCGACTTCGCCGACACCAAGGCGACGGACTGGGTCTTCCGGATGTCGGCCGCGTGGCTCGTCATCGTCGTCGTCTTCGTCGTCCTCGGCGAACTCAATCCGTTGGTGGGTGACCCCGACGTTCGCGACGCCTCGATGGTCAACGCGCCTCCGGGGTGGCCGAACATCTTCGGCAACGATTCGTTCGGTCAGTCGATCTTCGACCAGGTGGTCATCGGCGGCCGGATCTCGATCTTCGTGGCCACCACCGTGACCTTCATCGGCATCTTCGTCGGCGGTGCGATGGGGCTGGTCGGCGGCTACTTCAAGGGATGGTTCGACTCGGCGATGCGGCTGATCATCAACACCACCCTGTCGATCCCGGCGCTGCTACTGGTGATCTTCATCGTCACCGTCCGCGGGCGCAGCCTCGCCAACGTGATCTTCGCGGTCAGCCTCCTCGCGATCCCTGCGCTCGCGCGCATCGTGCGAGGCAGCACGCTCCAGGTGGCCGATCGCGACTTCGTGAAGGCCGCCGAGGTACTCGGTGTGAAACGGACCAAGATCCTGTTCCAGGAGGTCCTGCCGAACGTGATGCCGACGATGATCTCGTTCGCGTTCCTCACCACCGGCATCGTCCTGGTCGCCGAGAGTTCGCTCTCGTTCCTCGGCCTCAGTGTCGAATCACCCTCGATCACCTGGGGTTCGATCATCGCGGGAGGGCGGCCGAAGTTCAACGACGCGCCGCACGTCGTCTTCGCCCCGGCGATCGTGTTGTTCCTCACCGTTCTGAGTCTGAACTTCGTCGGCGACCGTCTGCTGAAGCGGTACGACATCAAGGAGGCAAGCCTGTGACCGAGACCATGCTCCGTGTCAACGACCTCGTCGTCGACTTCTCGACGCCGTCCGGCAACCTGCGCGCGGTCGACGGCGTGTCGCTCGAGCTCTCCGAAGGCGAGACCTTCGCCATCGTCGGTGAGTCCGGCTCCGGCAAGTCGGTGTTCGCCCGCACCCTGATCGACCTCCTGGCCGGGAACGGGAGCCGCTCCGGCTCGATCGAGGTCGGTGGACGCAACATCGACGAACTCACCCGGTCCGAACGGAAACACTTCTTCGGCGTGGAAGTGGCGATGGTCTTCCAGGACCCGATGACGTCGTTGAACCCGGTGAAGCGGATCGACGCACAACTCACCGAGGCGATGCGCTACCACCTCGACATGAGCAAGTCGGAGGCCAAAGACCGCGCGATCTGGCTCCTCAAGCAGGTGCACATCCCGTCGCCCGAGAAGCGGCTGCGTCAGTATCCGCACGAGCTCTCCGGTGGCATGCGCCAGCGCGTCGTCATCGCCATGGCGCTCGCCTGTGAGCCGCGTCTGCTGATCGCCGACGAGCCGACCACGGCACTCGACGTGACCGTGCAGAAATCGATCCTGGACCTGCTCGACGAACTCCGTGTCGATCGGAAGATGTCGATGATCCTGATCACGCACGACCTCGGCGTCGCACGTGGCCGGGCCGACCGGATCGGGGTGATGTACGCCGGGCGGATGATGGAGGTCGGGGCGACCGAAGCGCTGTTCTCCGACATGCGCCACCCCTACACGCAGGCGCTGCTCGACTCGATCCCGAATCCGGCGATGCCGAGCCACAGTCGGCTCAAGCCGATTCCGGGCCGTCCGCCGAACCTGCTCGACCCACCCAAGGGGTGCGCCTTCGCCGCCCGCTGTCGGCATGCGCGCTACGACTGCCTGGAGGAAGCGCCACCGCTCGACGGCCCGGACGGGCCCGAGGGACACCGGTGGGCGTGCTTCCATCCGGTCGGGACGCCCGAGGGCGAGGCGGCACTGGCTGCCAACCTGCAGGACGGTGAGACCGCGACCGGTCTTCCGATGAACGAAGTGGGAGAACTTGTCTGATGGCCGGTACCGGAACCGCGCACCTGCGTGAGAGCGATGACGTGTTGGTGCGCGTCGAGAACATGGTCGTCGAGTTCCCGATCTCGGGCGGCACCGTGCACGCCGTGTCGGGAATCAGCTTCGACCTCGTCGAGGGGGAGACGCTCGGGATCGTGGGGGAGTCGGGGTGCGGCAAGTCCACCACCGCGCGTGCCACGATCCAGCTCCCGAAACCGACCTCGGGTTCGGTCCACTTCCACGGAGATGACATCACGACGTTGTCGGGTGATCGCCTGCGCAAGGTGCGACCACAGCTGCAGATGATCTTCCAGGACCCGATCAGTTCGCTGAACCCGCGTCGGACCGTCCGCGAGATCATCGGCGAAGGGCTCAAGGTGTGGGGCGAGAACGACAGTTGGTCGCTCGACACGATCGACCTGCTGATGGAATCGGTCGGCATCGATCCGCGGTACGGCGAGCGTAAACCGCACCAGTTCTCCGGTGGCCAGTGCCAGCGCATCTCGATCGCCCGCGCACTGGTCCTCGACCCGAAGGTGATCATCTGCGACGAGCCGGTCTCGGCGCTCGACGTCTCCGTGCAGGCGCAGATCCTCAACCTGCTCGAGGACATGAAGGCGCGGTACGGCGTCAGCCTGATGTTCATCAGCCACGATCTGTCGGTCGTGAAGAACATCTCGGACCGCGTGATGGTCATGTACATGGGCAAGACCTGCGAAGTGGCAGGCGCCGACGACCTCTTCGACCGCCCGACGCACCATTACACCCGCGCGCTGATGGCGGCGATCCCCGGTGCCGACGTGAACGTCGACGAGCAGGTACTGGAAGGGGAATTGCCGTCCGCGATCGACCCGCCGAGTGGATGCCGGTTCAACACCCGTTGTCCCGCGGCGACCGACGAGTGTCGGACCGACGAGCCACAGCTGCGCGAGGTGGCGCTCGGTCACTTCGTCGCTTGCCACCATCCCGTCACCTCCTGATTTGCTCGGCCGATAGCGTCGACGTATGGCACGACGCAACTCCGGTCGCAACAGTGGTGGTCCCAAGTACCCGCGCTCGGCGCGGGTGGGTGAGACGCTGCGCGAGATCATCGCCGAGGACCTGGTCCGTTTCGACGACGAACGGCTCGCGTTCGTGACCGTCACGGGCATCGACGTCGACCCGGAACTGAACCGGGCGATCGTCTTCTTCGATTCGCTCGCCGGCGAAGACGGCGACGAGGAGATCATCGAAGCACTCGGCGAATATCGGATCCGGCTGCAGTCGTCGATCGCCCGACAGATCAAGGCGAAGAAGACGCCGATTCTCGAGTTCAAGCCCGACATGGCGATTCGCTCGTCGGAGCGGATCGACGAGATCCTGCGCGCCGACCGCGAACGTCGCGCGTAGATCGCCCGCGATGGGACGCCGCAAGCGGCCGGCCACGACTCACGGCATCGCCGTGGTCGACAAACCGGCCGGAGTGACGAGCCACGACGTCGTGGCGATGCTGCGCAAGCGGTTCGACGAGCGACAGGTCGGTCACGGCGGCACGCTCGATCCGAGTGCGACCGGGGTGCTCGTGGTCGCGGTCGGGAAGGCGACCAAGCTGTTGCGATTCGTCGAGAAGACGTCGAAGGCCTATGTCGGCGAGATCGTCTTCGGGGTCGAGACCGACTCGCTCGATGCCGACGGCGAGGTCACGGCGACGCACGACATGGATGAGGTGCCGGTGGCCGCCGCTCAGGCGATGGTCGATGCGCACCTGGTCGGGGACATCGAACAGATCCCGCCGATGGTGTCGGCGATCAAGATCGACGGCAAACGGCTGCACGAACTCGCCCGGGAGGGAATCGAGGTCGAGCGACCGCCCCGGCCCGTCACGATCCACTCCTTCACGTTGATGCCGACCGAAGAGCCGAACGTCCTGCTCGCAGCGGTCGAGTGCAGTTCGGGCACGTACATCCGCACCCTCGCCGCCGATCTCGGCCACCTGTTGGGTGGAGGAGCGCACCTGCGGAACCTTCGCCGCACCGCCGTGGGACGCTTCACGTTGGGTGAGGCCGGCTCTCCGGACGAGTGCGAACTGCTGCCGGTCGCCGAAGCGGTCCGGACGCTCGATCGGGTCGATGTGACGGAGCAGGTCGGCGGGCTGGTGATGAACGGACGGGTGCTCCCGGCGTGGGACGGTGCACCGCCGTGGGCAGTGTTCGGACCCGACGAGTCGCTGCTCGCCGTGTACGAACCGCACGGGGCACACGACGCGAAGCCGATGGTCGTCGTTCCACAGACGTAAGCTGACCCCCGTGCGGATCATCACCGACCAGACCACACGGGCGTTTCCGGACCAACGAGCGGTCGTCACGATCGGCGCGTACGACGGCGTCCACCGTGGACACCTGGCGGTCATCGACCAGGTGAAGCAGCTCGCCGCAGCGCGCGGCTGTCGCTCAGCGCTGGTCACGTTCGACAAGCATCCGGCGACCGTCGTCCGGCCCGAGTCGGCACCGAAACTCCTGACGGGACCCGACCGCAAGGTGGAGCTGCTCGAGGCGACCGGTCTCGACGCACTCGTGATCGTCCCGTTCGACGAAGCGCAGGCGGCCGAGTCGCCCGAATCGTTCGTCCACCGGGTCCTCGTCCAGTGCCTCGCGACCAGCGCGATCGTGGTCGGCGACGATTTCCACTTCGGACGCGACCGAGAGGGCAACGTCGACCTGCTCCGCAAGATCGGGCTCGAGGAGGGCTTCGACGTCGAGCCGCTGCACCTCGTCGGGCGCCGTGACGGCATCGACGAGCCGGTCAGCTCCACTGCCATCCGGCGCGCTCTCGCCGGGGGAGACGTCGCGCTCGCCAACGAGATGCTCGGTCATCCGTTCGAGGTCCGCGGTCAGGTGCAGAAGGGTGACCAACGAGGTCGATTGCTCGGATTCCCGACCGCCAACGTCGAGGTGTCGAGTCGGATCTGCCTGCCCGCCGACGGTGTCTATGCCGGCTGGTACGAACGCCCCAACGGCGAGGTGCGCGAGTGCGCGATCAACCTCGGGCGTCGTCCCACGTTCTACGAACACGCCGAGACATCACTGCTCGAAGCCCATCTGCTCGACTTCGACGGCGATCTCTACGGCGAGACCGCCCGCGTGCGGTTCGTCGACTTCCTGCGCTCCGAGCGCAAGTTCGACGGGATCGATGCTCTCATCGAGCAGCTGCGGACCGACATCGAGAGTGCGCGCACGTTGCTCGTCGACGACGTCGACTGACGTCGGTCATTCGCCGCCGGCCGGTGTGCTCAGCCCGGCCAGACCACGATGGCATCGTCGCCGTAGACGCCCGCGGCGAGTTCCGACACGTACCGGCCGGCGTCGGGAGCGTCCTCGTCGCCGAACAGTCCGACCGCGCTGTACGCGTCGACCTCGGCCTGCAGAGTTTCCAGGTCGGGCCACGCCAGGCCCATCCCCTCGGGCGTTCCGTCGAGGATCAGCTCCGCCTCGGTCTCCCACCGGAAGATCTCTCCCTCGGGCTCGAGGAAGTTCGGGTTGCCGTTCGCGTTGAGGACGTCGACCGCACCGAGCGCCGCTGCTTCCGGATCGTTCACCGCGTCATCGAGCCCCTTCAGCGTTGCACGCACGAAGTCCTGCGCCGCGCTCGGATGGGCGGCGACGAACTCGGCCGACGTGAAGATCACCCCGAACGAGCCGGGGACGCCGTAGTCGAGGGGATCGAACTGGTGAAACCCGACGCCGGCTCGCTCCAGGGTGCCGACCTCGTTGCTCTTCCAGCCGGTCAGTGCGTCGATCGCCGGGATGTCCATGTGGGCGCGGGGGTCGAACCCGTCGAGCAGCACCGTGTCGTACTGCTCGCCCTCGATCAGGTCGTCGCTGCGCAACATGACGTCGATCGCGGGCGGGAGCTTGCCCTTCACGCCGATGGTCGATCCGGCGAGTTCGGGAAATTCGGTGGCGGTACCGGGCTTGACGATCAGGGTGTCGATCGCGCTGCGCCCGTCGACCGTCACGGCCACGAAGTTCGCGTCGTTCGCGGCGGCGAAGGCGACGATCTCGCTGAACGATCCACCGGACGCGAACTGCGCCGTGTCGGACGCGACCTGCGGATAGTTGGCCGCGGAGAAGCCCGGGCGGATCTCGACGTCGAGGCAGAGGTCGTCGTAGTAGCCGGCGGCGTCGGCCGTCACGACTTCGATGATCGACGAGGCCGCCGCGAAGTCGAACCCGGTGAGGTAGGTGATCGTGCCTGCCTCCTCGTTGGCCGTGCACCGTTCGGCGGGGAACTCGTCGCCGGACTCGAACGCCATGTCGGGCTCGTCGAGGACGGTCGTCGCCTCGTCGGTGCCCGGCGCGGTGGCGGACGTGGATGGTGTGTCGTCGTCGCCTCCGCACGAGGCGAGCGCGATGAGCGCGACGAGCGCGGTGGGAGCAAGACGGGAACGCATGGGTGAACGTGGCATGTGACGGGGCGCGAGTCGGGGTGAGCGCCCATTCGGTCCGTGGAGACTAGGGGACCGGGGCGACGCCACCCGTCCTCGCGCGGGCACCGACACGGAACCGTGATCTGTCCGTCATACTGACAACTCGTCCGACCGCGGGTTCAGGTCCGTTGCGACGCGTGCCACCGCAGGAGCAGTCGCTCACCGATCGACACGATTGCGAGACCGACGATTCCCAGCGCGGCGGTGCAGAAGATCGTCGTCCAGAGCACCTCGGCACCGCCGGTCTGATCGGTCGTCGCACGGCGGCCGATCACACCCAGGCCACGAGGCTCGAGTGCCGATCCCTCGGCGAAATACGCGGCGGCGAGGGCGAGCGCGATGGCGAAACGCCCGGTGGTGAACAGCGCCGGGAGCGCCGAGGGGAGTCGGAGGCGCCACAAGACCTCCCACCGTGAGGCGTCCACGCTGGCAAGGAGTTCGCGTGCCGCCGGGTCGGCCGAACGCATCCCGCCGACGACTCCGAACGCGAACACCGGGAACGTCGTGAACGCCACGAGGAACAGAATCGGGCGCTCGCCGAAATCGAGCCAGATCACGATCGAGGTCATGTAGGCGACCCACGGCGTCACGAGGATCACGACGAGGACCGGTTGAGCGGCCTCTTCGACGAATCGCGAGGCCGCCATCGCCGACCCCACGACCAGTGCGATCATCAACGACACGGTCAGCCCGATCAGCATGTGCCGGGCGGTGACCAACGTGTTGCTCCAGTAGGCGCCGGGCTGGTCGAACAACTCCGTGACGATCGCGGAGGGTGCGAGGAGGACGAAGCGGCGGATGTCGAAGATCCGCACGGCGGCCTCCCACACGACGAGCAGCGCGATCACGCCGGTGACCGGTGCGATCAGCGAACGGGCGACTCTCATCCCGCGTGCGCGCCGATCCCGAGCGCGCGGCGAAGGCGCGTGGTCACCTCGAAGAACTCGGGGGAATCCTCCAGCTCGGGTCGACGCGGACGGCCGAGGGTCACCTCCTCGATCGAGGCGACACGACCCGGACGCGGCGACAACACGGCGACTCGGTCGGAGAGGTACGTGGCTTCGCTGATCGAGTGCGTGACGAAGACGACGGTCGCTCCGTGCGGTTCGCGGAGTCGGGTGAGCAGGTGGCGCATCTCGGTGCGGGTGATCTCGTCGAGCGCGGCGAACGGTTCGTCCATGAGCAGGAGGGGAGCGTCGAGAGCGAAGGCGCGCACCAGGCCCACCCGCTGTTGCATTCCTCCGGAGAGCTCGTGCGGGCGGGCGTCGGCGAAGTCCGCCAGACCGACGAAGTCGAGCAGTTCGTCCACCGAGTGGGACGGCGTGGCGGGGGAGCGGCCCGGGTTCAGGTCGAGCAGGAGGGAGGCGTTGGCGCGCACGGTGCGCCAGGGGAGCAGGGCGGGCGCCTGGGGCACGAACCCGATCCGCTTCTCGGCGCGGGCGCGTGCCGGGTCGACACCGTCGACGGTGATCGTGCCGGCCGTCGCCGAGACGAGCCCGGCGATCAGGCGGAGCAGCGTGGTCTTGCCACATCCCGAGGGCCCGAGCACCGTGAGGATCTCGCCCGCGGGGACGGACAGATCCGTCGGAGCCAGTGCCTCGACCGAACCGAACGTCTTCGAGACGCCGCGCAGTTCCACCTCGGCCGACACCGTCGGGATCGTACCGTTCGTGCCATCCGGAGACGGTGTCGACTTCGGCTCGGGGCCGATAGCATCTCCTGGTCCGTTTGGGCTGGGTTCCGGGTCGCCGGGATCAGGTGCGCAGGCGTGATGCGGAGCAGAAGACCGTTCCGCGACCGAATCCACACGAACCAGGAACAGGCGAGACACCACGATGCCGAACAAGGCCGCAACCATCGATCAGCACAAGACTCACGACTCCGACACCGGGTCGCCCGAGGTTCAGATCGCACTCCTCACCGAGCGCATCACGCACCTGACCGAGCACCTCAAGATGCACAAGAAGGACCACCACAGCCGCCGTGGCCTCCTGATGCTGGTCGGCCGCCGCCGTCGCATGCTCGACTACGTCCGCTCGATCGACGTCGAGCGCTACCGCAAGATCGTCAAGGACCAGGGCCTCCGCCGCTGATCTCGACGGGGGTCTGACCCCCCGTTGACACGCGTTCCACAACGAGAAGGTCTCGCGCCCGGTACACTGTCCTGGACCGGAACGTCCGGTCACGGAGTTCCAGGCGCTGGTTGCCGGTTGCTGACTCCGAGATGCTGTGCGGAGTCCTCTTTGTCTGGCTGTAGATCTCGGGGTGACCAACTGGGAACCGGCCACTGATTCTCCTTCAGAAGCCACGCGGCAGGGTGCTGCGTGTTTGAAAGGAATCAACATGGCTGAAGCCATTTCCGTGTCCGGCCCCGTCTCGGGGACCGACAAGACACTCACCTTCGAAACGGGCAAACTCGCCCCCCAGTCGATGGGTGCCGTCGTGGCATCGATCGCCGGGACGAAGGTCCTCACCACCGCCAACTCGGCAAAGCATGTCCGCGAGGGCATGGACTTCTTCCCGCTGACCGTCGATGTCGAGGAGCGGGCGTACGCCGCCGGCAAGATCCCCGGCTCGTTCTTCCGGCGTGAAGGTCGCCCGACCGAGGACGCGATCCTCACGTGTCGCCTCACCGACCGTCCGCTGCGCCCGTCGTTCCCCGACGGTTTCCGCAACGAGACCCAGGTCGTCACGACCGTGCTCGGCGCCGACCAGGTCAACCCGCACGACATCCTGTCGATCAACGCCGCCTCGGCTGCGCTGGTCATCTCCGGCATCCCCTTCGACGGCCCGCTCGGCGCCGTGCGCATGGCGTACAGCCAAGAGGGCGAATGGATCCCGCACCCCACCTTCGAAGAGGCCGAGAACGGCACCTTCGAGCTGGTCGTGGCCGGCCGTGAACTCGACGACGGCGACGTCGCCGTGATGATGGTCGAAGCCGGTGGATCCGAGAACGCGTTCTACTACTACGACGACGGCGCCAAGAAGGTCACCGAGGAAGTCCTCGGTGACGGCCTCCAGGCCTGCAAGGTGTGGATCAAGGAGTCGATCGCGCTGCAGCGTCAGCTGCTCGCGTCCGTCATCGCCACCAACGGCCCGATCGAGGAGATGTCCTGGACCCCGGTCCTCGACTACACCCCCGAGATCTTCGACGCCGTCGAGAAGTTCTCGACCGAGGCGATGAAGCCGGCCGTCACGATCTCGGCGAAGGCCGAGCGCAACGAAGCCGTCGACGCCGTCACAGCCGACGCAGTCGCCCACTTCTGTGGTGACGACGGAGAGTTCCCGCACCAGCAGAAGATGGTGAAGGAAGCCGTGCGCAGCCTGATGAAGAAGGTCATGCGTCGCCGCGTCCTCGACGACGGCATCCGCATCGACGGTCGTGCCCCGGCCGACCTGCGTGAGATCAGCGCCGAAGTCGGCGTGCTCCCGAGCGCGCACGGTTCCGGTCTGTTCCAGCGTGGCGAGACCCAGGTCATGAACGTTCTGACGCTGGCGATGCCGCGGATGAACCAGATGATCGACTCGCTCTCGCCGAACAACGAGAAGCGCTACCTGCACCACTACAACATGCCGCCGTGGGCCAACGGCGAGACCGGCCGCGTCGGTTCGCCGAAGCGTCGCGAGATCGGCCACGGAGCGCTCGCCGCCCGTGCGGTGCTGCCCGTCATCCCGAACCAGGAAGACTTCGCGTACACGTTGCGCCTCGTCTCCGAGGTGATGGCCTCCAACGGCTCCACCTCGATGGGCTCGGTGTGCTCGTCCAGCCTTTCGCTGATGGACGCCGGTGTGCCGGTCCGGAGCCACGTCTCCGGCATCGCCATGGGCCTCATCCACGAAGACGGCAAGTACGTCACCCTCACCGACATCCTCGGTGCGGAAGACGCCATGGGCGACATGGACTTCAAGGTCGCCGGCACGATCGACGCGATCACCGCGTTGCAGCTCGACACCAAGATCGACGGCATCCCCGCCGACGTTCTGTCCGACGCGCTGGCGCAGGCTCGTGAAGCCCGCCTGGCGATCCTCGACGTCATGAACGAGGCGATCCCGGAGACCCGCTCCGAGATCGCCGAGACGGCGCCGAAGATCTCCACGATCTACATCCCGCTCGACAAGGTCGGCGAAGTGATCGGCCCGAAGGGCAAGATCATCAACACGATCCAGCAGGAGACCGGAGCCGACATCGGCGTCGACGACGACGGAGCCCGCGGCATCGTCACCATCGGTGCGGTCGAGGCGTGGCGGATGGAGGAGGCCAAGACGGCGATCCTCAACATCGTCGACCCGCCGAAGGCCGAGCTCGACAAGGTCTACAACGGCCGAGTCGTGAACATCACCAAGTTCGGTGCGTTCGTGAACATCCTCCCGGGCCGTGACGGTCTCGTCCACATCTCGAAGATGGGTGGCGGACGCCGGATCAGCGCCGTCGAGGACGTGCTCGAACTGGGTCAGGAGCTCGAGGTCAAGGTCGACGAGATCGACGACAAGGGCAAGGTCAGCCTCACGCCGACCAGCCCGCTCGGTGGCGACGGGGAAAGCGGCGGCAACTCCGGTTCCGACGACGCTCCGCGGCGCGAGCGTGCGCCCCGTCGTGATCGTGACGACCGGAACGACACGAGCTCGAACGGCTCCGATTCGAACGACTCCGACATCGTCGAGGTCAGCTTCGAGGAGAGCTTCGACGCGGAGCTCGCCGACGAACTCGGCGATCTCGGCCCGAAGAGCGATCGTCCCCGTGCCGACCGCGACGGTGGCAACAAGCGCGGCGGAAGCCGTCGCCGTCACCGCTGATCCCTGAAAATGTCCGTTGGTGCCAGGCGCCAACTGACATTTCTGGGAGGATGGCAATCACATGAGAGTCGGGGTCAACGGCGCTGCCGGACAGATGGGTCGAACCGTCTGTGCTGCGGTCGCCGCTGACCCCGATCTCGTTTTCGTCGCCGCCGTCGATCGTGAATCGGACGGCGAGACGATCGAGGGTGTCGAACTCGCAACCCGGCTCGACGAATTCACCGCAGCCGAGTGCGACGTCGTGGTCGACTTCACCGTCGCCGCCGCGGCTCGAACCACGTTGCCGTGGCTGGCAGAGCACGGGATCCACGCGGTCGTCGGCACCACGGGCTTCGGCGATGACGACCTCGCCACGTTCGAGTCCGCGTTCACGGGCAACGGTGCGCCCCACTGCCTGATCGCTCCGAACTTCGCGATCTCCGCGGTTCTGATGATGCGATTCGCCGAGATGGCCGCACCGTGGTTCGACACCGCCGAGGTGATCGAACTGCACCACACCCGCAAGGTCGACGCCCCGTCGGGAACGGCCGTGAAGACGATCGAGCGGATGGCCGCCGCACGCGAGACCGACTTCCGCGACGATCCGACGCAGCACGAGGTCTATCCCGGCGCCCGGGGAGGGGCCGGCCCGCGCAACATCCGTGCTCACGCGGTGCGAATGCACGGCATGGTGGCGCATCAGGAGGTCATCCTCGGAGCGGAGGGCCAGACGATCACGATCCGCCAGGACAGCTACGACCGGTCGAGTTTCATGCCCGGTGTCGTGCTCGCGTGCCGGACGATCGCCGAGCACCCCGGTCTGACGCTCAGCCTCGATCCGTTCCTCGACTGAACTCATCCGTGGACGACACTGCCGACGCCACGCCGACCGGTGATCCGCTGCTCGTCCCCACTCAGGGCGACACCGGCGCCGACACGCACGACGCCGGGTCGGCCGACCACGCTGCGCCACCTGCGGCCGGAGCAGACTCCTCTCCCTGGCGGCGGTTCGGACCCTCTCGTGGAGCGCTGCTCGCTGCGGTCGCCCTGATCGCCGTCACCATCGTGGCGGGCATCGTGATCAGCGGACCGGACGATGAGCCGACGAGCGACAACCCGATTCCGCTGGACGCGTGGATGCCGTACTGGACGCTCGACGACGTCACCGAATCACGGATGGACCGGGTGGGGGAGATGCGCGACATCTCACCGTTCTGGTACGGCGCGACGGGGGTCGAAGCGATCGGCCTCGACCCGAACGTCGACGTGGCAACGGCGGACGAGTTCATGGAGCTGCTCCGGTCCTCGGGCGCCGAGGTCGTGCCGTCGATCGTCGATGCGCTGCCGGCCGGGGAGATGGCCGCGATCCTCGCCGATTCCGACACCCGGACTCGTCATGTCGAGGCCATCCTGGAGTTCGCCGAGGAGGGCGACTTCGACGGAATCGACCTCGACTACGAACAGTTCGCGTTCGCTGATGGTTCCGACACCTGGGCGACCACCCGACCGAACTGGGTGGCGTTCGTCGAGCAACTCGGTGACGAACTCCATGCATCCGGGCGCACGTTGACGGTCAGCATCCCACCGGTCTACGACGATGGCAGGACGTCGAACAGCGGCTTCTGGGTCTATGACCATGGCGCGATCGCTGCCCACGTGGATCGGATCCGGATCATGGCCTACGACTTCTCCGTCGGTGAGCCGGGTCCGATCGCCCCGCTCGACTTCGTCCAGCGGTCGGTCGACGGCGCGCTGGAGGCGGGAGTCCCGGCCGAACAGGTCGTGCTCGGGGTGCCGATCTACGGACGGAACTGGCCGACCGGCGTGTCGGGGGACTGCCCCGAGGGCACCGAACTGGACGGGGTCACATCGACCAACCTGCGCACGATCGACGATCTGGTCGCGCGGCGCTCGGGCGTCCCGATCTTCGACCCCGTGACCGGTGAGTCGACGTTCGACTACGCGATCGAGTTCACCGACGGCGAGACCACGTGCGTCCAGAGTCGCACCGTCCACTACGTCGACGCGTCGGGAGCCCGACTGCGGATGCAGATCGCGGTCGACGAGGCGCTGGGTGGAGCGTCGCTCTGGGCATTCGGGTTCGACGACGAACAGGTGTGGACCGAACTCGCATCCGTGGTCGACAGCTGAGCGTCGTCATCCGGCCGTTCGTGTGACCGAATCCGCGTCCGTTGTCGCTTTCGGTCACACGAACGGAACGGGTCAACCGAACCGCGGCACCCCGGATGTGATTACAGCGCGCCGAGGGCGGCGTCGTAGTCGGGTTCCTGCGCGATCTCGGAGACCAGCTCGGTGTGCTTCACCGAACCGTCGGGCCCCACGACGACGACCGCTCGGGCGAGCACGCCGGCGAGTGCGCCGTCGGTCAGCGTCACGCCGAAGTCATCACCGAACGAGGAGCGGAACGTGGAAGCCGTCGACACGTTCTCGATGCCCTCGGCGCCGCAGAAACGACCCTGCGCGAACGGCAGGTCTGCCGACACGCAGAGCACGGTGGTGTTGTCGAGTCCGGCCGCACGTTCGTTGAACGTGCGGACACTGGTGGCACAGGTGGGTGTGTCGACCGAGGGGAAGATGTTCAGGATCAGGTTCTTGCCCTCGAAGCTCGAACTCGCCACTTCACCGAGGTCGTTGCCGACCAGGGTGAACGAGGGAGCGGAGCCGCCGACCTCGGGGAGATCGCCGGACGTGTTGACGGGGTTGCCCCCCAGAGTGACTTCAGCCATCCCCGCACCCTACGACCCCGGCGGCGCACGCCGCCAACGCAGAGGGAACGCATTCAGCGCCGCAGGTTGCGCAGGTTGATCAGCACGACGCTCAGGATCGAGATCCCGAGCACCCACCACTGGTAGCGGGTCGTGAAGTCGAGCACGGCGTCGAGCTGGTCCTCGAAGAACCGGGCGAGCCACCAGATCAGAAGCAGGCGGCCGGCGATCCCGATGGCCAAGAGCACCCCGAGCTTGATCGGCGGCGTCTGACGGACTCCGGTGAGTACGGCCACGATGTTCGACCCGGCGAAGAACGGGATCAGCGCCCACTCGGCCTTCTCGAAGCCGCGGTCGAACGCCACCTCCGTTTCGTCGGTGAAACCGAGGTACTTCTTGAACCACCCGGTCGCCTGGTGGGAGTAGGCACGTCCGATCAGGTGACACACGATGAACGCGGCCGAGATCCGAGCACACGCGATCAGCACGAACGCCGGGATCGAGATTCCGGCGCCGAGTGCTCCGGCGAGGTACCGGTTGCGCGACGACAGCACGAGCAGCAGGTCGGGATTGGGCGTTTCGTTGTCGACGAGCGTGGCCCACATGGCGTTCGCGAGATTCGTGCCGATCAGCAGGACGAAGAACGCCAGCAGCGTCAATGGGGCCCACCGCGGCGGCTGATGCCGGTCGGCGACGGGTGCGGTCGACACGGGCGGCCCCACGGGGTCGGGAAGTTCGGGGCCGGGGTCGCTCACGAGCATTCGACGGTAACGCGAGATGCGCTACGTTCGGCGGCCATGCAGGGGTTGATGCAAGACATTCCACTCACGATCACGCACTTGTTCGGCCGGGCCGAGCAGTACTTCGGTCACAAACCGATCGTCACCGCAACCGGGGACGGGCTGGAGCGAACGACCTACGCCGACTGGGCGGCGCGGACGCGTCGCCTCGGCAGCGTGCTCGACACACTCGGGATCACGGCCGACGGGCGGGTCGCGACGTTCGCGTGGAACACCGCCCGACACCTGGAGCTGTACTTCGCTGCTCCGTGTTCGGGCCGCGTCCTCCACACGCTCAACATCCGGCTCTTCCCGGAGCAGCTGACCTACATCGTCAATCATGCCGACGACGAGGTGATCTTCGCCGACAAGTCGCTGCTCGGCCTGCTCGCTCCGCTGATGCCGACGTTCGAGCGGCTGCGGCACCTGGTGATCATGGACGACGGCAAGGGTGAGATTCCCGACGGGCTCGCCGACGGTGGCGTGCAGGTGCACGACTACGAGGAGTTGCTCGCCGCGGCGGAACCGATCGAGTGGCCCGAGATCACCGACGAGAACCAGGCCGCGAGCATGTGTTACACGAGCGGCACGACCGGCAACCCGAAGGGTGTGGTGTACAGCCATCGCTCGACCTACCTGCACACGATGGGGGCGATGATGGCCGACAGCCTCGGCGCCCGCGAGACCGACGTGATCCTGCCGGTGGTGCCGATGTTCCACGCCAACGCGTGGGGCCTCGCCCATGCGGCGGTCGCGACCGGAGCGTCGCTGGTGATGCCGGGACCCGACCTGTCCGGTCCCGCGATCGCGAACCTGGTCGTCGACGAGAAGGTCACGGTCGCTGCCGGCGTTCCGACGATCTGGATGGCGGTGCTCCCCGAACTCGAGGGGCGTGACACCTCGGCACTGCGTGAGATCCCGTGCGGTGGGTCGGCGGTTCCGAAGTCGCTGTCCGAGGGCTACCGCGAACAACTCGGCCTCCCGATCCTCCAGGCGTGGGGGATGACCGAGACCAGCCCGATCGCGTCGGTGTGCCGGCTCGACGGCGACCAGACCGAGCTGTCCGTCGAGGAACAGGCCGATCTGCGGACCCAGGTGGGTCGCATCTCGTTCGGCGTCGAAGCCCGGGTGGTCGACCCCGAGACGATGGAGTCGATCCCGTGGGACGGCGAGTCGAGCGGCGAACTGCAGTGCCGTGGCAACTGGATCGCCGCCGACTACTACGACGACGCGCGCAGCAAGGAGAGCTTCACCGACGACGGCTGGCTGAAGACCGGCGACGTCGCAGCGGTCGACGAACGCGGACGGATCCGACTCGTGGACCGCACCAAGGACCTCATCAAGAGCGGCGGTGAGTGGATCAGCTCGGTCGAACTCGAGAACGAGATCATGGCCCACCCGCAGGTTGTCGAGGCGGCCGTGATCGGAGTGCCGCATCCCAAGTGGGGAGAAGCTGCGCTCGCCTGCGTCGTCCGGGTTCCCGGCGAGGAGCCGAGCGAGGAATCGATCATCGAGTTCCTCGAGGGAAAGGTGGCGAAGTGGCAGCTCCCGAAGGGTGTCATCTGGATCGATGAGGTGCCCAAGACGAGCGTCGGCAAGTTCTCGAAGAAGACCCTGCGCGAGGCGCACAACGACACGTTGATGCAGTGATCTCGGGGGATCCCGTGTCACCGACGCTCGTTCGTCGGGCGCGATTCGGGAACCACGCTGAATCGAAATCGAAAACGGCTGCCAAACACCTGGCACCCTCACGCACGGTTGCCGGCATGCGTGTGACACTCGGGACATGAGCACGACCGCCGAACCTGCCGAGACCGACTCGGCTGACACGACAGCGGACCTCGGTGGATCCGGCCACGAGATCGTTGCGAAGAAGAAGCACTCGCTCGCGTTGCGGTGGATGCACTGGCTGAACTTCCCGCTGCTGATGATCATGATGTACAGCGGCATGCGGATCTACTGGGCCGACCTCCAGGATCCGTACGTGTTCGGCATCGCAGGCTGGCAGATCTTCGAGTTCTGGCCGGATGGCGTCAACAGCGCCCTGCAGTTCGAGCGGAAGCTCGCGGCGGGGATCGCCTTCCACCTCAACTTCGGCTGGTTCTTCGTGCTCAACGGCGTCGCGTACGTGCTCTACCTGGCGCGACGCGGAGAGTGGAGGCACATCGTTCCCGACGTCCAGAGCCTGCGCGACGCACGCAAGACCGTCGCCCACGACCTGCATCTCCGCAAGGACAAGCCGGTTCAGGGCAAGTACAACCCCGCCCAGCAGATCACCTACACGCTGGTGATCCTGATCTCGGCGATTCTGGTGCTGAGTGGCTTCGCCATCTATCGATCGGGGCAGCTCTCGTGGCTGGAAGCGGCGTTCGGCGGATACGACGTCGCCCGGTTCGTCCATTTCTCGTGCACGATCCTGCTGCTGCTGTTCTTCTTCGTCCACATCGTGCAGGTCGCGCGCGCCGGCTGGGCCAACTTCGCCTCGATCATCACGGGATACCGCCTCGGCCGACGCGACGATCCCGAGGTGGCGCCGGCTGCGGCGTTCGGCCCCGACGGCACGGTGGAGTCGGCCGGTTCCGACTCCACGACTGCAGACGGCGTCCCCGATGCCGACGACGCGAGTTCCGATGGGAGCGAGTCATGACGGGCGACGCACGCAACGCGGAGGAGGCCGAGCGCGAGCGGCGACTACGCGAGCAGACCGACGATGGCGAGATCATCTCGAAGGAGGAGTACACGAAGCGGTCTCGGCGCGCCTTCCTCTCGTTCGCCGGGCTCGGTGTCGCGGGATATCTCGGCTTCCGTCAGGTGCAGAACATGGAGGAGGACGAGAACATCCCTCGCATCCTGCGGGCGGGTTTCGACTGGAACGAGTCCGTGTGGAGCACGCTGGAACGTGATGGTGCGCGGGCGCGGACGTTCTCGGTCGACGATCGCGAGGAGATCCGCGTCAACGGTCGCCACGGTCTCGAGGACGGCGACGGCGACTTCATCGAGGTCTCGGAGTCCGAGGCCGAGACGTGGGAGATCGAGGTGACCTCCCGCAACGGGTCCACGTTGGACCCGATCCCGCTCGCTGCCGTCAAGTCGGACTTCGAGGTGCACGACATGGTGTGGGAGCACAAGTGCATCGAAGGGTGGTCGAACATCGTGCACTGGACCGGCGTCCGCTTGTCGGATGTCCTCGAACGGTATGCCGCCGATGAGCTGTCGGCCGAGTGGTCGGTGCTGCGGACACCGCCCGGCAACGACGTACGCCGTGAGTACAGCTCGGCGATCGAGAACTACACGATGCGTCACGCACAGACGTTGCTCGCCTGGGAGCTCAACGGCGAACCGTTGACGGCCGGGCACGGGTCACCGATCCGGCTGGTCACGCCGTTCAAGTACGGGATCAAGCAGATCAAACGAGTGGGATCGATCGAGTTCACCGACGATCGGCCCACCGACTACTGGACCGAACGCGGCTACGACCTCCACTCCAGCTTCTGACGGTGTCAGAGGCGGCCGGCGTCGGTGACGCGCTGCAGGAACCGCTGCGTCCGCTCGTTCACCGGGGCGCCGAACACCTGCTCGGGCGGGCCCTCCTCGAGGATCTGTCCTGCGTGCAGGAAGCAGACGCGGTCGCTGATGTCGCGCGCGAACCCCATCTCGTGAGTGGCGAACAGCATCGTCATGCCCTCGTCCTTCAGCGAACGCACCACGGCGAGCACCTCCCCGACGAGTTCGGGATCGAGCGCGGACGTGATCTCGTCGAGCAGCATCACCTCGGGTCCCATCGCGAGCGACCTCGCGATGGCGACTCGCTGTTGCTGGCCACCCGACAGCTGATCGGGATACGCATCGATGCGATCCTCGAGACCGAGCCGGACGAGCATCTCCCGGGCGCGGTCCCGCGCCAGTGCCTTCGGGACGTCGAGCACCTTGCGTGGGCCGATGGCGACGTTGTCGACCACGCTCATGTGTGGGAAGAGGTTGAAACTCTGGAAGATCATGCCGATCCGTCGGCGGATCCCATCGGCGTCGAGACCGGGCTCGGAGATGTCGACGCCATCGAGGATGATCGCGCCGTCGTCGATCGGTTCCAGCAGATTCGCGCAGCGCAACAGCGTCGACTTCCCGGAGCCTGACGCGCCGATGAGGGTGATGACCTCGCCGTCATCGACATCGAGGTCGATGCCGTCGAGGACGACGTTGTCGCCGAACGCCTTGCGGACGGACTGGAGTCGGAGCTTGTGCTGGTCGGTCATGCGCTGCTCATGTCTCGATCATGCAACGACGGTGGCGCCGGTCCGCTTGCGTTCTCGGGCCAGCAGGTAGTCGGCCACGCGCGTCATCGGGATCGTCAACGCGAGAAAGATCACGGCGGCCCCGACGTAGGGAGTGAAGTTGGCGAACTTGGCCTTGTCGATGCCGGCCTGACGCAAGATCTCGACCGGTCCGATGAGGCTGATCAGCGCGACGTCCTTCTGGAGCGAGACGATGCTGTTCATCATCGGAGGAACGATCCGGCGAAGCGCTTGGGGCAGCACGACGGTCGACATCGTCTGACGGCTGCTCATCCCCAGCGATCGGGCCGCCGCGCGTTGACTCTCGTGGACCCCCTCGATCCCGGCCCGGATCTCCTCGGACACGTAGGCGCTGTACGACAGCACCAGCGCAACGGTGCCCCAGATCAACGGATTGCTCCAGGTTCGCGAGTCGAACAGTCCGGGCACGCCGAATCCGATCAGGAAGATCGTCAGGATCACCGGCACGCCGCGGAACACGTCGGTGTAGATGACGGCGAACGCGCGGAGCGGGAAGAAGGCCGGCGAGCGGGTGTTGCGCGCGATCGCGATGGCCAGCGACAGCACGAAGATCAACGGCAGTGACCACAGGAAGATCTGCACGTCGAGCCAGAACGCGCGCAGCAGGCCCGGGAAGGTGTCGACGAAGATGTCGCGGTTGAAGAACGAGGTCTTGACGCGGTCCCAGCGCGGTGCCCGCGGCACGAGCACGATGACCGCCGCGACGACGATCACCGTGCTCGCGGACGCGATCAGGAGCGAACGGCGTCGCTGCCGACGCTCATAGGCTTCGCGTCGCGTCTGAGGGCTCACCTCACTCCGCGATGACCGGGGCGCCGGTGGTGTCCGACAGCCATTCCTGCGTCAGTGCGTCGAGCGTGCCATCGTCGGTGATCGCCTGGATCGCGGCGTCCACGCACGGGGTGAGGGCGCTGTCCTTCTCCAGCACCATGCCGAACTGATCGGTGGTACCACCGGACTCGGCCGGGAACTGACCGATGACGGAACTGCCCTCGATCTCGACGGCCGAGACGTACAACGCGGTGGGCAGGTCGAACACGGCGGCGTCGATCTGGTTCGCGTCGAGAGCGGCCTTCGCTCCGACGTTGTCGTCGTACACGAACGCTTCCTGGCTCGGCTGGATCACGTCGTTGATGAATTCGAGGCTCGTGGTTCCGGCCTGGGCGCCGAACTTGACGTCCTGCAGGTCGGCGATCGAGGTGGCACCCTCGGCGGCGGAGCCTTCGAGGGCGACGATCGCCTGGTTGCTGGTGTAGTAGGGGAGCGAGAAGTCGATGGTCTCGCTGCGTTCGTCGGTGATGGAGAACTGCTGGAGGTTGACGTCGAAGTCCTTCGCCCCTGGCTGGATCGCACCGTCGAACGTGGTGCGGGTCCACTCGACGGCGTCGCCTTCGTAGCCCATCTCGGCCGCGACGGCGTACGCAACGGCGGCTTCGAAGCCTTCGCCGGTCGTCGGGTCGTCGTCGATCACCCACGGGAAGAACGCGGGTTCGCCGGTCGCCACGGTCAGCACGCCGTCCTCGATCGTGTTCGAGCAGGCCTCGTCAGCGCTGGCACCGTCGCCCTCCGCGGCGGTGTCGGCAGTCGTGTCCGCGGTCTCCTCGGCGGCGGTGTCGGCCGTTTCCTCGGCGGCGGTGTCCGCGGTCTCCGCGGCGGTGTCCGCAGACTCCTCGTCGGCACTCGAATCGTCGTCACTCCCGCACGCGGCGAGGACGAGCGATCCGACGAGGATCGCGGGGAGCAGTTGGCTTGGTTGGGGTCGCATGGACGTCTCCTTGTCTGTGTTCACGCTGGGGCGAGCGTACTGGTCGTCGTCGCTCGCCTCGCGGTGAAAGTGACCGTCGGTGGCCGGCGATGGACATTCTCGGTCGGTGGCAGGTGGCCGCGGAACGGCTCAGGTGATTCGTGCGCTCGCCCAGTAACGTCCGCACCATGTCGACGCCTCCGGCCACGCAGTATTCGATCACCCTCGACGTCACCTTGGACAACGTCCCCGGAGTGCTCGGGCGGCTGTGTTCGGCGATCGGCGAAGCCGGCGGCAACATCTTCGCGATCGAGGGATTCGTGGCGAAGGGCCGCGAGCTCGAACGGGACATCGTCGTGAACTGCAGCAGCGTCGAGCACCAGAACCTGGTGGTTCTCGCGGTGGAGGCGGTCGACGGGGTGACGCTCGAGGAGTGGCACGACCGCACGTTCCGGATGCACGAGGGCGGCAAGATCGAGGTGCTCTCGCTGGCTCCGGTCGCCGACCAGGACGACCTGTCGATGGCGTACACCCCCGGCGTGGCCAGGGTCTGCAAGGCGATCGCGGCCGACGAAACGCTCGCCGACGAGTACACGATTCGCAAGAACACGGTGGCGATCGTGTCCGACGGGACCGCCGTGCTCGGCCTCGGCGACATCGGACCGAAGGGTGCGATGCCCGTGATGGAGGGCAAGGCCCTGCTCTTCAAGGAGTTCGCCGGGGTCGACGCGTTCCCGGTGTGCATCGACGTGTCGAGCCCCGAGGAGATCATCGAAACCGTGATCCGTCTCGCGCCGACCTTCGGCGGGATCAACCTCGAGGACATCGCGGCGCCCGGTGCGTTCCAGGTCGAAGAGGCGCTCAAGAAGGCGCTCGACATCCCGGTGTTCCACGACGACCAGCACGGCACGGCGGTCGTCACCTTGGCCGCGGTCGAGAATGCGCTCCGCATCACGGGCAAGAAGATGGAGGATCTGTCGATCGTGATCTCGGGGGTCGGTGCGGCGGGTGTCGCGATCGGCAAGATTCTGCTCGGCGCGGGAGCGACCGACATCGTCGGCGTCGACAGCAAGGGCGCGGTCTACAACGGCCGCGACGGCCTGAACGCGTGGAAGCAGTGGTTCGCCGAGAACACCAATCCCGAGAACAAGCAGGGTGCGCTCAGCGATGTGATGGCCGGGACCGACGTGTTCATCGGCGTCAGTGCGCCCGATGTGCTGACCGTCGACGACATCCGCGCGATGAACGACGATCCGATCGTGTTCGCGATGGCCAACCCCGACCCGGAGATCCGGCCGGAGCTGGTGGGCGACCTCGTGCGGGTGATGGGGACGGGTCGCAGCGACTACCCGAACCAGATCAACAACGTGCTGGCGTTCCCCGGCATCTTCCGCGGTGCGCTCGACGCGCGTGCGAGTGACATCACCGAGGCGATGAAGCTTGCGGCGGCCGAAGCGATCGCGCAGTCGGTGTCCGACGAGGAACTGACCGAGACGAACATCATGCCGTCGGTGTTCGACCGCTCGGTGTCGATGCGCGTCGCCAAAGCGGTCGCCGCCGCAGCGATCGCCGACGGTGTCAGCCGACTGAGCTAGAGCGACACCCTCCGACTTCGCGCCGTGGGGCCGGAATCGGTCAGAATGTCGGGGACATGGGACATCGCTCGACTCCGCACTTCCGCACCTTCCACGCTCTGCGCATCAAGGGGTTCGCCACGACGAAGACGCTGGCGGAGATGACCGAGCACGATCCGGATCACGTCGCCGATCACCTCGGCGGGTTCTCGTCGGACGGTCACGTCCAGTTCCGTGAGAACCGCGAGCTCTGGCAGCTCACTCCGGAAGGTCGCAACGCCCACGGCGAACACCTGGCCGCCGACCTGGAGGGTCTCGACCTCGAGGCGGCGCTCTCGGGGGCCTACACGCAGTTCATCGACCTGAACACCCAGTTCAAGGAGCTCTGCGGCGCCTGGCAGCTGCGTGACGGCGAGCCGAACGATCACACCGACGCCGCCTACGACCGTGAAGTGATCGAGCGACTGACGGCAATGCACGCCGACGCCGAGCCCGTCGTCGGCGAGATGGGCGAGGCGATCGAGCGGCTGGGGCCGTACCTGCGCCGCCTCGACGCGGTCCTCGGTCGAGTCCAGCAGGGTGAGACGACCATGTTCACGGGCGTGATGTGCGGGAGCTATCACGACGCGTGGATGGAACTGCACGAGGACCTCATCCTGACTCAGGGCATCGACCGGTCCGCCGAAGGGTCGTTCTGATCTGAGCGCGCCATCCGCCCGATCATGACCTAGGTTCTGAGGCGTGAATGAACGAGAAGTAGCGGTCAGCTGATGGCGCGGTTCGGTCGAGTGCTGACGGCCATGATCACACCGTTCGACGCCGACGAAGCGCTCGATGTGGATGCCGCCGTCACTCTGGCGAAGTGGCTCGTCGAGCAGGGAAATGAAGGGTTGGTCGTCGCCGGAACCACCGGTGAGTCCGCCACCCTGTCGATCGACGAGAAGCTGACCCTGTTCGAAACACTGTCGAACGCCGTCACCGTGCCGATCATCGCCGGAACGACGGGTTCGAACACCCGTCAGGACATCGGGCTCACGGTGGAGGCCGGCAAGCTCGGCGTCGCGGGCATCCTCGCGGTGTGTCCGTTCTACAACCGGCCCTCCCAGGCCGGACTCGACGCCCACTTCCGTGCGATCGCGGCGAACACGTCGCTCCCGGTGCTGCTCTACGACATCCCCAAGCGCACGGGCCGCAAGATCGACACGGCCACGCTCGTCGCGCTCGGCACCGAGGTGTCCAACATCGTCGGAGTCAAGGACGCGGCGGGCGACCCGGGCCAGACCGCCCTCGTCAACGCGGCGACCCCACCGGCGTTCGAGGTGTACTCCGGAGACGATCCGATGACGTTGCCGTTGCTCGCGGTCGGCGCGGTCGGGGCGATCGGTGTGGCGACGCACTGGTGTTCTCCCGATCACGTGCAGATGTTCGACGCGTGGGAGGCGGGAGACACCGCCGGCGCGCGGGCCCACAACGTCCGGCAGCTCGAGAGCTTCCAGTTCGAGACGAGCGACGCGGTCCCCAATCCGCTTCCGGCCAAGGCGATGCTGCGCACGCTCGGGCACGCGGTGGGTCAGGCCCGACTTCCGATGGGGCCGGCACCCGCCGACCTCGACGACCAGGCCCGCGGGGTCTACGACCGATTGGTGGCCTCACGTGGCTGAACATTCCAAGCAGCCGCTCACGGCGAAGCTCGACCCGAAGGTGCCGGTGCGCATCGTGTTCCTCGGGGGGCTCGGTGAGATCGGCCGGAACTGCATGGTCGTCGAACAGGGTGCGGCCGACGACCCCGACCGGACGATGGTGCTCATCGACTGCGGGTTGATGTTCCCGGACGCCAACATGCACGGGATCGACCTGATCCTTCCCGACTTCACGTACCTGAAGGAGAACGCGCAGCGGATCCAGGCGATCGTGCTGACCCACGGGCACGAGGACCACATCGGTGCGATCCAGTACCTGATGCGTGATGGCGACGGGATCGGCGGACTGCGCGACGAACCGTTGCCGGTGTACGGCTCCGCGCTCGCGCTCGGACTCGCCCGCAACCGGATCGAGGAAGCGGGCCTGATGCCCAAGATCGACATGCGCCCGGTCCGTGACGGCGAACAGATCGACATCGGCTCGCTGCTCGTGGAGTTCATCCCCGTCACGCACTCCGTCCCCCATGCCCACGCGATCGCCGTCCACACCGCACAGGGCGTGGTGCTCCACTCGGGTGACTTCAAGATCGACCTGACCCCGGTCGACGAGCGGCGTGCCGACCTCGCCCGCATCGGACAGATCGCCAAGAACCACGGCATTCGTCTCCTCATGAGCGACTCGACGAACGCCGAGGAGCCCGGCTACGCACCGAGCGAGACGAACGTCGGGGGAGTGCTCCGGAGCCTCTTCGCGCAGCAGCGGGGTCGGCGGATCATCACGGCGAGCTTCGCCAGCCACATCCACCGCATCCAGCAGATCGCCGACGCCGCGGTCGAAGAAGGCCGCAAGGTCGCCACGCTCGGACTGAGCATGAAGAAGAACATCCGGCTCGGTCTCGACCTCGGCGTGTTCCGGATCCCCGAGTCGTCCTTGATCGACATCGAGGAGATCGGACGATACGACCCGGGCGAGATCTGCATCATCTCGACCGGTTCGCAGGGTGAGCCGATGTCCGCGCTCGGCCTGATGGCACGCGGTGAGAACCGCTGGCTGAAGCTCAACGACACGGACACGGTCGTGCTCTCCAGCCACGCCATTCCCGGCAACGAGGGCAACGTCAACAAGGTGATCGATGGCCTCCTGCGCCTCGGCGCCGAGGTCGTCCACTCGGGCGTGATGGACGTGCACGCGACGGGTCACGCCCAGGCCGACGACATCAAGACCTACCTCTCGATCGTGAACCCGGAGTGGTTCGTTCCGATCCACGGCGAGTACCGTCACATGGTCGCCAATGCCAAGCTCGGGGAGCTGATGGGCGTACGCGGCGATCACATCATCCAGTGCGAGGACGGTGACGTGCTCGAACTCGACGCCGAGGGTCTGTCGCCGGTCGGACGGGTGCCGTCGGGCTACCTCTACGTGGATGGCATCGTGGGCGATGTCGGCAACGGCGTGCTGCGCGATCGGCGCAAGCTCGCCGAAGAGGGGGTCGTGGTCGTCGTGTCGACCGTCGACATGCAGACCGGCAAGGTGCTCGTCGACCCGGAGATCATCACGCGTGGATGGGTGTACGCGCCCGAAGCCGAGGATCTGTTGGACGAGGCGTGCGACACGGTCGCAACGTCGCTCGAGAAGGCGCTCGCCGACGGCGTCCGTGACGTGGAGCAGCTCGAGCGTCAGGCGCGCAAGGCGACCGGGAAATTCGTCAGCGACCGCACCAAGCGGCGTCCGATGATCGTCCCCGTCGTCATGGAAGCCTGAGTCAGCCGACGGGAGTCGGCGACGTGGATTTCGTCTCCGGTTCGGCTTCGAGTCGGAACCGCCGTGAGATCATGACCCAACCGACGACGAGCGCGATCACGGCGACGACGTTGACCGCGGCGGCGACACGTGCGCCGTTGTGCGGCCCGATGCACGGCGTGCGGGCATAGACGTACTCGGGCGGGAGTTCCGGCAGTGGCTCCGCGAAATCGCGAGCATCGTTCGCGAAGAGCGAATTGCAATGGACGAGCTGGGCGCGGACCGCATCGGGTGGAGTCAGGTCCGGGCGTTCGGCCAGGATCGCGGCCAGCTCGCTCGCCGGATCGACCTCGACGGGGACCGTGTCCTCGATCGGTTGGATCGCCCATCCGAAGATGAGCACGAGCACCCACAGGACCAGCGCTCCGGCCGCGATCACTGATCGCCGATTCGCCGAGGTGATGGCAGGCACGGACGGCAGGGTATCTCGCCATCGGTGTCGAGACGGTGAGCGCAAGCGGCGGCGATACCGTTCGGCCGCATGTTCGCGGTGGATGTGACACGGCGCCGGCTGATCGCGGTTGTGGCGTTGCCGCTCCTGGTGGCCGCCTGCGGAGGGTCCGCCGACGGCGATCCGTCCGAGGGTGATCCGGTGGTCACGACACCGGCCGCGGGGGAGAGCACCGCTCCGGCGTTCGTGTTCGACGTGTCCGCGGCGATCGACGCGGTCGAGGACGAACTCGGGAAGGGCCAGGAGTACTTCGAAGTCACCGCGAACGACCAGTTCACGAATGTCTTCGTCGCCGTGGACGACGCCACAGCGGCCGTTGCGTACGCCTACGTCGACGGTGCTCTTCAGCCGCCGGCGCCGAAGCAGGAGGGCGCCTCGGGAGAGACGTTCGGTCGGGACGACGTCGACTTCGACCCGGAGGCCGTGACGAGCGGGGTCGGTGCGGAACTGCCGGACTCCGAGGTCGACGCGATCAGCGTGTACGGAGACGGCGTGGGGGCGACGTACGTGGTCGCGGTGACGTCGCCGGGCGGGGGATTCCTCGATGTGGTCGTCGGTGCCGATGGCCAGGTGTTTTCCGTCGATCCCGTGTAGCGGGCCGGTGCGCCGACCGGTCGGCGAATGGCCCCGGGCTCCGCCTTTGTGTCACAGCCGATTGGTACGGTGATCACGTCATGAACACGTGGGGCCCATCCGGGAAGAAGTCGTCCAAGTCGTCCGGCAAGCGGTCGACGCGCGTCGATCCGGCCTCCAAGTCGGCGCGGACATCCCGCTCGTCGGGCCGAGGTGCGCTACGTGACGCCACGCCCGAACAGATCGATCGCGACGCCGACGAGGGCTCGTCCCATCACCGGAACGACGAGCTGGTCGGCCTCGGACTCATCGGTGCGGCCGTACTCCTGGCACTGGCCATCTATCTCGACCTGGCCGGTCCGATCGGCCGGGGAGTCGAAACCGCCGTCGGTTGGGTCGTCGGACTGGGTCGGTTCGTGATTCCGATCGTGCTCGGCCTGGTCGGCGTGGCGTTCGTTCGCCGGGGCCGTTCCGCAAGCCCGGTCCGGGTGGCCATCGCTTGGGCGGTCATCACGATTGCAACGCTCGGTTTGGTTCATCTGATCCGTCGCGATCCGGCTGCGGAGGGCTACGACCGGTACAGCGAGTGGGGCGGTTGGATCGGAGCGCTCGCCGATCCGCTTGCGGGCGGCATCGGTACGGCGGGAGCGGTGCTGCTGCTGGTCGTCGCGATCGTGGCCAGCCTGACCGTCATCACGCAGACCTCGCTGCGCACCATGGCCGAGCAGACGGGCGGATTCCTCAATTCGATGGTGCGCCCGCTCGGTCGGGCAGCGAGATCAGGGCTGGACAACATCACCACGCTGTCCAGTGACCGTGACGACAGCACTCAACTCGATGCGACGACGGTGTTCGACCAGGAGGACCTCGACGGGACGGCGCCGGTGACCGGCGAAGCCCTGCCGCCTCCGACCGGGTCGCCCAGCCTGTACGACTTCGAGTCCGACGGCGACGCCCCTCCTGGGGTGAAGCCCAAGCGCAAGCGGTCGCCGAAGATGAGCACCGGTTCGGCCGGCAAGGCCGCCACCGGCGACGGGGCGGCGGTCGGTGACTGGACGTTGCCGTCGATGAAGCTGCTGCTCCAGCCCGGAGTGCAGAAGGTCGACCGGAAGGCGATCGAGCAGCGTGGCCTGACGCTCCAGGAGTCTCTCGCGTCGCACAACGTCGAGACCGAACTCATCGGCATGACGGTCGGTCCCACGGTCACCCGCTACGAACTCGAACTCGGGCTCGGCGTCAAGGTCTCGAAGGTCACGAATCTGCAGAAGGACATCGCCTACGCGATGGCGGCGACCGATGTCCGGATCCTCGCCCCGATCCCGGGTCGGTCGGCGATCGGCGTCGAGGTACCGAACCATCAACGTCAGCTGGTCGCATTGGGCGACCTGCTCACGTCACCCGAGGCCGTAAAGGCCACCAACCCGCTCGAAGTGGCGGTCGGCAAGGACATCGCGGGCAAGACCGTGATGCTCGATCTCGCTGCGACCCCGCACATGCTCATCGCAGGTGCCACCGGAGCGGGCAAGTCGAGCGGGATCAACTGCATCATCACGTCGCTGTTGATGCGCACCACGCCCGACGACGTCCGCCTGATCCTGATCGACCCGAAGCAGGTCGAGATGGGCCAGTACGCGCGGCTTCCACACCTTCTCACGCAGCCGGTCACGAACCCGAAGAAGGCGGCGAACGCCTTGGGTTGGGCCGTCAAGGAGATGGAGCGTCGCTACGACGTGCTGTCCGAAGTCGGCTACCGGGACATCGGCGGCTACAACCGCGGGTTCGCCGCGGGCAAGATCGAGGATCCGCCCGGCACCGATCCCGACGGGCCACCCGTCTACGAGCACATGCCCTACATCGTCGTGGTGGTCGACGAGCTCAACGACCTGATGATGGTCGCCGCCCGTGACGTCGAGGAATCGATCACCCGGATCGCGCAGAAGGCGCGTGCGGTCGGAATCCACTTGATCGTCGCCACGCAGCGTCCGTCGGTCAACGTGATCACCGGCGTCATCAAGGCGAACATTCCGGCACGCATGGCGTTCGCCGTGTCCTCGTTGACCGACTCGCGGGTGATCCTCGACCAGCCCGGAGCCGACAAGCTCGTCGGCAAGGGCGACATGCTCCTGCTGCCGGGCAACTCGTCGGTGGCGAACCGCATCCAGGGCGCGTTCATCACGGAGGAAGAAGTGCGTGAGGTCGTGTCGCACTGGAAGGCGCAAGCGCCCGAGGTCGTCACGTCCGCCGAGATCGAGGACGGCGGAGACGGCGCGTCGCCGCCCTCCGCCATGAGTTCACCGGCGCTCACGCCTCCGTCGCCCTCGATGGGTGGAGCGCCACTCGACGTCACCTCCGATGCGAACGCCTTCTCGGCAGGTGAGGAGGACGAGGACACCGCGATGATGAAGCAGGCGATGGAGCTGGTCGTACGGAGTCAGCTCGGATCCACGTCGATGCTGCAACGCAAACTGAAGGTCGGCTTCGCGCGTGCGGGTCGGATCATGGACCTGCTCGAACAACGCGGTGTGGTGGGCCCGAGCGAGGGCTCGAAGGCGCGGGCGGTGTTGATGACCGTCGAGGAGTTCGAACTGCTCCAGCAGAGCGGCCAGCTCTGATCGATCTCACCGCCTGAGCTGCGGCTCGGAGCTGCTGTCCCGATTCGGGGTGGCGTGTGAGCGATAGCGTGCTCGTGTGCAGCGCTTCTACGTCGAAACGCTCGGCTGTCCCAAGAACGACGTCGACTCCGACAAACTCGTCGGCGCGCTCGTGGCCGACGGGATGCAGGCGACCGAGGACGCCGCCGCGGCCGACCTCGTCGTCGTCAACACGTGCGCGTTCATCGGCGAGGCGCGTCAGGAGTCGATCGACACGATCCTGGCGCTCGACGAGCAGCGCGGGTCCGACAGTCGCCTCGTGGTCACCGGATGCATGGCGGAGCGCTACGGCTCCGAGCTGGCCGAAGCCCTGCCCGAGGTCGACCAGGTGGCCGGATTCGGGCAGGCGTTCAACCTGGCCCCGGCCGAACGGGACGGGACCGAGGTCCCATCGGGTGTCGAGCCGGCCCGCAAGCTGATTCCGGTGTCGTCCACGCCGCTGCCCGAGTTCGACCTGTTGAACCTGCCCCGTCCGAAGTCGACGGTGCCGTGGGCGTACGTCAAGATCGCAGAGGGATGTGATCGCTCGTGCGGGTTCTGCGCGATTCCCAGCTTCCGGGGGCCGCAGCGCAGTCGTGACGTCGCCTCGATCCTGACCGAGGTCGACGAGACCGGCGCGCGCGAGATCGTGCTCGTGGCGCAGGATCTCGCCTCCTACGGCAAGGATCGGCCGGAGGAACTGGGCGCCGGATCGATCGTGCCGCTCGTCGACGCCGTCGCCGATGCCGTCGACCGCGTCCGACTGCTCTACCTCTACCCGAGCGACCTGACCGACGCACTGATCGATTCGGTGTGTCGGAGCGGTGTGCCGTACTTCGACCTGTCGCTGCAGCACGTGTCCAAACCGCTGCTGAGGCGGATGCGGCGCTGGGGAGACGGGCAGCGCTTCCTCGATCGCATCGCGGACATCCGCGAACGCGAACCCGATGCCGCGTTCCGGAGCAACTTCATCGTCGGCTATCCCGGCGAGACCGAGGAGGACCACGACCAGCTGCTCGACTTCGTCGAACGCGCCCAGCTCGACTGGTGTGGGTTCTTCTCGTACAGCAACGAGGACGGCACCTACGCCGCCGGCCTCGACCAGCACGTCGATGCCGGCCTCATGAACGAACGCCTCGCCGAGCTCCGCGAGTTGCAGGACGAGATCACCGCGTCCCGTCGGGACGAGTTGATCGGCCATGATGTCGAGGTGCTGGTCGATGCGACGGGCGTGGGGCGCAGTCACCGTGAAGCTCCGGAGATCGATGGAATCGTCCACGTCGCTCCCGACCTGGTCGTGGGCGACTTCGCCAGCGTGCGAATCGTCGATGCACTCGGTCCGGACCTGGTGGCGGCTGGTGCCGACGTGACGGCGGACGACGGAGCCGCCGATGGAGACGGAGTCGACTGATGGTCCAGTCGCTGAACAGCTGGGCGAACGCGATCACCGCCATGCGGATCCTGCTCGCACCGCTGGTGTTCCTCGCGATCCCCGAGGACGGCACCGGGTCCTGGTGGGCGTTCTTCCTCTGGTTCGTCCTCTGCTCGAGCGATGGCATCGACGGCTACATCGCACGCCGTCGGGGCCCGACCGCGGTGGGCGCGTTCCTCGACCCGCTGGCCGACAAAGTGCTCGTGCTGGGCGCGATGTTCACCCTCGTTGCCCACGACGTGTTCCCGTGGGTCCCGGTTGCGGTCATCGCGGCGCGGGAGCTGACGATCAGCGCGTATCGGATCGTGAAGAGCGGCCGGGGGATCAGCGTGCCAGCGAGCAGGCTGGGCAAGTACAAGACGGTCGTTCAGCAGTTCTCGGTGGCGTTCGCGCTGTTCCCGCCGACCGCACTGGCGGCGACGTGGACCTGGACCGTGTTGCTGTGGGTCGGCCTCGTGCTGGCGCTGGTCAGTGGGGCGCAGTACCTGTGGCACGCGACGCAGTACGAGCCGGTCGACATCGTCGCGCCGGTGTCGTGAACGTCGCCGTCCTCGCTGTGGGCACCGAGCTGTTGCTCGGCCAGATCATCGATTCGAACTCGGCATGGATCGGTGGTGAGTTGGCGGCGCACGGCGTCGATTCACTCGTGCAGGTCAAGGTCGGGGACAACGTCGGCCGCATCGAGACACAGCTGCGGCGGCTGCTCGACGACTGCGACGCCGTGATCATGTGCGGTGGGCTTGGCCCCACCCACGACGATCTCACCCGGGAAGCGATCGCCGCGGTGATGAATGCCGAGCTCGTGCTCGACGACGACGTCGCACAACGGATCAGGAAGATGTTCGAGTCCCGCGGCCGGCGGATGTCGGAGAACAATCTGCGCCAGGCGATGGTCCCGGTCGGCGCAACCGTGATCGAGCAGACACGCGGAACGGCACCGGGGTTGATCTGCCCGATCGACGGATCGACGGGCAAGGTCGTGTACGCCGTGCCGGGCGTCCCGCACGAGATGCGTGACATGATCCACCGGGCGATCCTTCCCGATCTGCGCCGCCGGAGCGGAGTGGACGGTGTGATCGTCAGCCGGGTGCTGCGGACGTGGGGCGAGTCCGAGAGTGGGCTGAACGAGCGCCTCGACGACCTGATCGACGAGTTGGAGGGGCCCGACACGCCGACGCTGGCGTTTCTCGCCTCGGGGTGGGAGGGCCTGAAGGTTCGACTCACGACGAGAGCGGCGACCGCTCGGGAGGCCGAGGCTGCGCTGGATCCGTGGGAAGCTCGCATCCGTTCCGAACTCGGCGACCTGATCTTCGGGACCGGCGACGACACGATGGAATCGGTCGTGCTCGACCTGTGTCGTTCCCGCGGGCTGACACTCGGACTGGCCGAATCGGTGACCGGAGGACTGGTCGGAGCTCGGTTGACCGGCATCGCCGGCGCGAGTGACGTCTTCCGCGGATCGATCGTGAGCTACGCGACGGAGGTGAAGCAGGAGATCCTCGGTGTCGAACCGGGACCTGTCGTCAGCACCGAAGCTGCAAGACAGATGGCAGCGGGTGCACGTGATCGGCTCGGTGCTGATGTCGCCGTGTCGCTCACCGGTGTGGCCGGGCCCGACGAACAGGACGGGCAGCCGGTGGGCACCCTGTTCGTCGGACTGGTGGGCCCCGGTTTCGACGAGGCGCGCGAGCTGCGACTTCCCGGTCAACGCGAGCAGATGCGCCAGTTCGCCGTGATCAACTCGCTCGACCTGTTGCGCAAGCATCTTGCGGAGAGCTGACGCCAACGGGTCACCGGCACGTCACGACCCAGTCGATACGATTTCGACCTTGCCCTCGTAGCTCAGCTGGATAGAGCAAGTGACTTCTAATCACTCGGTCGCAGGTTCGAATCCTGCCGAGGGCGCCCCTACGATCGTGGTGTGCAGGAGTTCCGCCCGGCGTCTCTCATCGCCGACGACACCGCACTCGCGGAGCGGTTCCACGACGGTGACGAGGAAGCGGTCCGTTCGTTGATCGGTCGATACGGTTCGGCGGTGACCGCCGTCGTCACGCCGACGGTGGGTCGTGAACGGGCCGGCGACGCCGCGTTCGAGGTGTTCGTCCGTGCGCACCGGCAGCCCATCGCTCCCGACGAGGACTTCGGGTCGTGGCTCTCGCAGATCGTCGCGGACAACGTCGGCTCGGTGGAAGAGCGACGGTGGATGCTCGCCATGGCGACCTCGTCGGTCGACGACGCCGTTCGACCCCGGCTGCGATCGCATCACCTCGATGGGGGCGATGACCTCGACGAGGACCTCTCTCGTCACGAGCTGCGGCTGCGGCGCCGCCTGGCGCACATCGGTGACACCGAGGACGTTCTCTCCGCACTGTCGAACCCCGAGGCGTGGGTCGAGGCGGATCCCGACCTGGCGGACCGGGTCCTGGCCGCGATCCATCCCGATCCGATCGCCGAGCCCGACACCGGCGTGGAAGAGACCGTCGAGGACGACGAGACGGCGCCGGTCGACCCGGACGATCGTTCCACCGTCACGCGGCTCATGCGTCCGGCACTGTTCGGGTTGGTCGGTGGCCTCGTCGTGCTGTTCGTCACGATCGTCGCGTTGAGCGCAGCGAGTGGAACACCGCAGCAACCGAACTTCACGGCGCAGCTCGTCCCGACCGGTGCGATCGTCGAAGTCGAGGGCGGCGAGATCACGGTCACCGAACGCGACGCAGGGATCGAGATCGACCTCCAGGCGGAGACACTTCCGCGCCGCGCCGCTGACACGTTCTACGAGGGCCGGTTGGTCCTGGCGAGCGGTGCGGAGGTCTCGGCGGGCACGTTCTTCGAAGGCATCGACGTGACCCTGTGGGCCGGTGCGCCGCTCGACGCCGTCGTTCGGTTCGAGGTGCTCGCCCGCGATCTGGCGGATCCCGATGACGCGGGCGACGTCATCCTCAAATCCGATCTCCCGCCGTCGTAGCCCGTTCTCGTGAACAGTTCGCGCACGGAG
>NZ_BAOL01000085.1 GCF_000350145.1 Ilumatobacter nonamiensis YM16-303 | reverse complement strand
GTGACCGAAAGTGACGACGGACGCGGATTCGGTCACACAGACTTCGCGGCATCGCGTCCGGGGCGCGTTCAGGCGTCCCAGCGTCGGCCGTCGTAGCCGACGTGCCAGAGCACGAGACCGGTCGGCGGGGCGACGGAACCTGCGGCGGACCGGTCGAGTGCTGCGACGGTGGCGGGGATCGAGTGCGAGTCACGTCGGCCGCGCCCGACATCGACCAGCGTGCCGACGATGCTGCGGACCATCTGATGACAGAAGCTCGACGCGGCGATCTCGAACCGGAGCAACGAGTCGGGCATGTCCTCCAATGCGACCCGATGCCACTCGGCGCGCTGCAGGATGCGCACGAGCGACTTCTCCGGCCGCCCCTCCCCCACCTTGGGACGCCGGCAGAAGCTGGCGAAGTCGTGCTCGCCGAGCAGGTGCGTCGCCGCCACGTTCATCGCGTCGACGTCGAGCGGTTCGACGACATGCCACGACGTGCGCGCCAGCAGCGGGTTCGGCTGCGGGTCGTTCCACACGTCGTATCGGTAGGCGCGGGAGGTCGCGGAGAAGCGGGCGTCGAAGTCGGGCTCGGCCCAGTCCGCGGAGCGGATCACGATCGACGGCGCGCACATCCGATTGACGGAACGCTGCACCCGGACGAGGTCGGCGTGGTCCGGCAGCATCCCGGTGACGACCTGGCCCCAGCCGTGCACACCGGCGTCGGTCCGGCCCGCTGCGGTGAGGTCGAGATCGGTCTGCAGGATCTGCTCGAGCGTCGCCCGCAACATGCCCATCACCGTCGAGACGTCGTGCGACTCGGCGAACCCGTGGAAGTCGCTTCCGTCGTACGCCACGAGCAGTCGGACGTTGCGCCGAGACGCGACGGAGCCCCCGTCGCTGGACGAATCCAACTCCGGGGGCTCGGTCACGTTCGAACCGATCGTCCGTGAACGATCGACCAGATCAGACGAGTTCGATGCGCGCCATCTCGGCGTTGTCGCCGTGGCGCGTGCCGAGCTTCAGGATGCGGGTGTAGCCGCCGTTGCGCTCCATGTACCGCGGAGCGATGTCGTGGACGAGCTTGTAGGTCATCTCGCGGTCACCGAGCTGGCTCTGGATCTGACGGATCCGGTGCACCTGCATCGGGCCCTCTTCCTGAGCCTTCTTGGCCTTGGTGATCAGCTTCTCGGCGATCGGGCGGAGGTGCTTGGCCTTGGCCTCGGACGTGGAGATGCCTTCCGCGGCGAACAGCGACGCGGCGAGGTTGGCCATCATCAGCTTCTGGTGCGAAGCCGAGGAACCGAAACGGCGGGAGCGGCGTGGGGTGGGCATGATTCGTGTCTTTCTCTCTCAGCCTCAGCCGCGGAGCGTCAGGCCGCGCTCGTCGAGCTTGGCCTTCACTTCGTCGAGGCTCTTCTGGCCGAAGTTGGTGATGTTGAGCAGGTCGTCCTCGGTCTTGGTGAGCAACTCGCCCACCGTGTTGACCTGGGCCCGCTTGAGGCAGTTGTTCGGACGCTCGGACAGGTCGAGGTCCTCGATCGGCAGGTCGAGGTCCGGCGAGCTGACGGCGACGTCGACCACTTCGCCGAGTTCGAGACCCTGGGGCTCCTCGGACATCGTGGCGACCAGTTCGGTGAGCGCCTGCAGCGTCGCACCGGCCGAAGCGAGCGCATCGGACGGGGTGATCGAACCGTCGGTGTCGATCTCGATGACGAGGCGGTCGTAGTTCGTGGACTGCTCGACGCGAGTCGGCTCCACGTCGAACGACACCCGGCGGATCGGGCTGAAGATCGCATCGATCGGGATCATGCCGATCGTGCGGTTGTCGTCGTCACGCTTGCTCGTGAGGTAGCCGCGACCCTGCTCGATCGTGAGATCGATCGCGAGGCGGCCCTTCGTGTTGAGCGTGGCGATGTGGAGGTCGCCGTTCAGCACCTCGACGTCGGCCGGGCACTCGATGTCGGCGGCGGTGACGTCTGCGGCACCGCGCACGTCGAGGCGAGCGGTGACCGCTTCCTCGGACTCGGAGGTGACGACGATGTCCTTGAGGTTCAAGATGATGTCGGTGACATCTTCGGTGACACCCGAGATCGTGTCGAACTCGTGGAGCGACTCGTCGAAACGGACGGTCGTGATCGCCGCACCCGGGATCGACGACAGGAGCGTGCGACGGAGCGAGTTGCCGAGCGTGTGGCCGAAGCCGGGCTCGAGGGGTCCGACCGCGAACTTCTGGCGGTTGTTCGATTCCTCACCGAGAGCTTCGATGGTGGGGCGCTGCATGACGAGCATTGGTGCCAGGACCTTTCCGGGGTATTCGAGAGACGTGTGCGAGAGCGTGGTGACAGGCGGCCGGTCGGCCACCGATGAGCGTTACTTGGAGTAGAGCTCGACGATGAGCGACTCGCGCACCGGGATGTCGATGTGATCACGCTCGGGGAGACTGCGGACGGTGACCTGCTTGCCGCCGTCGCCCTGCTCGAGCCAGCCGACGAGCGACCGGTCGAGCGTGTCGATGTTGTGCTGGATGACGATCATCTTCGCGGCCTTCGGCGACAGCGAGACGACATCGCCCTTGCGTGCGGTGTAGCTCGGGATGTCCATCCGCTTGTCGTTGACGCTGATCAGGCCGTGGTTGACGAACTGGCGAGCCTGCGGACGGGTGGAAGCCCAACCGGCGCGGTAGACGACGTTGTCGAGGCGCTGCTCAAGCAGACGCAACAGGTTCTCACCCGACGGTCCGTCGAGGCGGACGGCCTCGTTGTAGGTCTTCTTGAACTGGCGCTCGAGCACGCCGTAGATGTACTTCGCCTTCTGCTTCTCCTGCAGCTGCGCGAGGTACTCGGAGCCGGCGTTGCGGCGACGGGTGCGGCCGTGCGCTCCCGGCGGGAACGGACGACGCTCGAGGACCTTGCGGCCCTTCTCGTTCTCGAAGATGTTGGTGGACAGACGGCGCGAAACGCGCAGCTTGGGTCCGGTGTAGCGAGCCATGACTCAGCGTCCTTTCTCAGCCGCGCCGGCGCTTGGGCGGCCGGCAACCGTTGTGGGGAACAGGGGTGACATCCTTGATCGACACGACTTCGATGCCGGTCTGCTGGATGGAACGCACGGCGGCGTCACGGCCGGAGCCGGGACCCTTGACCTGCACTTCGGCGCGGCGCAAGCCGTGCTCCTGTGCGGAGCGGGCGGCCTTCTCGGCGGCCAGCTGTGCGGCGAACGGGGTGCTCTTGCGGCTCCCCTTGTAGCCGGCGACACCGGAGCTCGCCCAGGCGATGACGTTGCCCTGCGGGTCGGTGATCGACACGATCGTGTTGTTGAACGACGACTTGATGTGGATCACGCCGGTCGTGACGTTCTTGCGGTCCCGCTTACGCGGCCGACGGGTTTGTGCTTGCTTTGCCATGATTACTTCCGGACGGCCTTCTTCTTGTTGGCAACGGTGCGCTTGGGTCCCTTGCGAGTGCGAGCGTTGGTGTGAGTGCGCTGACCACGAACGGGCAGACCCTTGCGATGGCGGACGCCCTGGAGCGAGCCGATCTCGATCTTGCGCTTGATGTCGCCCTGCACGTTGCGGCGCAGGTCGCCCTCGATGGTGAGGTTCTGATCGACGTAGGCACGGATCTTGTTGATCTCGTCCTCGGTCAGGTTCGAGACCTTCGTGTTGGGGTCGAGCTCGAGCGACCGGCAGATGGTCTGCGAGGTCGTGAGTCCGATTCCGAAGATGTAGGTGAGGGAGACTTCCAACCGCTTTTCACGGGGGATGTCAACGCCGGCGATACGTGCCATGTGCTTCTAAACCTTGCTGCTTCCTGGGCCAATCAGCCTTGACGCTGCTTGTGGCGGGGGTTCGTGCAGATGACCATGATGCGACGATGGCGACGGATCACCTTGCAGTTGTCGCACATCGGCTTGACGCTGGGTCGTACTTTCATGGTTGCTTCTCTACTCGTTCGTTCGATGAGATGATTCGTGACGGTCGGTTCGTTGGCCGGCCGCACAGATCGGATTACTTGTATCGGTAGGTGATCCGACCTCGGGTGAGGTCGTACGGAGTGAGTTCCACCTGGACCTTGTCGCCTGGGAGGATTCGGATGTAGTGCATCCGCATCTTCCCGGAGATGTGCGCGAGCACCTCGTGTCCATTGTCGAGTTCGACCTTGAACATGGCATTCGGCAGCGATTCGAGGATCTTGCCCTCGAGTACGATCGCATCTTCCTTTGGCTTGGGCAGGGGATTCTCCTCACCTATCGTGCTCATCACCGGCGCAGAGGCCGCTATCGCTGGTGCTGAAGTCGGTTTTCGTTGTCTTGACGGTTCTCGACCGAGCGGCATGGCTCGGCCTGGTCTGCGAACAGACCGGAAAACGATGCTAACGGTGGAACAGCGCGACTCCACGCGCGAAATCCACAGCGACGCGAGTCACGCGTGGTACGCGCCGGATCCGCACGCCGAGCACACTCACGGGCTGGTGGAGGACGATTCGGCGGGGCGGATCAACGTCCCGCGCACCATCGCCATCACGCTGTCGATCGCGCGGCGCTGTTGCTCCAACGTCTCACTCGACCCATCGGTCAACCCGACGAGAATCAGCCGCACGAACTCGCGCACGAGGTCGGAATCCTCGGGACGCACCTCGCCGCTCGCGATTCCGGCACTCACGATGCGCATGAAGAACTCCTCGCGCTCCGCATTCGCATCGCCGAGCGCTTCGCCGATCTCGGGGTGGCGACGCGTGTCGGCACGGACCGCACCCACGAACTTGGCGAGTGACGGATCGTCACGGTTGAGTTCGTGTGAGGCTTCCAGCACCGCCTCGAGCTTGCTGATGAAGGTGTCCTGCGAGCTGTCCGCGAGCTGGAACCGCCGGTAGATCTTGAGCTGCATGTCCCGGTGCACCTGGAGGTACAGATCGAGCTTGGAGTCCACGTAGTGGTACAGCGCTCCGGTCGTGACGCCTGCTGCGGCCGCGAGATCCTTGTTCGTGACCGCCCCGTAGCCGCGCTGGCCGAACAGTTGACGGGCACCGCCGAGGATCGCTTCGCGCGTCTCGGACGACTTGGTGTCCGGTGGACGACCTCGCCGCCGTGGCGCCCCTTTGCTGCTCATCCCCACCGTCGGAGTATGACGGATGACACACTCGCTCGACGCAGCGGAGCGGTCACGGGCGGTGCCATTTCGAGCGACGCGGTCACCGTCGGCTGTGTTCGACGGCTTTGACCAAGCGTTCGAACACCGCGTCGGGATGACCGATTCCGTTGACGACCGACAGTCGGTTCTGGTCGCCGTAGTGACGGATCAGCGGGAACGTCTGTTCCTCGTACAGGTCGAGCCTGGTGTTCACCGACTCCGGCGTGTCGTCATCACGTTGCATCACGTCGCCACCGCACACGTCACAGATCCACGGGCTCGGGTCGTTGCCGGTCGCCGTGTAGTTGGTGCCGCAGTCGCGGCACACACGGCGCGACGAGATCCGTTCGAGCACGATCTCACGCGGCACGTTGAGGTCGAGGACGACGTCGATCGGTTTGCCGATGTCGCCGGTGATCTCGTCGAGCGCATCGGCCTGCTCGATCGTGCGGGGGAATCCGTCGAGGATGTAGCCACGCGTGTCGGCGTCGGCGGCCTTGAGCCGGTCGCGCACGATGCCGATCATGATGCCGTCGGACACGAGCCCGCCCGCATCCATCACCTTCTTCGCCTCGACTCCGAGTTCGGTGCCCTCGCGCACGGCCGCGCGCAGCATGTCACCGGTGGAGATGTGCGGAACGACGAAGTGACGGCTGAGGCGTACGCACTGCGTACCCTTGCCGGCACCCTGTCGCCCGAGGATGATGAGGCGGGCGCCCGGGATCATGCGCCGCGACCTACTTGAGGAAGCCCTCGTAGTTGCGCAGCGTGAGCTGGCTGTCGATCTGACGCATCAGTTCGAGCGCGACACCCACCGAGATCAACACGCTGGTACCGGCGAAACCGAACGTGCTCACGTTCGCGACGATCAGCAGGATGTACGGCAGGATCGCGATGACCGCGATGAACACCGCACCCGGCAGCGTGATCCGGTTGACGGCCTTGCCGAGGTAGCGCTCGGTCTGGGGTCCCGGACGCACGCCGGGGATGAAGCCACCCTGCTTGCGGAGCTGGTCGGCCTGACGGACCGGGTCGAACGCGATCGAGTTGTAGAAGTAGGCGAACGCGATGATCATCAACGCGAGGATCCCGACGTACACGAAGTTGTCGGGGTTGACGATGTACTCGGTCACGAACGACTGGATCTGGCCACGCCAACTGTCGGGATCGGCCGCTCCGAGCACGTTCGAGAAGATCACGGGAAGCAGCAGGATCGAGCTGGCGAAGATGATCGGGATCACGCCGGACTGGTTGACCTTCAACGGGATGTAGGTGTTCTGACCGCCCATCATCCGGCGACCCACCACGCGTTTCGCGAACTGGACGGGGATGCGTCTCTGTCCGAGTTCGACGAAGACCACGGCGATCACGATCCCCACGGTGAGGATGACCATCGCCGAGAACCAGAACCATCCGCGCAGCGTCAGGATGCTGAGGAACCCTCCGGGCATCGACGCGACGACCGACGCGAAGATCACCATCGACATGCCGTTGCCGATGCCGCGCTGGGAGATCATCTCGCCGATCCACATGAGTACGGCGGTGCCGGCGACCAGCGTCGGGATGATCAGATACCCACGGGGCCAGATGCCTCCCGTGAGCAGCGGGACGTTCGTGGGCGGTCCCTGCGTGAAGAACGCCTGGCCCTGACCGGTGCCGAAGATGAACACGAGCCCGGTCGCCTGCAGCGTGGCGAGGCCGATGGTGACGTAGCGGGTGTACTGGGTGATCTTGCGCTGACCGACCGCGCCCTCCTGCTGGAGCTCTTCCAGCTTCGGGATGACGACGCCGAGGACCTGCATGATGATGCTGGCCGTGATGTACGGCATGATCCCGAGAGCGAAGATCGAGAAGGATTCGAACGCGCCGCCCGAGAACAGGTTCAAGAAGCCGAGTGCGCCCTGCTGGCTGGCCGAGGCCTGCAGCTGCTCGATCGCGATCGGGTCGACACCCGGAACGCGGATCGCCACACCGAGGCGGTAGACGGCGACCATCAGCACCACGAACAGCAACTTGTTGCGCAGGTCGCTGATCTTGAAGATGTTCAGCAGATTGGAGAGCATCGATGACTTTCAGACGAAACGGGGGATCCGCGCGCCAGCGCAGACCAGCGGCGAGGCTATCAGCGACTCGTTCCGCTTCCCGATGGCGCCACACCGTCACCGGGGCCGTGCGTGCCGACGCCCCCGGAATCACCGACCGAACCCGCGACCGCACCGCGGAGCTGCGGTCGGAACCGTGCGGACAGCGACCGCGGGCGCACCAGTTCGATACCGAGGGCGACCAGCCAGCCACCGAGGAAGATCATCCCGAGCGTCGCTCCGACCTTGCGTGCCGCCTGACCGACCTGGCTGTCGATCCACTCGTCGAACGTGTCCTCGCAGTCCGGGTCCGTGGTGCAGTACTGGACCGCGCGCAGCGACCACGTCCGCTCGGACATGGCCGAATTCCGGTCGTCAGCGGGTGAGCTGAACATGATCCACTGGAAGGCGCAGAGATCGTCACGGACATGGGAGCCGTGCTGTTCCAGACACCGCTGGTCGGGACGACCGCCCGTGACGAACACCCGACCGCCCGAGACGACGACGGCCGGTTCGGCTGACGGAAGCCGACTGGTCGAGTCGTCCGCGAGTGGCTCGATGACCGATTCCGGTGAGGTCCACTGCCCCGCCGAGTTCGTGACGCACACCGGGGCGGTCGCCTCCGCGCCCTCGACCGGAACGCGAAAGGCCTGGGACTTCACGCCGTCGCCCGATTGCTCGTCGAAGACGGCGATCCGCGTGGCGAACGATTCGATCTGGTCGTAACCGCACACTCCGACTCCGGTGTTGCTCAGCACGTCGACGACGTCCGGATCGACTGCGTAGGGCCGGGCCGAACGAACGTCGAGAAGGGTCGCATTGGCGCTGGGGTCGGGCATCGGATTCCCGGAACCGAGGATTCCCTCGCCGTCGATCCACTCGCGCAACTCCGCAGCGATCATCCGGTGCCCCAACCGGTTGGGATGCATGCTGTTGTGCGTCCACGAACCAGGATTCATCCGGTCGAACATCGGCCCGTCGGTCGGCTGGAGCCGGATCAGGTTGATCGCCCGCTCGGAACTCTCGCACAGCCGGTTGCCCTCCAGAGCGAACGCTCCCGGCGCGAAGTAGTGGACGCCCGCCTGCGCCGCCGAGACCGAGATCTGACGGTTGAGGACGGTCGTGAACTCGAAGATGAACTCGTGCTCGCTCGCGTCGAGCGGCGAGTCGGCGCACGAGTCCTCGGTGAGCACGAGCGGATACGGCATCACGACGATCGGGACATCCTGGGCGAACTCCTCGCGGATCGCGACGTAGGCCTCCGTCAGTTCTGGTCCGAGCGCAGCGACGTTGTCGAGCCAGATCTCTCGCCGTTCGGCACACGATCCGGGGAGCAGGCAGCCCGCCACGATGTCGCCGAATCGGACATCGTTCCCGCCGATGCTCAACAACACGAGTTCGGTTGCACTGCGGTCGTCCGCCGCGTGATCGAGTTGCAGCTCCGAGCCGTACACGCCATCGGGACCGCATCCGTACTGGCCGGCCGAGCGCGCCTCGCCATCGGGGCACTCGTCGGCATCGTCGTCGCTCTCGACCATCTCCCCGCCGGCGACGACGAGCGACTCCATCGACTCGACCATCGACTCGTCACCGAGCTCCGCCGCCAGATCCATGGCTTCGTCGACCGCCGTTCGGTTCTCGGCATCCGCGCTCAGGTCGTCGGTCTGCAGTTCGAGTACGTGTGCGAGCTTCGCTCCCGAGCAGGCGAGGAAGTCGAGGCCTGGCTCGCTCAACGTCTCGATCGGCTCCGCTCCGTCCGCTCCCGTGGACGAGCCATCGGACGCGCGCGAGATCAGGACGGGATACGCCGTCGGGGCGCGCCGGCACTCGTTCCGGTGATCGCCCTTCTGATCCGTGCCGTCGTAGAACGTCGGCGCGCCTTCACCCGAGATGAACGAATCACCGAACGCCACGACGCCCGCCGCGGCCACGTCGCCCTCGGCATCGACGCCGCTCACGTGTTCCGGGTCGTCCGTCGTGTGCGAGGACAAGCCCCACACGAACGCGAACCCGAGGATCACACCGATGAACAACGTCGAACCCCGCCAGACGATCCACGCCCCGGCCAATGCGACGGTCAGCACGACGAACAGCGTGAACCAGACCGAGCGGCCGAACGTGCCGGTCGTGAACAGCTGGTAGCCGGCGACCCCCACGAGGACGATGCCCGACACCAGAATCGAGCGCTTCATCAGGGTGGACATTCCGAAACGAGCGGGGATGACACTCAAGATGACCATGGCCACGATGGTCAGCCACGCCCCCACGCTCACGACCGGCAACCACCGCAGGACCAGTCCCACCAGCAAGACGATCAAGCCGACAGCGCCGACGATCAACCCGCGCTGACGGGCGTCACCCGGGATGATCCTCAACGCGAACGACTGCGGTCGGGCGTCGCGCGCACACATCGTCGAGAGACCGCCGGTGAACAGTCCGAATCCGACGAGGAGACCGACGACGGCGAGCAGGCGGAGCGGCACGGGCAGGATCCGCAGTCCGATGACGATCGCGCTCACCGCACCGACGAGCAGCCCGGCCTGCATCCACCTCTCGGCCTTCGCGGCCGCCGCGTTGCGGACCTCCCCGACGAACGGACCGATTCCGAACGTGAGCGCCATCAGGCCGAGGAACGCCAGCAGCGGCGACCGCAGCACGTCGGCAACGATCACCGCGATGGCACCTGCTCCGGCCGACACGAGCACGAACGTCTTCCATTTCACGGTGCCCGGGTCACGCCAGCGCGAGGCGGTGTAGTCGGTGGTCACCCACGCGGCGGCAGTCGCCAGCACGACTCCGGCAAGACCGATCGCCGGGAACGACCGCTCGGTCGCCACCCAGAGCAGCACTCCGCCGAGCAGTGCGCCGATCGTGGTCGCGGCGAGCACGATGACCGGGGGCAACGCGCGATACCAGGTCCGCACCCGCCCGGAGCCCGACCGGACGCCAGAGCCGCTCTCGACGACGTCGTCTGCCATCCCACACCCCTTTCTCGGGAGCCGACCCTAGAACTTCGACGCCCGCGCCATCCCGGAATTCGGTGAGTTCGTGCGGATCGATGGAGACGCCGACCCGAAAACGACGATGGCCCGCACGATTTCGTGCGGGCCATCGGTCAATTCTCAGCGATGTGCAGCGGTGTCAGGCACCGACGCGCATCGGCCGGAATCAGCGGTTCATGAATTGGTTGCCCTGGGACGCTGGGCGTCCGGCCTTGCCTTCTTCGTTGAACGGGAGCGTGATCATCGTGATCGAACCGCCGGCGGCCTCGATCGCCTCGACGGCGGCCTTCGACGCACCGTGGGCGCTCACGTTGATCTTCGTGTTGATCTCGCCGCGGGCGAGGATCTTCACGAACGCATCCTTGCGGACCAGGCCGTGCTCGACGAGCACCTCGGGGGTGATGTCGCCATCGACCTTCTCGGCGAGATCGCTGAGGGTGTGCAGGTTGACCGCCTGGTACTCGACGCGGAAGGGGTTGTTGAAGCCCTTGAGCTTCGGCAGACGGCGGAGCATCGGCGTCTGACCACCTTCGAAGGCGCGGTGGACCGTGTTGCGGGCGCGCTGGCCCTTGGTGCCGCGGCCGGCGGTCTTGCCGCCCTTGCCGCTGGTACCGCGACCGACGCGCTTGCGGCTCTTCGTGGAACCCTCGGCGGGCTTGAGGTCATGGACCTTCATGTCAGCTCTCCTTTTCGACAGCTGTGTCGTCAGAATCGTCGCCCGCGAACGGGACGGGGTCATCGGCCTTGTCGGCAGCGACTTCCTCGACGACCTCGGCAACCGCGGTGTCGACCGCTTCGCCGGACTCGTTGGCCTTGTCACTGCCCTGCGGACCGTCGACGTCGTCGCCGATCGCGATGAGGTGGGGCACCCGGGCGATCATGCCGCGGATCTCCGGGCGATCGGGGAGGGTGTTGGTCTGGCCGATCCGACCGAGCCCGAGCGCGCGGAGCGTGCCGCGGTGCTTGGGCTTGGTGCCGATCGCCGACTTGGTCTGGGTGACGGTGATGTCAGCCATGATCAGCTACTTCCTTCAGCGGAGTCGCTCGCACCGGCTGCAGCAGCGACCGGCTTCTTGTTCGACTCGTTGTACGCCTCGAGCAGACCCTTCGGAACGAACTCGTCCGGGTGCAGACCGCGACGCTTCGCGATGTCGTCGGGACGCTGCAGCTGCTTGAGACCATCGATGGTCGCGCGGGCAACGTTGATGTGGTTGGCCGAGCCGAGCGACTTGCAGAGCACGTCGTGCACGCCGGCCTCTTCGAGGATGACGCGGGCAGCACCACCGGCGATGACGCCGGTACCGGCCGACGCCGGCTTGATCATCACGCGACCGCCCCCGGTGCGACCGAGGACTTCGTGGATGACGGTGCCACCGGCCATCGGCACGGTGAACAGGTTGCGGCGGGCTTCTTCGGTGCCCTTCTGGATCGCCAAGGGAACTTCCTTGGCCTTGCCGTAGCCGAGACCGACGCGGCCGTTGCCGTCGCCGATCACCACGAGCGCGGTGAACGAGAACCGACGACCGCCCTTGACGACCTTGGCGACACGGTTGATCGTGATCACCCGTGATTCGCGCAGGCCATCGGGATCGGGGGCGCGCTCGCGCCCACCGTCACGGCCTCCACGGCCGCCCTGGTTGTTTCCTCCGAAACCCATCAGAACTCCAGTCCTGCGTCACGTGCAGCAGACGCCACTGCCGCGATGCGGCCGTGGTAGGCGAACCCACCGCGGTCGAACACGACCTCGGTGATCCCGGCATCCTTGGCCCGTCCGGCGACGAGTTCGCCGACCTTCTTGGCCGCGTCGACGGAAGCCGTCGATCCGGCTGCGCGGACGTCGGCTTCGGTGGTCGACGCGGCGGCGAGGGTGACACCCTCGTCGTCGTCGATCACCTGCACCGACAGGTGCTTGTTGGAGCGGAACACTGCCAGGCGGGGCCGGGCGGCGGTGCCGTGGATCTTCTTGCGGACCCGTCGGTGGCGACGGATCCGACCCGAACGGCGTGCTTGTGCGATCTTCGTCATGATTACTTCTTTCCTGCCTTGCCGGCCTTGCGCACGATGCGCTCGCCGGCGTAGCGGACGCCCTTGCCCTTGTACGGCTCGGGCTTGCGGAGGCTGCGGATGTTGGCGGCGACCTGACCGACGATCTCGTTGTCGATCCCGGTCACGATCACCGAGGTCTGCTGCGGCACTTCGAAGACGATGCCCTCGGGAGCCTCGACGTCGATGGTGTGGCTGTAGCCGAGGTTCATGCGGAGCTTGTTCGGGCCCTGCTGCTCGGCACGGTAACCGACGCCGTGGATCTCGAGTTCCTTGCGGAACCCGGTGGTGACGCCGATGACCATGTTGTTGAGCAGGCTGCGAGTGAGACCGTGCAGTGCCTTGGTCTTGTTCTCCTCGTCGGGACGAACCACGGTGAGGGTGTCACCGTCCTGCTCGATCGTGATCCCGATGTTGCCGGGGATGTTCCGCTCGAGGCTGCCCTTGGGGCCCGTGACCGAAACATGACCAGGTGTCAGTTTGACCTCGACACCGGCCGGAACCGTGATGGGTGCTTTTCCGATACGTGACATCAGCTCACCAGACGTAACAGAGGACCTCGCCGCCCACCTTGCGCTTGCGCGCTTCGCGGTCGGTCATGAGGCCGTTCGAGGTGGACAGGACTGCGACACCGAGACCACCGAGCACGCGAGGGATCGCGTTCGCCTGGCGGTACACGCGCAGGCCGGGGGTCGAGATGCGGCGGATTCCGCTGATCGTGCGGTCACGATCGTCGGAGTACTTCATCTGGATGGTCAGCACCTCTCCCGGGCCCTTGGGGGCGGGGTCGGTACCGAAACCGGCGATGTAGCCCTCGGCTTGGAGGACCTTGGCGAGTGCGACCTTCTGCTTCGAGGAGGGCATCCGCACTTCGTCGTGCATCGCAGTGTTGGCGTTGCGGACACGCGTGAGCATGTCGGCGATGGGATCAGTCAGCATGATTCTTCGATTCCTTTCCGGCTCACCACGAGCTCTTCGTCAGACCCGGGATCTCACCGGCGTGAGCGAGCTCACGCAGGCAGACTCGGCACAGTCCGAACTTGCGGTAGACGGAACGGGGACGGCCGCAGCGGCGGCAGCGTGTGTACGCGCGCACCTTGAACTTCGGCTTCTTGTTGGCTTTGTTGATGAGTGCTTTCTTTGCCATGTCAGCTCAGTTCACTTGCTCTTCTTGCCGTACAGCGGACGCTTGCGGCGCTTCTTGCGGGGTGCGTTGGCGGCGTCTTCGCCCTTCTTGAAGGGGAAGCCGAAGGCGTCGAGGAGGGCGTAGCCGCCCTCGTCGTCGGTGGCCGACGTGACGATGGTGATGTCCATCCCGCGGGGATGGTCGACGTTGTCGGGGTTGATCTCGGCGAACATCGTCTGCTCGTTGAGGCCGAAGGTGTAGTTGCCCTGGCCGTCCCACGAGTGGGCCGGCAGACCGCGGAAGTCACGGATGCGGGGAATCGCGACCGACACGAGCCGGTCGAGGAATTCCCACATGCGATCGCCGCGCAAGGTGACCTTCGCGCCGATCGCCTGACCCTCACGGAGCTTGAAGTTCGCGATCGACTTCTTGGCCTTGGTGACGACCGGCTTCTGGCCGGCGATCACGGTGAGGTCCTCGATCGCGGCGTCCATCAGCGAGGGCTGGCTCGCAGCGCGACCCATGCCCATGTTGATGACGATCTTGTCGAGCTTCGGGATCTCCATCACGTTCTCGATGCCGAGCTGATCCTTCAGCGCAGCGGCGATCTGGTCGTTGTACTTCTGCTTCAGACGTGGAAGCGTGGCTGTCTCGGCCATCAGATCTCTTCTCCGGACGGTCGTGCAATGCGCACCTTGGTGCCATCGTCGTTGACCTTGTAGCCGACGCGGACCGTGCTGCCCTTGTGCACCAGCATCACGTTGCTGGCGTCGATGGGCATGTCCTTGTCGATGATGCCGCCCTGCTCGTTCGCACGGCTCGGCTTGGAATGCTTCGACGCGGTGTTCACGCCGTTCACGATGAGCTTGTTGGACTTCGGGTAGACGTGTTCGATCTCGCCCTGCTTGCCCTTGTCCTTGCCCGTGATCACCTCGACGGTGTCACCTTTCCTGAGCTTCATGTTCACAACACCTCCGGTGCCAGCGACACGATGCGCATGAACTTGCGGTCACGCAGCTCACGGCCGACCGGGCCGAAGATGCGGGTGCCGCGAGGCGTCATGTCGTCCTTGATGAGAACGGCTGCGTTCTCGTCGAAACGGATGTAGCTGCCGTCGGGACGGCGCTTTTCCTTCTTGGTGCGGACGACGACGCACTTGACGACCTCGCCCTTCTTCACGCCGGCGCCGGGCATCGCGTCCTTGACCGTGGCGACGAACACGTCGCCGATCGAGGCATAGCGGCGCCGGGTTCCACCGAGCACCTTGATGCAGAGCACTTCCTTGGCTCCGCTGTTGTCGGCGACTCGAAGTCGCGATTCCTGCTGGATCACTTGGCACGCTCCAGGACTTCGGTGATGCGCCAGCGCTTGTTCTTGCTCATCGGCCGGGTCTCCATGACGCGGACCTTGTCGCCGATGTTGACGTCGTTGGTCTCGTCGTGCGCCTGGAGCTTGGTGGTGCGCAGGACCATCTTGTTGTAGCGAGCGTGCGGCGCACGCGACACGACGGCGACGACGGCGGTCTTGTCCATCTTGTTGGACACGACGGTGCCTTCGCGCACCTTGCGAGCGGCGCGCTCGTCGGTTGTGGTTGCGGTTTCTTCTGACATCACTGTCCTGCCTCGGCGGCAGCAATTTCCTTGCTGCGGATGAGCGTGTTGATCCGGGCGATCTGCTTGCGCACCTTGCCGATTTCGGCGGTGTTCTCGAGCTGTCCGGTTGCGTTGCGGAAGCGCAGGTTGAGCGCTTCCTGCTTGGTGGCCTTCAACTCGTCGACGAGTTCACCCATCGACAGTTCGGCCAGGTCGTTCTGCTTGCCAGCCATCAGACGATCTCCTCACGGGTGATGATGCGGCACTTGATCGGCAGCTTCTGGATCGCCTTGTTGAGGGCGACCCGTGCGGTCTCCTCGTCCGGGAACGACAGCTCGAAGAGCGTGCGACCCGGCTTCACGACGGCGACCCAGAACTCCGGGTTGCCCTTGCCCGAACCCATGCGGGTCTCGGCCGGCTTCTTGGTGACCGGCTTGTCGGGGAAGACGTTGATCCAGACCTTGCCGCCACGCTTGATGGCGCGGGTCATGGCGATACGGGAGGCTTCGATCTGGCGGGCGGTGATCCAACCCGGCTCGAGCGCCTGGATTCCGTATTCGCCGAAGCTCAGACCGGATCCGGCCTTGGTGAGACCGCGGGTGCGGCCACGGTGGTGCTTGCGGTGTGCGACCTTGCGGGGCATCAACATGACACTCAGGCCTCCTTCTCGTCGGTGTCGGCCGGCTTCGCGTCGGCCTCTGGCTTGGCGTCGGCTTCCGGCGCGGCCTGCTTCGCATCGATGGTTGCTTCTTCGTTCAGCAGCTGTTCGAGCTCGGGATCGGCTTCGCGGACCAGCGGCTGGGTCTCGGTCGGCGGGGCGGTGTCGGGGGCGCCGGGGCGACCCGACGACACGACCTTGCGCGGTCCGGCGGCTGCGGTCTGGCCCGAGGTCTCACCGACGGCCATCGCGGCCTCGCGGGAGATCTTGTCGTCGTTGGCCTTCTTGTACGGGGTGATGTCACCCTTGTACAGCCACACCTTGACGCCGACACGGCCGGCGGTGGTCTTGGCCTCACGCATGCCGTAGTCGATGTCGGCGCGCAGCGTGTGCAACGGCACACGGCCTTCGCGGTACCACTCGGTCCGGCTCATCTCGGCGCCGCCGAGGCGACCCGAGCACTGCACCTTGATGCCGAGGGCACCGGCGCGCTGTGCGTTCTGCACGGCGCGCTTCATGGCCCGGCGGAAGGCGATGCGGTTGATCAGCTGGTCGGCGACGCCCTGCGCGATGAGGGCGGCGTCGAGCTCGGGAGCCTTGATCTCCACGATGTTCAGCTGGATCTTCTGGTTGCCGGTGATCTCGGTGATCATCTTGCGCAGCTCGTCGGCCTGGGCGCCGCGGCGACCGATCACGATGCCCGGGCGGGCGGTGTGCACGTCGACGCGGAGCTTGTCCCGCGTGCGCTCGATCTCGATGCGGCTGATCGCTGCGGACTCGAGCAGCTCCATGATCTGGTCACGGATCTGCCAATCCTCGGTGAGGTACTGCTTGTACTCACGCTCGGAGAACCACCGCGACTTCCAGTCGGTGGTGATGCCCAGGCGGAAACCGTAGGGGTTGATCTTCTGTCCCATTACTTCTCCTCCGCCTCGTCAGCGGCCGATTCGTTCGTCTCGTCAGCCGACTCGGTGTCAGCCGCTTCTTCTTCTGACTTGGCGGCGCCGGGCTTGCTGAAGCCGGCTGCCTCGGCGGACTCGACGGAGTCGAACCACACCTCGGCCTTGGTCGGGCCGTAGTACCGCGAGCCGGGCTCGTGGTAGAGCATCGACGACGCGTTGCCCTTGATCTCGTAGCCCTCGGGCATCTCGCCGTCGTCGGTGGCCTGCATCGAGCCCTCCCACTCACCGGCGAGCGCTTCGACCTCGGCCGGCGTCTCGGCGACCGGCTGGTCGGAGACGTCGGTGTCTTCGGCCTCGTCGTGGGCGTCCTGCACCTCGTCGACGGTCGGCTGCTCTTCGGCGGCTTCCTTGCGGCTCCGCTCGACGCGGGCACGACGGCCGGCCGAGCTCTGCGGGCGACCGCTGGCTCCGGCGCCACCCTGGCGCTCACGACGCGCCTGGACGATCTCGAGGCGATCCTCGCTCATCGCCGCGACGATCACGGTGATGTGGCAGGTCTGCTTGTGGATGCGGGTCGCACGACCGCGGGCACGCGGCCGGAAGCGGCGCAACGTGGGGCCCTCATCGGCGAAGCATGCGATGACGACGAGTTCTTCGGCGTCCTGGTTGTCGTTGTTCACCGCGTTGGCCACGGCCGAGGCGAGCACCTTGCGGACGTCGTGGGCGATGTGGCGGTCGGTGAACTGGAGTACCTCGTCGGCGGAGACGACGTCGAGACCCCGGATGAGGTCGAGCACCGCGCGGGCCTTGGAGGCCGAACTGCGGACGTACTTGGCGGTCGACTTCGTGCCGGAACGCTCGCCGGCGACGAAGGACTTCTCGTTGAGCTTGGGACCGGTCATCGCCGAGCACCCCGCTCCATGCCGGCGTGGAACTTGAACGTCCGCGACGGGCTGAACTCACCGAGCTTGTGGCCGACCATCGACTCGGTCACGTAGACCGGGACGTGCTTGCGGCCGTCGTGGACGGCGAGGGTGTGGCCGACCATGTCGGGGATGATCGTGCTGCGGCGGGACCAGGTCTTGATGACCTTGCGCTCGCCGGCGGCGTTCTGGGCGTCGATCTTCTTGAGCAGGTGCTCGTCGACGAACGGGCCCTTCTTGAGGCTACGTGCCATGAGTATCTTCCTTTACCTTCCGGGCGGCCGACTAGCGACGCCCACCCTTACCGGTACGACGACGACGGATGATGAGCTGCTGCGAGCTCTTCTTCTTGTTGCGAGTGCGGCTCTCGGGCTTGCCCCACGGGGACACGGCCGGGCGGCCACCGGATGTACGGCCTTCGCCACCACCGAGGGGGTGGTCGACCGGGTTCATCGCAACACCACGGGTCTGCGGGCGCTTGCCCTTCCAGCGGTTGCGACCGGCCTTGCCGATCTTGACGAGCTCGTGCTCGGAGTTGCCGACTTCGCCGACGGTTGCGCGGCAGTCGATCAGCACTCGGCGCATCTCGGTGGACGGCATGCGCAGCGTGGCGTAGTCGCCTTCCTTGGCGACCAGGCGCACCGACATGCCGGCCGAACGGCCGATCTTGCCGCCGCCACCGGGGCGGAGTTCGACGTTGTGCACGGTGGTGCCGACGGGGATGTAGCGCAGCGGCATCGCGTTGCCGGGCTTGATGTCCGAGCCCTGGCCGGAGACGATGCGGTCGCCGACGTTCAGGTTGCGGGGAGCGAGGATGTACGCCTTCTCACCGTCGAGGTAGTGGAGCAGCGCGATCCGGCAGGTGCGGTTCGGGTCGTACTCGATCGCAGCGACCTTGGCGACCACGCCGTCCTTGGTCCGCTTGAAGTCGATCATGCGGTACTGCTGCTTGTGACCGCCACCGCGGTGACGGCTGGTCTTGCGCCCGTAGGCGTTGCGGCCGCCGGTCTTCGACTTCTTGGCGAGCAGCGACTTCTCGGGCGTCGTCTTGGTGACGTCGCCGAAGTCGGAGCTCGTCTGGAAACGACGTCCGGGGCTCGTGGGCTTGCGTGAACGAATGGCCATGATCAGTGTTCCTCCTGGCTCAGTTCTCGAACAGCGGGATCTCGCCCGCTGCCAGGGTGACGATGGCCCGCTTGGTGGCGGGCTTGACCCCGACGCGGTTGGTGCCTCGAGTGCGCTTCTTCTTGCCGGCGCGGTTGAGGGTGTTGACCTTGGCGACTTCGACGCCCCAGATCGACTCGACGGCGTCACGGATCTCGGGCTTGCTCGCCGAGGTGTGCACCTGGAAGGTGTAGACGCCGGACTCGATGAGCTCGTAGCTCTTCTCCGAGACCACCGGCGCGATGATGATGTCGCGAGGATCTTTCATCAGGCTTCTTCGCTTTCTTCAGCAGTGGCTGCCGCAACCGGAGCTTCGTCCGACGGCAGCGAGGCCTTCGTGAACACGACCCAGTCGCTGCACAGCACGTCGTATGCGTTCAGTTCGCCGGCGTCGATGACCTGCACGGACGGCAGGTTGCGGAAGCTGAGCAGTGCGTTGACGTCGTCGTGTGCGAGCACCACCAGCACGTTGCCGGCCACGTCGAGCGCGTCGAGGGCCTGCTTCGCGAGCTTGGTCTTCGGAGTCTCGAAGTCCCAGGAATCGACGACGACGACCTTGCCTTCGGCGGCCCGGTCGGACAGCGCGGAGCGAGTGGCGAGCTTCACCATCTTCTTCGGCGTCTTCTGGTCGTACTTGCGGGGCTTCGGGCCGAGAGCGATGCCGCCACCGCTGTACTGCGGCGCACGGATCGAGCCCTGGCGAGCGTTGCCGGTGCCCTTCTGGCGGTACGGCTTGGCGCCGCCACCACGGACCTCGGAGCGGGTCTTGGTGCTCTGCGTGCCGGCACGTCGTGCGGCGAGCTGAGCGGTGACGACCTGGTGCATGACCGGGACGTTCGGCTCGAGGCCGAACACCGCAGCATCCAGTTCGACGGTTCCGGCTTCCTTGCCGGCCGCGTTCTTGATCGTGAGTTCAGCCATGCTCAGGCACCCTTTCCAGCGAGCTTGACGGCGTTGCGCACGGTGACGACTCCGCCGGCGGGGCCGGGAACGGCACCCTTGATGAGCAGCACGTTGCGCTCGACGTCGGATTCGACGACTTCGAGGTTCTGCGTGGTGACCTGCTCGTGGCCCATGTGGCCGGCCATCTTCATGCCCTTGAAGACACGGGCCGGGAAGGCGCACTGGCCGATCGCACCGGGCTTGCGGTGGTTCTTGTGGGCACCGTGCGACGCCGGCTGACCGGCGAAGTTGTGCCGCTTCATCACGCCGGCGAAGCCCTTGCCCCGGCTGGTGCCGGTGACATCGACCTTCGTCCCGGCCGCGATCTGCTCGACGGTCAGCTCCTGGCCGACCTCGAGGCCGTCGACGGAGTCGAGGCGCAGTTCGATGAGGCGCTTGCCGGGCTCGACGCCCGACTTGGAGAAGTGACCGGCCTCGGGCTGGTTCAGCTTCTTCGCGTCCTTGCTGCCGTAGGTGACCTGGATGGCCGTGTAGCCATCACGTTCGCTCGTCTTGATCTGCACGATGCGCATGGGGTCGACCTTGACGACAGTGACGGGGACGACCTTGTCGTCGACCCACTTCTGTGTCATGCCGACCTTCTCGCCGACGATCGCTTGTTGTGCCATTTGGCGGTCCTTCTCGTTGTCCAAGCCTTCCGGCGGTCCGGGGGCTCTCCACGTAAAAGCTCCGCAGCACAAAGAATTCGTGCATACGGAGCTGAGAAACTCGGTTGTGCCGGCTGGTTCCAGTCCCAATCGTTGTGGGCGGCCTGGTCGGACGTCAGTTGCGGGGTGTTCTGGTGATCGGGATGCCTCCCGATCACGGCCATGCAATGCTACGGATCGCGAGTCAAGCTTCCAACACCCACCCACCCCGATCTCGTGAACAGTTCCGGCGCTCCGTG
>NZ_BAOL01000086.1 GCF_000350145.1 Ilumatobacter nonamiensis YM16-303 | reverse complement strand
GGCCCTGAGGAACGAAGGGCTTGACAGGTGCGAACGGCGCAGCACCACCGCACCCGGTCGAAGGCCGGCAACGTCAACGCAAGGGCGTGCCGAGGTGAATCCCGTGGACGAATCGAGGTGCGCGCGACACTTGTCATGGCGGACGAACCCGAGGAAGAGCTCGCCGAGCGGTTGTTCGCTAAGTGGGCCGGGGGCAAAGGAACTTCAAAGAGCCAGCTCGAACGCGAGACATGGGGCGACGGCAAGTCGCACGGACGGCGGTTCGACCGATTCGTTCGAGAACGTCTCGGAGTCTCAACGGCGAGACCTTCCAAGCAGACGGACCGAATCCAGGATCTCGAGCAGCGGGTGCGGTCGCTTGGCAGTCATCCCATCGGCGGATTCGCGGTCGTCATCGTGGTGATCCCTGGGTCGCCGAGAAAGTCGACGCCGACACCGAAATGTATTTCATTGCGCGAGTCTCGGGCGGATCGTTCTAGCACCTCGCCGCCGTCCCTGGGCGAACGACGATTCGCACGAGCAGACTCCGAGTAGAGCAGACCCTCCGATCCAAATGGTCCGACACGGCGCGCCGTTCCGGCCGGTCACCGTTCTACACGGGAGGGTCGAGGTCGCGACTCCAGCCGGCGCGAGGGCGCGGTAGCCCAATGGCACTCCTGAGGGTGACTTCCCGCTGACCTGAGCGTGCCGCTCTTCAAGATGGTCGAGTCGCTCGCCCCGCGCTTCTAACGCCTACGCAAAAGAAGCATCTACGGAAGAACTTGCAAACCTGCTTGCGGCCCGTAAACACGCATTGGACGCCGCCGCTGTCCTACAACCGGACGGCACGGACTGGCCTGAGGCCCAGTGCTGCTAGGGACGTGGATCGCCAAAAGACTACGACCCACCCTTCATCCACGACGGTGTAGCAGGCTGCTCGAAGGACGGCGCTGGCGGCGACGAGGACGATGGGTCCTCCGCGACCGGCGGTGGGTTGTCAGTCGGCTCGAAGTCGCCTTTGTCGTCGTCAACGCTCGCCGCTGTTGCCTTCGGTGCGCTGATCTTCGGAGCCTTCGGCGTCCACGGCGTGATGGTCTGAACAACCGAGCCGTAGAAGTCCTCGATCAGGTTCAAGATCGAGTCGATGAACCCCGGAGACTTCTTCCCCGTCTTGCGACCCGCACCCATCTCAACCGTCCTCACCAGCCGGAACCTCGTCGGCTCCCGCTTGTCCCCACCGAGGAGAACGTCACGATCCTCCTTCGCCTGGGCAAGCGTCGCCGAGTACGGCGTCCGAGCGTTCTTCGGGTACGCCTCGATGACGAGCGACGGGGGTCCCTCACGAAGTTGATTGACGATCCACGAGCAGCGGGCACGGCCACCCCGATCCTCCGGTGCCGGTACCGTGATCGCGGCGCTGATCCGACGGGCCTTCACGTCAGCCGAGATCTCAATGTCGCCGACGGTGTTCGGCACCCGCAGCGTTCCGTCGAGCGGGTCGCCTGCGACGAGGGCGTCCACGAGGTGCGAGGCCCGGGCCCGCTGGTCCTGATGCGCTTTGGATAGGAGATGCTGCACATCGCTGCCGATCCTCGCCCCGAGTTGAAGAGCGGCGTAGCGCAGGAGTTGGTCCCAGCGGAGCGCAACGTCCTGCACACCTTCGTCGGTCTTCCGGAGCGTGTGATCCCTCGCACCGTCTCGCACGCTGACCCAATTTGACCCCATGTCATCGAACGCCATCGCCCCAGACGCAGAGTGCTTCAGGTAGCGGATGAGTTCGCCGACGAGCCACGCCTGCTCCGGATCGTCCACGCCCTTGTGGGACTTGATCATCACCGCAGTCGAGAGAAGCGCCGTCCACGAGATGTGATGCACCTGCACCTTGGAGTTGGAGCGAACCTTCAGACCATCGGTCGGATGAGAACCTGGTGAAGCTGCGATCTCGTTGGAGATGGTGACGACCGCATCGAAGCCGTGCTCCCGAGCCAGGTCCCAATACAAGTTGATCTGCTCGGGCTCCAGCCGCCCGTCGCCGGTCTTGATCTCGACCAGGGCGGTCCACGCAGTCTTGCCGTAGCTGATCCGCACAACACCGTCCGGCCGCACCTTCTTGCCGTTGAGCACGAACGGCGGCTCGATGTACGTCTCGACTACCGCCCGCTGTGCCCTCGACGCTCCCATCGGCGAGAACAACTCAGTCGATAGATCACGAACCACAGACAGCACAGCCAGGACAGCCGACGCCGCTCGAGTCTCGGCCTCCTTCTCTGATCCGATTCCGGATACCGGAATCAGTCGTGCTCTCGTCCACTTCTCGTCGGCCACGGGCCACCCCTCTCGACTGCTGCACGCCGAGAGTAGGCGGCGAGCCGACAATGTTCGGTAATGCTCCGAGTGACTAGCCCGAGCGGTCGTGGTGACGACGTCGACCTCGGTCATCCATCGGGGCGTCCAATTGGAGGACGCCCACCGATCGGTCGCTCCGACTCTCTGCGGCCCGGCCCCGCCTGAACTGGCGTGTCTCACAGGGCTGGTACGCAACAATTCTCAGTAGCGGTGGCTTACCCGCTACACCGTCGACGGTGCCAGGCGGTGCCCTCCAAGAGCCGTTCGTTCTTGCTACTGGATTTGCTACTGGTTTCGGGTGGGGTGGGATTTCACGAAACCCTTTGTCTTCGTTCGACGTGTACGGTGAGCTGGGACAACATCAAACCCTGCACGACTGAGCATCACGGGATGGACGGGTGCCTGCTTCCTCTCAAGGTGGCGGCACGGGTTCGAATCCCGT
>NZ_BAOL01000087.1 GCF_000350145.1 Ilumatobacter nonamiensis YM16-303 | reverse complement strand
TGGGTTCACCACAGTGTCGGGACCGCACGGCGGGTACTCGATCGACATCTCGTGGGGCAGCAGTAAGTGGCGGATCAACGTACGAGCCGGCAATGCCGACGACGGATTTCGCGCGATGATTTACGTCAACGGTCACGACACGACCGCCGAGAACGAGGCGCTGCTCGCCGAGTTCACGGCGCACGCCGACCTGATCGAATCCGAGCTGATCGCGGAGCACGACTTCGACCCGATGGCTCACACGGGCAGCGCGCTGGCCAAGAAAGCAGCGATCGCGACATGCAACTGGCCGAATCTTGGCTACCGATCCGATGTGGACGAAGCAAGCGCTCGACTCGTTCAGTTCGTCAACGGAGTTGCCGCAGCGGTGAAAGCCTCGGGGCACTGAGACCTGCCAGCCCCGCCATCCCAACGGATCGGACCGCAAGCCGAAATCTCTTTCACAGACTATTACCCGGTTGGTGAACGGGGCTCCCGTTGGGGGGCATGCTGTCGATCACAAAGCTCCGCGTCGGACAGGAGGCGTACCAGTTGTCCGGCGTCGCCCAGTCCCTCGACGACTACTACACCGGCGCCGGGGAGGCACACGGCCAGTGGCTCGGCGGTGGCGCCGAGCGGCTCGGGCTCGACGGTCAGGTCGACCCGGACGACCTCCGTGCGGTCCTCGCCGGCCTCCGCCCCGGTACCGGCGGGCTCACACCGAACGGCCACGAGATCAAACCTCACCCGAACCGGGTGCCCGGATTCGATCTCACGTTCAAGGCACCGAAGTCCGCCAGCGTTCTCTACGCCGTCTCGGACGACCCCAGCGTCCAGGGTGCGATCATCGAGGCGGGCGAGAACGCCCTGCGCTCAGCGATCGGTTGGCTCGAACGTGAAGCAGTTCAGGTGCAGCGAGGCTCGCACAACACGAAGTACCTCGAACGACTGTCGCCCGAGGAACGGGCCGCGGCGGGACCGAAGCGGCTCAGCACGACCGGTCTGGTCGCTGCCGCGTTCCGCCATCGCACATCGAGGGCGGGCGACCCGCTCCTGCACTGGCACACACTTGCCGCCAATCTCGTGGAAGGTGCCGACGGTCAGTGGTCAGCCTTCGCTCACCCCGAGATCTACCGTCACGCGAGGGCTGCGGGCGAAGTGTTCCAGACCGCGTTCCGGGCCGAACTCACACGCTCACTCGGCATCGAATGGAGGCCCGGAAAGACGGTTCCCGAGATCGCCGGCATCCCACAGTCGCTGCTCGATTCGTTCTCGAAACGAAGCACCGAGATCGAAGCCTGGCTCGCAGCAACGGGAACACCGAACACGATCGAGGGACGTCAAGCAGCCGTGCTCGCGACCCGTCGCCGCAAGCCCGAAGTCGAGCACGAACGCTTCGACGTTGCGTGGAAGGAGGAAGCCTCGGCCGCCGGCTGGGGGCCGCAGTTCGCCGACGGTCTCGTCGCTGCGGCATCAGATCGCCGACCGGTCGACTTCGGCGAAGCCTGGCGGCTCGAGACCGAGACGATCGACGAGAACGGGCAGATCGACCGGTTCGAGCGGACCGTCACCCCGGAGGAATGGATCTCCGACCTTCTCCGTCGAGACCTCACCAGCGATCGCTCGACCTTCGCTCTCCCCGATCTCACCAGGGCCGTCGCGGCGCGGCAAGGAGCGGGAGCGACGATCGAGACCATCGAACGCATCGTCGCTCGAGTACTTGCGTCGCCCCAGACGATCTCTGTGGAAGACGGCGGCCCGAGGCGCCAGTGGACAAGCCGAGAACTCGATGAAGTCGAGCAACGATTCCTTGCGGCCGTCGATGGTCCGAACGGCAACGCCGCTACCACCGAGGCGATCGCGTCCGTCGTTGAGCAACGGCCGACGCTGGGCGACGATCAGCGGACGGCGGTCGAAGTGTTGTCCGCGTCGACGGCACCGGTCGGCGTGCTGGTCGGCCCGGCGGGAACCGGCAAGACCTTCACGGTCGAGGCCATTCGCGAAGCCCACGCCCGGTCGGGGCTGAGGGTGTTCGGGGCTGCGCCATCAGCACGAGCGGCACTCGAACTCGAAGCGGCGACGGGCATGCCTTCTTCGACGCTGCACCGTCTGCTCGACAACTGGAACCGGGGTTTCGTCGCACCGGCGCCCGATTCACTCTTGGTCATCGACGAGGCTGGGATGGCCGACATCCGCAACCTCACCACGTCGGTCGAGCGCCAAACACAAGTCGGTGGTCGCGTCCTGCTGGTGGGCGACCATCGTCAACTCCCGGAGATCGGAGCAGGAGGTGGATTCGCCTCGGCCGCACTCTGTTCGCCCGCTGTGGTTCCACTCACCGTCAACCGGCGGCAACGCAACGCATGGGAGCACCGTGCGCTCGATGAACTCCGGCACGGCAGTATCCGCACTGCCATCACGCACTACCTCGACCACGATCGAATCGAAGTCGCTGCCGACCCCAACGCCCTCGTCGATCTCGCCATCGAGCGCTGGGCTCAGGCACGGGCCGCCGGACTTCGCCCGGTGATGCTGGCCGGAACGAACGACCTCGTCGATCGACTGAACCTCGCCGCCATCGACTACCTCGTCCGTAGTGAAGCACTCACCGACTCACCGCCGGCGGCCTACGGAGCCGCATCGTTCCGGCCCGGCGAACGCGTCCTCGCCCGACGCAACAGCGCCGTGCAAACGCCCGACGGCGACACACTCGACATCGCCAACGGCCAACCCGGGACCGTTCGCGCGGCGACATCGGACGCAATCACCATCGCATTCGACAACGGCACCACCGCCCGCCTCGACGACGGCTACCTCAAGCGCGGCGGCCACCTCACGCACGCCTACGCGCGCACCACACACCGTGCCCAAGGAGGAACCTGGGACCTCGCCATCGCGGTGGGGGCTGACTCCCTCTATCGAGAGGCGGCCTACGTGCAGCTCTCACGGGGCTCCCATTCGAACCAGCTGATCGTGTCCGACCCGGAACTCACCGAGATTCTGAACGAGGCGAGCACCGATACCGAACGTCACGACCGAGGCCACCGTGAAACGACGGACCTCGGCATCGACGATCACCTCGCGGGCCGACTCACGACGTCCCGCGCCAAACACCTGGCACATACTCTCGACCCCGATCTCGACGCTGTCGAACTGCTCGCCTCCACGACCTCGCTGCCAGACCTCCGACGCCAACTCGGCGCTGCGCTTGCGGCCGAGCGAATCGCAACCGACATCCACGGGCACACACCCGACGAGCTGATCAACAAGAAGAAGCGGCTGGTCGACCTCGGCGAACGGCTGGTTGTCGGAGCACGGGTGAGTCCCAACGACCGCAACAACGTCGGTACCACGACGTCGCTCGACGAATCTCGAGGCGAGGCCACCGTTCAATTCGTGTCACTCGATGGAACCCACGCCGAGCGCACATTCGATTGGAGCGAACTCCGATTGATCGACGACGCCGAACCCCCGGCGCACACCTCCCCCGAACGCCGCAACACACTCACAGCCCGACTTCACGACATCGACACCACTCTCGAACGATGGTCGGCAACCGTCGAATCACTCGGCGGTGTACCCGGGCACGCTGGCACACTCACCGCCGCGATCAGCGCGAAGATCCAGCGCTCATCCAACGAACTCCGATCAGCAGCACCGACCTGGCTCCACACCCTTCTCGGCGACCGGCCCGTCGACGTGGGAGGTGCCCGCGCGTGGGATGACTCACTGAGGAAAGTGGCGGTGTGGCGTCTGGACCGCGACCTCAGATCCGACTCGCCAGCACTCGGACCAGCACCCTCCGATCCCAAGGTTGCCGAGCACTGGAGCGAACTCAACTCATCGCTCGCGCAGACCCGGGTCTGGATCGACACCACCGACCGAACCCTGCCGGCCGAATCCTCATCACGCACCCACGACGAACTCGTTGCACGAAGCGACGAACTCGATCAGATCCTCGACACCGCGCCCGCCGACTGCCGAAACATCATCAACGAACTCCGTGCCGGTCAGCTCAGCCTCGCCGACACGGTGGAACTCCTCGACAGTGCCGTCGCCCAGCAATCCGCTCGACGCGAATGGATCACCGAGCACTGGCCACACGTCGTCGAATACCAAGAGATCGACCGTGCCCTCATGATCGGCGAGCCCCCTGACCTGACGTCAGCAGATCGGGAATCGCGGGCGTTCGAACTGGAGATCTAACACTTCTCGCCTCGCCGATGACCGATCTCCCTCGTGCACGGTCGGGATCCCAGCCGCTCGGGAACTGACCCGCTCGACGGTTCTTGCTCAGAATACGGAGAAGCTGAACGGATGACCGTCGTTGAGACGGTCGGCGGTTCGGACGAGCCAGGTGCGAAGCGCCGAGTCGAGCAACATCGACAGCTCGCAGCCGTCGATGGCACCACTCGACGGAACGGTTTCGAGGAGCGATGTCAGAGTGGTTCGAAGGGGGTCGGGGTCATCCCACGGGAGATCGACGCCGACATCGACATCGCCTTCGACGGACACGCGATCGAAGATCCACCAGCGCACTGCCTCGTCGAGCGAATGCCAGACGGTGAACCCGGGCCGTTCCACGTCCGCGACGTACGCGGTAGCCGCGATCACCTCACGCCACACCGCGGCCTGGCGACTCGTTGTCTCGCTCACGGGACTCGATCTGCTTCGACATCGGAACGGTCGGCGGGCTGCGCAGGCTCCACCTGATCGAGCGCGGCTCGTATGGACTCCGCATCGAGCGAGATCGAAGAGGAGTGGTCAGGCGGTCCCAGGCTTCGGCGAAGTGCCGCCATCTGCCGATCTCCCGTGCCGACGGCAAGCGGCACCACGACGTCGGGATCGATGCCGTCCAGCCTCATCTCCGTCTCGTCTCGGCCGATGCCGAGATATCGGCCGGCGACGTCGCACGTTGCATCTCGATCGTGTTCGCACAACACCTCGATCACCTGAACAGCGACAGATGGCGGTGCCCCGACCGCTCCGAGGACTGTCGCGCTCTCCGCCGGAGACATGCCGAACCGTTCCGCAAGATGAGCGAGGTCGTCGGTCTGCGCATGTCGAACCGACAGCGCAAACGCTCGGCACGGGTCGTCGACGACCGCCTCCGCGGCCACCGCAAACGTCGACGGCGTGGGCGCGTGAGCTGCGAGGTGCTTGATCGCTTCCGCCTCGGAGTAGCCGGCTTCGAGCAGTGTCGGGCCGACCGACTGCCATGTCTGCTCGCGGGTGTCAAGGTGTCGCAGTTCCTCGCGTGGGGAAGCAGCGAGCATCTCGATCCGGCTGCACCCACCGTCCCTGAGTTCCTCGACCGTTGCTCCCAACGCCATCCCAACCTCGAGCCGGTTGGCACCCCACTCGGAATGCATCTGCCGGATCGCATCGCCGATCGGCAGTCCCAAGGCCGGGACCAAGTCGATCACCGTGTCGAGCGGCACATCCTCGGCGTGGAGCACGCGCAACATCGTCGCCGGCGCGAGCACACCGGCGCTCTTGACCAACTCCGTCAACCGAGCCGGATCTGAGGTCGTCCCCAGTTCAAGTGCATCGCTGTCGGTCAGACGATGCCCCACGATCGATGCGAGCATGCCCCGATCCCACGATCCGGAGCCTGCCGCCTCAGTAACCATCGCATTCGCACGATCCGGTGCAACCGATGCCAGTTCGATCAGCGCACCGTGCGCCAGTCCCTCGGCAATCTCCCGCGCTGCGCTGGCGTTCTCGGTCAGCGGACCCTGTCGCTGCTGACCGTCCACAGACACCCACGCCTCCCACCGACCGCCCGGACCAGGATGGACTCGCGCCGAGACTCGCTCGTCGAACTCGCGTTGCTCGGTTCGTTCATCGCGGCCTGTCGGGAGCGATACCCACCCGAACGATGGCGACAGCACCTTCGCTCGATCGGAGGTCTCGACCCCGACCGCGACGTCCGGGAAGCGGTCGCGGAGCGCGGCACGAACATCACGCTTCGCCTCCGCGAGATCGTCGGCGGCACCCTCGCCCACCAGTCCAAGGTGTGCCCCTCGGCCAGTCGTCTCGAGCCTCCACATCGCGCCGGCCCGCGTCTCATACGCGGCCAGATAGGACCGGTCGTTCACACGCATGAACGCTCCGACTCCGTTGGCACCAGCAATCCCCCGCGCCAGCCATTCACCCTTCGAGTACGGCCCGACCTCGATCCACACACCAAGCGGGAGCGAGCGCACGTCGGCCGGCGACAGGTAGTTCCGTCGCCCGGACGCGACCTGACGGTCATCGGCGAGCTCATGTCGAGGAAGCGGCGACCGGCTCAGGTCAACCTCGAGCCCGTAGGACAGCGCGTCGACAACTCGGCCAGCCGCATGGCGAACATCGACCAACGTCCGCCACCGCTCGCGCCCCGTCAGCCCGTTCGGATCCAAGACGGGCAGTGGCTCCGTGGCCCGACCGACTCGGCCTGCTGCCAGGAGTCCTGCCTGTTCTGCAAGCACGCCGTCGAGCCCGACGCGGCCAGCACCTGGCGGCACATGTCGAGCGAGATCGACAAGCTGCGCGAGCGGGTCCTGGACTCGTCGAGGTGTCCGTCCGACCATGCGCCCCGTCGCAACCCGGACCGCCTCGCTCCATCGGGCGTCCGACATGCGCGGAATCGACACTGCCTTCACCGCATCGCGAGCCGGCCGGCGAGCGAGCTGTTCTTCGGCGAACACCAGCTCCCACCGATGCCCCGACGCAACCGAGCCGGACTCGCCAAGTGATCGCGACCGTCCAGCAACCGTCGTCGGCTCGCCGACGACCGGCACCCTCACCGGAAGGCCGTGTTCGCCCGCCCCGACCGCGCAGGCACGACCACCCTCACTCGATGGGACACGTCCCCAGGTCGCCGCCCCGGCCACCGGTCCGACGATTCCGTAGGAGGCGAGGAGCACCTGATTTCGGGCGGAGTAGTCGATCCACACTTCCGCACGTTCGAGCATCGACGCCCACGCTTCTGGCGAATTCAAGGATCGCCGCGCCCACGCGTCGAGGTGACGCATCATCGGACGTGGATCGTCGTCTCGGAACTCGAACGGTCGGTTGATGACCACCATGGCTGCCACCGTCAACGGCGCCGCTCACACCATCACTCACACGTCGCTGAGCAGGTGCGTTGCCACTCACACATCCGCTCACACGGAGAGTTCGGGCGGCGCGAGTTTGCGCAGTTGCTGGCGCACGTACTTCCAACGATTCCGCTGCACCGACGTTCGACGTTCCATCAGTGCCAAGTCGAGCGCCTCGTTCCAGGCAGCCGAAGCTTTCGGGTGTGAGCGGTGGGACTTCACCAGCTGATCGCGGAAGTCGTGAAGCGCAGCTCGGTCGAGGACCTGCCGATGACCAGGATCGATCGAGTGCTCGTCGAACAAGTACGTCCTTCTCGGGTCGACCGGGAACGCAGCGCGCCGCTCCCTGCGCATCGTGCAGCGATGGGCATCCCATGCCTTGTCCACGATCAAGTTCGCCAGTCGACGGCCGGTGGCAGGGACACCCGATCGTGAGAACTCGGCAAGCACGATCGAGAGTTCTCCCAGAGCCTCGTCTGCCTGCGTCCGGTCGTTTCGACATCGGTGACGAAGCATCGGGATCAGGGCGACGAGTACGACCTCCAACGCCGATTCGTCATGACGCTCGAGTAGCTGACGGATCGCCTCGTCGGATCGCTCGTCTACCCGCCGGATCACGCGGACCCAGTCGGCGAGGTCACCTCGTCCAGTCGAACGACGAAGCAGGTTCACATGCTGTTCGATGTCGATACACAAGCTCATGCGCTCGACCTTCTACGCGGTCGCTCACACGAGCGCTCACACACGCCACTATCTCCCCCGCGTCGATTTGTCGCGGTCGACAAACAGCCGTGCTCGCGTAGGCAACCGTGTCCGGTGCTCCCGGCTGCCGGTTGGGAGTGCCGCCTTGAGCGAACCGGTCGCGATGTTCTGAGCGCCCTGGCTACGGTTTGGTCGCTTCTGCGGTGGTCGCAGTGTTTTGGGTCGCGCCGGCTGTGCTGTTGCCCGATGGATGGGCGTTAGTCGTGGTTGGGGTGGCTCACGCGAGTGGTGAACCCGATCACTGTGGCGCCGAAGAGCAGTGCCGCTGCGACGATGTACACGAACCGGATGCCCACGACTTCGGCCAGGACTCCGCCGATCGCAAGGGAGCACAGACGCGCCGCGTTCCACAGCACGTCGTAGAACGCGAACGCTCGGCCCCGGGTCTCGGCCGGCACGAGCGTCTGCAGCGTGGACTGGTAGGCGATCGTTCCCGTGGACGTGGCCATGCCGTAGACCACGAGCGCGCCTCCGGCCACTGCTGGGTTGCCGGCGGCCGCGAGCGTGAGGTCGACACCGCCCCGTGCGGCGAAGGGTCCGAACAACCAACGCTTGTCGCCCGGTCGGATGAACCGGCGCAGCAACAGCGGGCCAGCGGCTGCGCCGACACCGATCGCACCGAGGAGAATACCGAAGCCGCCGGTACCGACGCCGAGCCACCGGTCGGCCAGCACGACCAGCAGTCCGCTGGTCGCCCCGGCTGACAACGACGCCAGGACCTGCACCACGGCGAGCCTCGTGAGCAGCCGATCCGCCCGGACCGTTGCGACACCGGCGAGTACGCCGGACCAGCCCTTGACGTCGACCTCGGCGGATCTGCGGCCGCCGCCGAGTCTCGTGAGCGCAGCCGCGGAGAACAGGAAGGTCGCTGCGTTCACCCCGAACGCGACCTCGACTCCCCACGCGGCGATGACGAGCCCCGCGAGCGGAGCAAGCGCGATCTGACCGATCACGGCGGCGGTCCACATGGCGCTGTTGGCAGTCACGACGTCGTCGTCGCCGACGACATCGGGGAGCAACGAGCTCGCTGCCGGGTTGAAGATCACCGCTCCCGCCGACAGCCCGAACGCAACCGCGTACACGGCCGCAACCGAGTCGGCGCCTACCACGAGCACGAACGCGACCAGCGCGCGGCAGACGTCCGCCCCGATCATCACCGAGCGACGAGGCAACCGGTCTGCGGCGAGACCCGCCATGGGTGCGATCAGCAACACGGGCAGCACCTCGAACGTCACAGCTCCCGCCACACCGAGCCCGGAGTTGGTGAGGTCGAACACCAACACGACGAGCGCCACGGTGTTGAACGCGTCGCCGGCCCTCGACACCGAATGAGCGACGAACAACCGCCGAAACTCCGGCGACGAGCACAACAGACGGAGCATCGAGTCAGCGAAGACCGCGCCGAGTCCAAGTCAGGTTCGCGAGGGCAACGCCGGCTTCCGGATCATTCCGCTCGCCCGCGCTGTGTTGACGACGCCGGCGATGGCGGCGAGCCCGTCGATGAGTGTCCGCTCAGCCATCGGCCAGGACCTCGCGGAGCTGATCGAGCGTCGGGGAGCCCGCGAGACCGTCGGGGGTCTGATACATCCGACACGACAACCCGACCGGGGCATCGGCGTCGGTGAACGGGTCGACGCCGTCGACCAGGATCGACGGCGAGCCGCGGAAGCGGGTCCGTTCCGCCTCCTCGGGTGTGTCGACGATGCGGCGGGTGA
>NZ_BAOL01000088.1 GCF_000350145.1 Ilumatobacter nonamiensis YM16-303 | reverse complement strand
ATCTCGTGATCTGTTCCAGCGCTCCGTGCGAGAACTGTTCACGAGATGCCTGGACGCGACGGGGCCCGGCGATTGCTCGCCGGGCCCCGTTCGTGTTCAGGATCTACGTGCGCCGGATTCGGCGCACCGGATCACTTGACTTCGACGTCTGCGCCAACCTCTTCGAGCTTGGTCTTGGCAGCGTCAGCATCTTCCTTGCTGGCCTTCTCGAGCAGCGGCTTGGGGGCGCCGTCGACGAGGTCCTTGGCGTCCTTGAGGCCGACGCCGAGCAGGTCCTTGACGACCTTGACGACCTGGATCTTCTGGGCGCCTGCGCCGTTGAGGATCACGTCGAACTCGCTCTGCTCTTCACCAGCGGGGGCGTCGCCGCCGGCCGCCGGAGCGCCGGCCGCAGCCACGGCCACGGGGGCCGCTGCGGTGACGTCGAACTTCTCCTCGAAGGCGTCGAGGAGCTCTTTGAGCTCGATCACGGTCAGGTTGGAAATTGCGTCGAGGATTTCATCCTTGGACATGGTGTTCTCTCTTTCGATTCGTTCGGTAGCCGGCTGATCCAGCTCCGTTGGTGATTTCAAGCATCGACATCCGCCGCACGGCGGGGGTCGGGATCAGGCGGCTGCTTCGCGCTCTTCGACGAGCGCGGAGAGTCCGTACGCGAAGTTGCGTGGCATCGCCTGGAGCAGACCGGCGGTCTTGACCAGGGGTGCTTGGAGCGCTCCGGCGAACTTCGCCAACAGCACGTCGCGGGGCGGAAGATCCGCGAGGACCTTCAGGTCGTCGGCCGACATGACGGTTTCACCCATCATGCCTCCCTTGACGACGAGCGCCGGGGTGGCCTTGGCCTGCTCGGTGAGCGCCTTCGCGGCGGCGGCGACGTCACCACTCACGAACGTGAGGGCGGTCGGGCCGACGAGATGCTCGGTGAGCCCCTCCATTCCAGCGGCCTGAGCCGCCAGCTTCACGAGGGTGTTCTTGTACACCTTGTGCTCGGCGCCGGCTTCGCGCAGTGGCTTGCGAAGGTCAGCGAGCTGACCAACGGTGAGCCCGCGGTATTCCGAGACGAACACGGCCGACGCTTCGTTGAGCTTGGCGGTGACTTCTTCGACCACTGCGACCTTGTCGGCGCGTGGTTCGTGTGTCTTCTCTGACATGTGCATTACCTCCTCTCGCTGCAACTCGGGGTGCTCGCAACGTGTGCGAACACTGTCGAGGAGCGAGCCGCCGGCCCATGGGAATGAGCGGCGGACGAACGTCGGAAGTGTGCACCTCGGTTGGCGACTCGGGGAGTCATTACCCGTCTCGGGAGACGGACCAACGGTCTTCGGCGAGAACCGTATGTGGATCGGGACGCAATGCTACGGGGTGATGTGCGGTTCCACTACCGATGGCGCGTGGTGCCGGACGAGCCGCCCACCCCGACAAGACCGCCGACCCGGTGGGCCCGTCGCCTCCACCGAATCGGCTGGTCTCTGTTGGTTCGGATGACCCCTCGGTGCGGATCACTCCACGACCGCGAAACCATCGCCAGACAGATTCTGGCGCATCCGTCCCCGGATTACAACTCGCAGCGTGGTTTTTCACCACTCAGCGAGTTCGTGCGATGTTCACGGACCCACCGCCGCCAGCCGATGGCACCTCCGACTCCACGGTCATCCGCGACACTGGGCGTCAGGCACGAGCTGGCCCGATGGAACCAGCGACGAGCGCCTGCACGAGAGGGGAACGTGACATGAAGTTCGGAGTCGTCGATCCGCAGACCGAGTTGGGCGGCGACCCCGAGGCGGTGCGCCGAATCGGACTGGCCGCCGAGGCTCTCGGCGACGACTACCTCCTGGCGTACGACCATGTGGTCGGCGCGGTCCACACCGACCGCGAGCCACCGCTGTGGGGCCCGTACTCGGAGAACGACCCGTTCCACGACCCGTTCGTGTTGTTCGCGTATCTGGCCGGGATGACCGAGACCCTCGAATTCGCGACCGGCGTGCTGATCCTGCCTCAACGCCAGACGGTGCTCGTCGCGAAGCAGTGTGCCGATCTCGACCTGCTGTCCGGTGGACGCCTGCGTCTCGGCGTCGGAGTCGGCTGGAACTACGTCGAGTACGACGCGCTCGGTCAACCGTTCGAGACACGTGGACGGCGACTGAACGAGCAGATCCCCTACCTTCGCCAGCTCTGGCACGGTGAGGTCAGCAGCCTCGACGGCGAGTTCGACCGACTCGATCGGGGCGTGGTGATCCCCGGCCCGCGCCGACAGATTCCGGTGTGGGTGGGCGGCTTCAGTCCTCCTGCGTTCCGTCGTGGTGTCGACCTCGGCGACGGGTTCATGTTCGCCGGCAAGGAATCAGCGGTGTACCACGCACTCGACGCGGTGAGGTCCCTCGCCCCGAAACGCGACCGCCCGCTGGACGACTTCGGTCTGGAGTACCTGGCACTGCGCGCGTCCGACGTCGGCGAGACGGTCGACGAGGCTCAGCGCTGGCGCGAGACCGGCGGAACCCACTTCGGTGCGGTGTCCATGAACGCCGGTCGCGATTCGCTCGAGGCCCACGTCGACTTCTTCTCCGATGTCGCCGACCGCCTGGACCTCGCCTCGGCTCACTGAACCTCCGTCGCGGCGACCTCGCGGAGAACTCAGGTGATGCGGCCGGCCTCGTGGAACTGCCGGGTCGGCCCGGTGTTGAAGCGCTGGGGTGTCATCCCGGCGGTGGTCTGGCCGGCATCGACGACGAGCGTGTGTCCCGACACGTAGCGGGACTCGTCACTCGCGAGGTACAACGCGGCCGCCGCGATGTCGTCGGGAACACCCGCATAGCCGAGCGGTGACCCCTTGGCGATCGACGCCGTCGTGGCCTCGGTGTCGCCGGCATCGCCGGTGGTGACCGCTGCGGTCATCGCCGTCACGGTGTTGCCGGGCGAGATCGCGTTGACGCGGATGCCGTACGGAGCGAGTTCGTTGGCGACCGACTTCGTGAGTCCGATCACCCCGTGTTTGGCCGTGGTGTAGACGTGCGGACCGAGACCGCCGAGGATGCCGGCCGTGCTCGAGGTGTTGATGATCACGCCCGAACCCTGCGGCTGCATCACCCGCGCCGCGTGCTTGACCCCGAGGAACACGCCGCGGAGCAGGATCGACATCGTGTGGTCCCACGCGTCCGCAGGCATCTCGGAGATCTTGCCGACCACGCCGACGATGCCGGCGTTGTTGAACATGACGTCGAGCCGACCGAACTCGGACACGGCGAGGTCGACCGCCGCGGCCACGTCGTCCTCGCTCGTGACGTCACAGTGAGCGAATCGTGCAGCGTCGCCGAGTTCGGCCACGAGATCCTTCCCGGCTTCGTCCTGGAGGTCGGCGACGACGACCCGCGCCCCTTCGGCGACGAACATCCTCGCGGTGCCGGCTCCGATGCCGCTCGCGGCACCGGTGATGACCGCGACCTTGCCGGCGAGCCGACCGTCCGAATCCGTGCTCATCCGATGAACTCCTGTGCGTCGTGGTGGAAGATCGCGTCCTGGATGCGTTCGAGTACGGCCGTCCAGAGCGCCATCGCCCGCTCACTCGACGTGTCGAGCGAACCGACAGCGAACACCGGGATGACCCATCCGTACACGACGGCGACCCGGTAGTCCTGGAAGAACTGATCGAACTCGTAGCCGGTCACTCCCTCGGCCACGAGCGTGTCGTGATATCGGTGCAGCAGCTCGTCCTCGTGCGCCCGACGATCGGCGATCGAGAGATTCTGGCCCAGGAAGTAGCCGACGTCCGACGCTCCGCCGCCGATGCTGATCGACTGCCAGTCGATCACCACGACCGAGCCGGCACCCCCGCCGCTCGTGTCGAAGAACAAGTTGTCGGCGCGATAGTCGAAGTGCACGAGCGTGTGCGGCATTCCGGCGAAGCGGTCGAGGAGGTTCGGGTGGCTCAACCCGTAGTTCTCGGCGATCGGCACCATCTCGGGGAGCAGCGCCGAGGAGAAGACCTCCTTGAATCCCGGCAGCGACGCGTTGTAGATGCCCTGGCCCGCCTTGTTCAGCGGCCCGTTGATCGTCGGGATGAACGTCGCGTCCTCGAGCCCCGAGCGGTTCCAGAACCGGGCGTGGTGGCGGGCCAGTCCGACCAGTGCTGCCTCGGCCTGCTCGGGCGACACGCCTGCGAGTTGGTCACCGAGTTCGAGATCGCCGAGGTCCTCGAGCAACAGCATGTACCGCTCGGACATCGGATCGTCGGACACGTCGCAGGTGACGTGGTAGAGGTCGGGCGTGCGGACCGGTGAGCGTTTGGCGATCTTCTCGTAGAAGCGGTGCTCGCGCTCGTACACCCGCGTCGGGTGCATCAGGGTGCGCACCTCCGGCGAGGCCGTCGGAAACTTCGCGACCACTCGCCCGGGTGCGCCGGCGGCATCGCCCGAGTACTCCACATCGATGCCGGCGACTTCACCCATGAATCCGATCCCCGCTGCGCCGGGGTCGGCGTGGACCGAGGACACCGTCACGTCCGGGCCGATCGTGCCCGAACCCTGCAGGGCTTCGGTCATCCAGTCGGCGGTGATCTCGCAGGTGGTCGTCGGGAGCGTGGTCATGCGGCGAAGCTAGTGAGACGTACCCCCACGACCGGGAGTCGGAGCAGACCTCACCTCGGAGCGCTCGTCCCGCTCAAGTGAGCACCACGACCGCGACGCCGTCGGCCTCGGTGACCCGGTGGCAGGGAACGCCTTCCCATGCGGGCGGCCCCGAGTGCGAGCCGTCGCGCACGTCGAACGACGCCCCGTGCAGCGGACAGGTGATCCCGAACCCGCGCAGCCGACCCTCGCTCAGCGGGGTGTCGGCGTGCGAGCAGTTGTCGGTGAGCGCGTACAGGTCACCCCCGGCTCGACACACGACGATTCCGTCGGGACCGATGTCTTCGAAACAGCGCAGTTGTCCGTCGGCGAGGTCACTGAGGTCGCCGAGTTCGATCCCGTGGCCAGCGTGGTCGTCGTCGGTCATGCACCGATCCTCTCGCGGCCGTCGGCTCCGCTGCGAACTCGACCGTGCTCCAGATCTAACCTCACGACCGTTCGGAATCTCGACCGGCCGGCGCAACGCGCCGGCAACGGTCGTCCAACGTTTCATCGGGGAGGGAGGCAGCATGATCAGGGGGATCCATCACGTTGCCATCTGCACGCCCGACCTCGATCGACTCGCCGCGTTCTACACCGACGTGATGGGTTTCGAGGAGGTGATGGCGACGTCCTGGCGCGACCGACCCATCGTGGACCGGATGATCGGATTGACGAACTCGGCGGCCCGTCAGATGATGCTCCGTACCGGCAACGCCCATCTCGAACTGTTCCAGTACGAGTCGCCGGTCGGAACGGTCGCCGACCCCGATCGCAGCCCCGCGAGCCAGGGCTACACCCATTTCTGCATCGACGTGATCGACATCGACGCCGAGTACGAACGGCTGTCGACCAACGGCATGAGCTTCCACAGCCCGCCGCCGACCCGCGACGAGATGAACGGCGGCCCGATCCGCGCGATCTACGCCCGCGACCCCGACGGCAACATCGTCGAACTGCAGGAGATCCTCGACCCCTCGGTGCCGTTCGCCCTCGAACGCACCGCCATGATCACCACCCCGGAGCAGGAGCCCACTGAATGAGTAGCAGCCGATTCGCGATCACCGATCTCACCCACCTCTACGCCGACGCCGTCGTCCGGCGCGACGCGGAACAGTGGGCCGCGACCTGGGCGCCCGATGCGGTCTGGGAGCTGGGCAAGGGTCGGAGGGTGGAAGGTCGCGAAGCGATCCTCGAACTCTGGAACTCGGCGATGGACGGCTTCCACGCCGTGGTGCAGAACGTGGTCAACTCGACCGCCACCCTCGACGAGGATGCCGGCACCGGTTCGGGGCGCTGCTACATCATGGAGCACTACGTCCGGGCCGACGACACACGCGGCATCCTCCTCGCCCACTACGACGACGAGTACACGCGTGTCGACGACACCTGGCTCTTCGCGAGCCGGGAGTTGATCGTCCAGTACAGCGGCCCACGCGACCTGTCCGCCCCGTTCCAGAATGCGTGGGGCTGATCGACGATGGCTGTTCTCACATCTGGATTCGCCGCGGAGAAGGGCGACGAACTCGCGCTGGCCGACGACACCGGCACGCTCACGTGGAACGAGTTCGACGAGCGCGTCAATCGACTGATCCACAGTTTCCGTGACGCGGGCATCGGGCCGGGCGACACGATCGCCGTCGTCAGCGGCAACTGCAACGAATGGTTCGAGACCGCGTTCGCGTGCGCCAACGCGGGCATCGTCTTCGTCCCGGTCAACTGGCACCTCGTCGCACCCGAGATCGCCTACATCGTCCACGACTCCGAATCGAAAGCCGTCGTGGTCGGTCACGACTTCGCCGACGTCGTCGCGACGGCGCTCGACGACGAGCGTTGCGCATCCGTCGAACTCGCGCTGGTCATCGGTGGCCCGACCACCGACAGGTTCCAGAGCTTCGATGACTTCGTCGCCGGCGGTTCACCGGACGAACCGGACGACCAGAGTTTCGGCGGGCCGATGTTCTACACCAGCGGAACGACCGGCAACCCGAAGGGCGTTCGTGGATCACTGACGAACATGCCCGAAGGCGCCGATCCGTCGATCTGGCAGTTGATCGGCGGCGGATTCGCCGACCAGATCGGGGGCCCCGGTCGAACCGTCCTGTGTGGACCGGTGTACCACTCGGCGCAGTGGGCCTACTCGTTCCTCCCGATGATCTCCGGTTCGGCAACCGTCATGCAGCACAAGTACGACAGCGCGGGCGTGCTGAAGCTGATCGACGACTACGAGGCGACCAACGTGCACCTCGTGCCGACGCAGATGAAGCGCCTCGTCGACCTGCCCGATCAGGTGAAGGAGTCGTTCGACGGTTCGTCGCTCCGGCTCGTGATCCACGGTGCAGCTCCGTGCCCACCCGCCGTCAAGCAGTCGATGATCGACTGGTGGGGCCCGGTCATCACCGAGTACTACGGCTCGACCGAGGGCTCGGTGATCACGATGATCGACTCCGAGGAGTGGATGGCGAAGGGAGGAAGTGTCGGCAAGCCCCTCGACAGCATGGAGGTGATCGTCGTCGGCGAGGACGGCACCCACGTCGGCCCGAACGAGTCGGGAACGCTCTACTTCCGCAACGCGATGGGGATGGACTTCGAGTACCACAACGCTCCCGAGAAGACCGCCGACAGCCATCTCGAACCGGGCGTGTTCACGACCGGGGACGTGGGTTACCTCGACGACGAGGGCTATCTCTGGCTCAGCGACCGCAAGATCGACATGATCATCTCGGGTGGCGTGAACATCTATCCCGCGGAGATCGAGAACGTCCTCGGCGGACATCGTCTCGTCGGTGACGTCGCGGTGATCGGCGTCCCGAACGAAGAGTTCGGCGAGGAGGTGAAGGCGATCGTCGTCCCGAACGACGGCGTCGACGCGGGCGACGAACTCGCCGCCACACTCACCGCGTTCTGCCGCGAGCAGCTCGCCGGATACAAACGCCCCCGGTCGTTCGACTTCGTCGATGCACTCCCCCGCACCGGCACCGGCAAGGTCCAGAAGGCCAAGTTGCGCGCCCCGTTCTGGGACGGTCGCAACACCGGCATCCTGTGACCACTCCGACTCCGATCCGCCGTTTCGTCATCACTAGTGTCACCGGTCACAACCCGAGAGAAGGCAGGCAGACAGGATGAGCGACGGTCGCGGCACCGATCAACAGGACGACAAGTGGATCGGGGACTCCGATCTCGGTGAGCGGTTCCCGGCCTGGACGCGCGGCAATGCAGCCGACGTGTTCCCCGATCCGTTCAGCCCGCTGGGCCAGAGCCTCGTCCTGAAGCAGGGGATGTCGCCCGCGTTGCGCGACGCGTACACCGCCCTCGGTGCGCTCGAGTACGACGAGTACGAGACCCCCGACACGCCGGACCTGTTCAAGATGTTCGGTGGCTACGTCTACAACCCGCTGACGTTGACCCGCATCCTCGGCGCCCGAATGCCCGGAGCGTCTCCGGAGATGATCGACCAGGCGTTCTTCGATGAGCGTGACGAGGTCCCGCCGTACGAGGAACACCCGTGGCACATCTCACCCGCCAACGAAGCGAAGCTCGGCGAATCCGTCGGCTGGGCGATGTCGGCCACGGAATCCCCCGAACTCGACGCCGACCGCGAGATGGTCCGCCTCCAGCGCTCGCAACGGCCCGATCTCGCGTCGATCACCGACGGTGCCCTGCTCGCCCGTGCCCGGTCGATGGTGCCACTCCTCCAGCAGACCTTCGAGAACGCGATGCGCTACTCGTCGCTGTCGGGCCTCGGTCCCGGGGCGCTCGGTGCGGTCTGCGAGGGACTCGGTGACCCGACGCTCGCGATCCGGCTGCTCGCGGGAATCGAGGTCGACTCCGCCGCACCATCGCATGCGATGTGGGATCTCGGCCGGGTGGCCGCCGCTTCCGACGTCGTGAACGCGGCCTTCGACACCGGACCGGACTCCGTCCTCGAGGAACTCCGGGCCTCGGACTCTCCCGACGCCGCCGACTTCCTCGAACGATTCGACACCTTCCTGTTCGAGCACGGTTCACGCGCACAGAACGAGTACGACCTGTACGCCACGTCGTGGGAGGTCAAGCCGCGCATCGCGCTCGCGGCCATCGACCTGATGCGTCGCTCCGACGAGAGCCAGGCGCCCACACATCGCCACGACGCATCCGTCGCGGAGCGCGATCGCATCGTCGCCGAGATCCGGGAGAGGGTCGCCGGCGACCCGGAAACGGCGGGCACGTTCGAGGCCGCGCTCGGCTCGGCCCAGCTGTTCCTCGCCGGACGCGAGCGAGCGAAGACGAACCTCGTCACGATCATCAACGAGATGCGCGTCGCGCTGCGCGAGTACGGCCGACGCCTCGTCGAGCGTGGCGTGATCGATCGCATCGAGAAGATCTTCATGGCCGACGACAACGAGCTCGATCGCCTCCGACACGCGCCCGAGACGATCGTCCCGACCCTCGACGCCCGCTACGAGCAGTTCCTGGAGCTGTTCGACCGCAAGCCGGTGTTCGTGGTGAACGGACGGGTGCCGGAGCTGTCGGAGATGACACCACGCGAGCACAGTGCCGAATCGGGCATCGTGGGGACCGTTCTCACCGGGTCCGCCGGATCGAGCGGTCTGGCAACCGGCCGTGCGCGGGTGGTCCTCGACGCAGCAGACCCGGAAGGGTTGGAACCGGGAGACATCCTGGTCGCACCGCAGACCGATCCGTCGTGGGTCCCGTTGTTCGTGCCCGCCGCCGGCGTGGTCGTGAACGTCGGCGCGATGGGCAGCCACGCGATGATCGTGTCCCGCGAACTCGGGGTGCCCTGTGTGGTGTCGGTCGCCGACGCCACCGACATCATCCCCGACGGCGCCACCATCACGATCGACGCCAACGCGGGCACCGTCACCATCGACGCCCTCCCCTGAAGGACGAGAATCGACGCGCGCCGCTCCGACCGAGCGCGCGAGGATGAGTTCATGGCCTCCACTGCACCGCTCCAGCACCTCGATCGCGCTCAACTCGAAGACACGCTCGATCACGTGCGGGCATCGCCGGCCGAGGGAACCCTCGAACTGATCGTCCAACGGCCCGGCGTCGACGAGCGGGTGGTCCTCGACGAGGCGCGCCTGAACACCGACGAGGGACTGGAGGGCGACACCTGGAAACAGCGCAGTTCCAAGCGCACCGACGACGGCAGCCCGCACCCGGACATGCAGCTGAACATCATGAACTCTCGCATCCTCGGTGCGATCGCCCAGTCCGCCGACCGCATGGAGCTGGCCGGCGATCAGCTGATCGTCGACATGGACCTGTCCGACGCCAACCTGCCTGCCTGGACGAAACTCGCCGTCGGCGACGCGGTCATCCAGATCACCGACCAGCCGCACACCGGTTGCGCCAAGTTCAGCCAGCGCTTCGGCGTCGAGGCCCACCGATTCGTCAACAGTGAGGTCGGCAAGGAACTGCACCTACGGGGCATCAACGCCCGCGTGGTCTCCCCCGGGACGATTCGCCGAGGCGACCCGATCCGCAAGCTGTGAGACGTCGACGGGGGCCCGACCCCCGTTGACATCAGCGGCGGGAGTACGGCGCGGGGGAACGGCCGTGCTCGTCGACCAGGTCGAACTCGGCTCCGAGGTCCTCGACCCACTGGATCGAACCCGACCGCTCCATCAGATCCGGCGCGCTCGCCAGCGCGGCAACGGACCGACCCACGACGAGTGGCGTCTGGGCACCGTCGATGTCGATGTCACGCACGCCCGACGACTCCACGATGAACTCGGTCGACACCGATCCCGGATACAGCGTCACGCACGCGACGCCTTTCGGCTCCAGCTCGATCGCCATGTCGGCGCCGAGCCGGTCGAGCCCCGCTTTGCCGGCCCCGTACGACGAGCTGAAGTGGTAGCTCTGTCCTCCCGGCGACGAGACGTTGCAGATCAACGCACCCGGGGCGGACTCGAACAGCAGCGGCGCGGCGTGCCACGACGCGACGTAGTGAGAGCGGAGACCGATTCCGACCTGGTCGTCCCAGATCGAAACGGGATGGTCCCAGAATCCACCACCCCACGCCGGCGGATTCGGGATCTTGTAGACGTTGTTGACGAGGATGTCGAGCTTGCCCTGGTCGGCGCGCACCCGGTCGAACAACGCGGCGATCTCGGTATCGACGCCGTGATCGGTCCGCACGGGAATCCCGGTGCCGCCTGCTTCGTCGACGAGCGCAGCGGTGCTGTCGATCGTGAGCTCGCCAGCGCCCGTGCTGCGCCCGGTGATGTAGACCGTGGCCCCCTGTTCGCCGAGTGCGATCGCCGTGCCGCGCCCGATCCCGCGGCTCGACCCGGTGACGACCGCGATCTTGCCATCGAGTGCGCCGACCATCAGACGCCCGCCTTCGGGGTCACGTCGACGTCGAGGCGTTGAAGACCACGGAGCATGAAACTGGGGAAGTACTCGAACTCGTTCGTGTCGGCGAGCTCGAAGCGCTCGACCCGGCGAGCGAACTCCTCGAGTGCCACCTTTCCTTCCAGCCGAGACAGCGCTGCACCGAGACAGAAGTGGATGCCCTTGCCGAACGCGAGATGGTCGCGCAGGTTGTCGCGATCGGGGTCGAAGCCGTCCGGATCGTCGAACAGCTCCGGGTCGCGATTCGCCGCGGCGAAGAGGATCATCATCGTGGCCCCCTTCGGGATGTGCACTCCCTCGAGTTCGTGGTCGGTCGTCGAGATCCGGAACATCCCCTGCGTCGGGGTCGACATCCGCAACGCCTCCTCCACGACGGCAGGTGCGCGTCCCGGGTCGTTCTGGAGCGCCGTCCACTCGTCAGGATTCTCGGCGAGCAGCCGAACGGTCTCGGTCAGGAGCTTGGTGGTCGTCTCGTTCCCGGCGACGAGCAACTGCTGGACGATGCTGAGCATCTCGGGCATGTCGAGCGGTCGCTTGTCGGTGACGTCCGGATCGTCATCGTCGACGCGCGCGTTCAGGAGGTTCGTCAGGAGGTCGTCCTGCGGAGCGGTCTTTCGTTGCTCGAGCTGCTCGGCGAAGTAGTGCTGGAACTCGTTCACGCCGCGCTCGGCTTCGATCCGATCGTCGATCGAGATGTTCGTCCCGATGCCCGCGATCGAGTCGTCCGACCAGCGCTTGAAGTCGGCCAGGCGCTCGTCGGGAACGTTGAGCGCGTGCGCGATCACCTCGACGGGGAGGGGCACGCCGAACTGCTCGACGAACTCGATCCGCCGCCGACCGGACCGGTCCCCGGCACCTCCGTCGTTCCCCTCGGCGAAGATCGCGTCGAGGAGTCGGGTCGTGATCGAGCGGATCACCGGTTCGAGCTCGGCGATCACCTTCGGTGTGAACGCCTTCGACACCAGACGCCGGTAGCGGGTGTGCTCGGGCATGTCGGCGGTGAGCATCGTGGACACCCGCGGGTAGCCCTCGGCGACGACGTCGGCCATCCGCTCGCGCCCCTCGCCACCCATCCCGCCGCCGTTCGACACGCCGAACTCCGACGAGTACGTCTCGACATCGCGGATGACCTTCAGCACCAGGTCGTGGCGCGTCACCAGGTACATGTTCATCGACTCGAGGTGCAGAACGGGCTGCTCCTCACGCATCTGCGCGTAGTGCGGGAACGGACACTGCAGCGCGGCAGGGTCGAATGGGTTGAAGGTCTTCAGGTCGGTCATCGGTGTCTCCTCGGAAAGAGAATCGGGTGTCGGGTCGGTGTCGGTCAGAGCTCGGAGAGCACGTTCTTCAGCATCGGGAGCTCCATGCCGCGGGCCATGATCTCGTCCATCCCACCGACGACGCCGGTGATGTTGGCGAGCACGATGTGTTCCAGACCGTTGCGGGCGTAGCCCTCGAACTGGGTGGCGAGTTCGTCCGTGTTGCCGATGAACAGAACCTCTTTCACCATGTCGAACGGAATCGTGTCGGCCAAGTCGCGCAGGTCGTCAGCGTCGAGGTCGTGGATGATGACATCGACGAAGCCCTTCGAATCGTTGCCGAGCGGATGCTGGAGGCCATGGGACTCCCAGATGTGACCCATCGCGAACAGCCCGAAGAGCTTGCCGAGCGGTTCGCGTTCGAACATCTCGGCGGCCGCGTCCTGGCTCTCGGAGAAGAGCACGAACGGCAGCAGGGAGTTCACCGGTGCCGGCCGGCCCGCAGCTTGCGCGTGCTCGGCGACGACCTTTGCCTTCTCCCCGTACTCCTCGGGCTTCATCCACCATGCCGGGATCCAGCCGTCGCCGTACTGCCCGGTCAGTCGCAACATCCGCGGTCCGTGACCGGCGACCCACACGGGCGGACTACCGCGGCCCTCGGCGTGCAGTGGCAGACCCATCCGGCCGACACCACCGTCGGCCATCTTCCCCGTGTCGAGCAGCGAGCGAAGGTCGCGCAGTACGTCTTCGAGAATTCCGACCGGTGTGTCGAACGGATAGCCGAACGGCAGCAGGCTCTCCGCCTCGCCCGAACCGATCCCGAGGATGAAGCCACCCTGGTTGAGATCGTTCAACGTCAGGGCGGTGCGTGCGAGATCGGCGGCGCCCCGACGTGTGGCGTCGGTGACCGAGATCCCGAACGGACGGTCGGTCATCGTCCCGACGACGGCGCCGTAGCAGAACGGGTCGTAGAAGGCGTCCGGATCGGCGGCGAGCGCGGAGAGTGGCGTCTCGCTCCACAGGTCGGGGTGGAACACGCCGAGCATGTGATCGGGCGACCAGTAGGAGTCGAACCCGACCTGCTCGTACACCTCGAGCATCTGCGCGGTGCTGTCCCACGGGAACTGGGAGGGAAGGTTGATGCCGACTTTCATGAATGCTCGTGTGCTTTCGTTTCGTGATGCGTTGATGGTGGAGAGAGGGGCACCGCCGGGTCAGGTACCGGCAAGACGTTCGACGATCGGAGCGGTCGCCTCGGCGTTCGACGCGCCGAAGGTGATGTAGGAGATGCCGTAGGTCTCGCGACGTTCGACGATCTGATCGCAGATCGTGTCGACCGAGCCGATCAGCGCGTGCGGGTGCTCGGCGAGCTGCTCGGGTTCGAGCGCGAACATGGGCGCCATCTGGCCGAGGGTCGCGTCGCGCTGGTCGGTGACGACGGTGAAGTACGCCCCGATCTCGATCTCGAGGTCGTCGAAGCCCCGCCCGTCGGTGCGGTGCTCGGCGCCGGCGCGGATCCAGTCGATCTTCCGAGCGGTCAGCTCGGCGGTGCTGCTGCCCACGCCGTCCGGGCCGATCTTGCCGGAGCTGTTGTCGAAGTTCAGACTGACGATGTCGGCCTCGCGGCCGGCGATCCCGAGAATCCGTTTCGCTCCCCCACCGATCATGATCGGCGGCATCCCCTTCGGCGGTTTCGGCAGACCCTCGAAGCCCGAGGCGTTCACGTGGTCGCCGTTGATCTCGACCGGGCCATCGCCGAAGCTCTGGCGGATCACGTCGATGGTTTCCTCGAACCGGTCGATCCGCACGCCGGCGCGGTCCCACCGGACGCCCATCGCCTCGTACTCGCCCTGCAGCCATCCACACCCGAGGCCGAGCTCGAGACGGCCGTCGGAGAAGAAGTCGAGCGTGGCGAGTTCCTTCGCGAACACCACCGGTTGGCGGTAGTCGGTGCAGAAGACTCGCGACCCGACGCTGATCGTGTCGGTCGCTTCGATCGCCACGGCCATCGCCGGCATCGCGGCGACGTTCTGAACCGGGTGATTGGTCGCCGCGAGCGCAGGCCCCGGGCCGATCACGTGGTCGGCGACGCTGAACGTGGAGAAGCCGAGCGCCTCCGCGCGACGGGCCTGGTCACGCCAGTCCTGCGGACTCTCGGCGGCGTAGCTCTGCACGCCGAAACGGAACGGACGGCTCATCGAGCGTGCTCCGCCACAGCGTGGCGGGGGTGTTGCCGATTGGGCCTGACCTGCATCTACGTTCCCCTGTTCTGCCTGCGCGAACCGTGTTCCGGTCCGCTGCGTGGCGAACCTAGCCCACGAGTTACTTTATGGACGTACGGAAAGTCACCGGACGTTCGAGGGAGCCGCAGATGCAAGCCGACACCGAGACGGAGATCGAGACCAGGACCACGTTCTGTCGGGTCTGCCACGCGGCGTGCCCGATGGAAGTCGACGTCCAGGACAACCGTGTGCTCGCGGTCCGTGGCGTGATGGACGACCCGCTCTTCGAGGGATACACCTGCATCAAGGGCCGTCAGATCCCCGACCAGATGGCCGACCCGAAGCGGATCCGCACATCGCTCCGCCGGCGCCCCGACGGCACGTTCGAGGAGACTTCGAGTGGCGATGCGATGGACGACATCGCCGCGAAACTGCGCGAGATCATCGACACCCACGGGCCGCGTGCGGTCGCGTCGTACACCGGCACGGGTGGCTACCAGAACTCGGTGGCGGTCGGTGCCGCCCGCGCGTTCCACCAGGGGCTCGACTCGGTTTCGTTCTACACGTCGGTCACCATCGATCAGCCGGCCAAAGGCCTGGCGATGTTGCGGATGGGCGGTTGGGAAGCCGGCTACCACTCGTTCACCGACTCCGACGTCCACATGGCGATCGGCTACAACTCGATGGTCTCGTCGTACGCGCCGATCGGCGGCCTGCAGGGCACCAACCCGTTCACGGTGATGCGTCGCCGCAAGGCCGAAGGGATGAAGTTGATCGTGATCGATCCACGACGGACCGAACTCGCGAGCTTCGCCGACATCCACCTCCAGATCCGCCCCGGTCAGGACACCACGCTGCTCGCCGGGATGATCCGCATCGTGCTCGAGGAAGGACTGCAGGACCACGAGTTCTGCGAGCGCTGGATGGACCAGATGGGCGAACTCGAAGCCGCCGTCGACGGCTTCACGCTCGACCTGGTGGCCGAACGCACCCAACTCGATCCGGACGACATCGTCGCAGCCGCCCGGATGTTCGCTGCCGGACCACGTGGTACGGCGGGCACGGGAACCGGGCCGAACATGGCCGCCCATTCCAGCCTCACCGAACACATGGTGACCGTGCTCAACACGATCCTCGGACGCGTCAACCGTGAGGGCGATCTGATGGAGAACGGCCTGCTGCTCTACCCCGAGATGCCTCACCGGGCGCAGGCAACCGCGCCACGCAACCCCGCCAATGGACCCGAAGCACGCATCCGCAATCTCCGCGGCTACCGCGGCGAGATGCCGGCGGCGACGCTCGCCGAGGAGATCCTCACGCCGGGCGACGGCCGGATCCGGGCGTTGATCGTGAGCGGTGGCAACCCGGTCGTGGCATTCCCCGATCACGAACTGACGATGAAGGCGATGGAGGACCTGGAGCTGCTCGTGGTGATCGACTATCGGATGACGCCGACCGCCGAGATGGCCGACTACGTGATCGCGCCGACACTCCCGCTCGAACGCGCCGACGTGCCACACCTGATGGACCGCTGGTTCCGTGCGCCGTACACCAACTACACCGAACCGGTCGTCGAACGCGACGGCGACGTGCTCAACGAATGGGAGGTGTTCTGGGAGTTGGCGTCACGGCTCGGCAGCACGCTCCCTCTCCCGGGTGGCTCACCCGACATGACCGTGCGCCCCGACACCGACGAGATCATCGACCGCACCTACCACGGCTCGCGGATGCCGCTCGACGAGGTGCGTGCGAACCGGCGCACCGTGCATCTCGACAAGAAGCTGGTCGTCCAACCCGCCGAGGAAGGTGCCTCCGCGAAGCTCACGCCGGCTCCCGACGATCTGATGGCCGAGTTGGCCGAGGTGCTCGGCGAGACCGCCGACACGTTCGCCGGAACCGATGTGTCGGCCTACCCGTTCCGCCTCGTCAGCCGTCGACTCAAGCACGTCCTCAACTCGACCGGCACCGAACTCCCCGGCCTCGCCCGGAAGGGCACGACGAACCCGGCGTACATGAACCCGACGGACGTGGAAGCGCTCGGGCTCGAGGCAGGCGAGGTGATCGAGATCAGCTCACCGAAGGCAACGCTGCTCGGCGTGGTCGAACCCGCTGACGACGTCAAGCGCGGTGTGATCTCGATGGCCCACTCGTGGGGCGGCCGATCGGTGTCCGACGAGAAGGTCCGGGAGATCGGTTCTCCCACGTGCCGACTGGTCTCGACCGACGTCGGGCACGACCCGGTGACCGGCATGGTCGTGTCGAGCGCGATCCCGGTCGCGGTGGCGAAGGCGACCGAGGCCGTCGCATGAGGGAACGCCCGACCGACCGTCACGATCCGAAGGAGTCCTGATGGCCAAGATCGACATCCCCGATGGCGAGGGCATGGAGGCCAAGCGGATGTGGCAGCTCGCACCCCACCTCGGTGCGGCGATGGGGGCGATGGGCGACGCCGTCTACGCGAAGACGAGCCTCTCGGTCCGCGAGCGTGAGGTCGCGCGGATGCGCGTCGCTCAGCTCAACGAGTGCCACGTTTGACTGAACACACGGGCTGCATCGGCGATGCAGCAAGGAATGAGTGACGAGCTCTACGCGGCGGTCGAGGACTTCCGGAACCACGCCGAGTTCACCGAACGCGAGAAGGTCGCAGCGGCGTTCGCGGAGCAGTTCGCGATCGACCACACGGCGATCGACGACGCGATGTGGGAGAGGCTCCACGCCGTCTTCTCCGACGTCGAGATCCTCGACCTGACCACCCTCGTCGGCTTCTGCGTCGGCATGGGGCGGGCCTACCAAGTGCTCGACATCGCCCGCGACTTCGACGTCCTCTGGAGCCGCGAACCCGACACGTAGGCCGATTTCCACACGGCTGCCTCACACCTCCGACCTCGGCGCCGACCCTCAGTTCTCGACTTCGGGCAGCCAGAAGCAACAACGCTCGACGTCTCCTCGAAATCTCGACTGCGATACGGCATCAGCCGGCTCGGATCGATGGTGGGCCGGTGGCACGGCTGGTGCCGTCGGGGAACCGGACGGTGAGTTCTCGTCGTGGTCCCATCGTGACCACCCATCCGGCGTCGTGGATTCGGTGGTGGTGCTCGGAGCAGACGGGCAACAGGTTGTCGAGATCGGTCCGACCGCCGTGACGCCACCACACGAGGTGGTGCAGCTTGCATCGATCGAATCCGACCCCACATCCCGGGATCGCACACTCCGGATACAGCGCCCGCAATGCCCGGCGCTGTCCCCGACTGGCGAGACGAGTCGCACGACCGAGGTTCAGGCTGCCCGGAGCGTGCAGGACGACCCCGTCGCGGACCACGACCGTGTGCACATCGGCGTCGACGACCATCTCGCCCAGCACCTCGTGGGGCACCTCGATCGGGAGGGGCCAGGTGACGTTCGCTCCCGGCGAACACCGCCCTGCGGGACCTTGCCGCGCACTCGGGTCCGCCGGTGCCGGTGAGCTGCCACCGATGTCGATGACCGCCACGAACTCGGGGCGCCCGACACGACGGCCCGACACGTCACCGCACGCGATCCGTGCGAATGCGAGCGCCCGCAGATGCTTCTGCTTCTCGGGTGGATCGGACGGACACGTCTCGGGCACCGTCTCGGCGAAGAGTGCCTCGACGGCGCGATCGAGCGCAGCCGACACCGACAACGCCGTCACCGGATCGAATCGACCCCGAACGTTCCACATCCCGTCGTCGTCGGTCCAGGTCGACATCGACGTCGCTCGCCGCTGCCGCTCGAGCCGCTCCGCACCGCCGTCGCGTTGGATGTCGCGCACGGCGGATCGGATCCGACGATCGAACTGCTCGACCGTCGACGACGCCGCCGACGGCACCAGTTCCTCGACCCGATCGAACAGTTCCCGACGCTGCACCGGCTGCAATCCCTTCGCCATGCGCGTCACCACGTCGACGTGACCTGCGGTGACCGTCGCATCATCGAGCGCATCGGCCAACCCCGGGACCGCGTCGAGCGTCCGGCTCCGATCCATCGTCCTCGACGCCCAGTGACCCTCGCGACGACTCCGCGATCATCGCCTCGGGGAACGACGAGACCTCCGCGATCCGTCGAGCGATCTCGGCCTCGGCCGCATCGCAGAATGCCCGAACCGAGCGCACATTCGCCAACGAAGCCTCCAACTCGGTCAGCACCGCGTCGGCATCGGCGCAAACTCCGGCCACCCGCCGGACACACCCGAGCACCTCCTCGACTTCCATACCCCCAAACATACGTTCGGGGTGTGACAGAGTTTCCCGAAGAAGAGAGTCGCGAACTCGGGGGTGATGAGCGGAGCGATCCGCGTTCGTCGCAGCTCCGCGGCCGCCGTCTGTCGGAGGTGTCGATCCCGGCCGCCGGTGCGTCAGCGCTGGGCGAGCCACCAGTCGGCGACCGAAGCCGCGTAGCGGTCGGTGTAGGTCACCGCGAGGTCCGATGCCCCCTCGGGTGCCGGCTGCATGTCGGTCGGCACGAGCGGGCTGGCGCCGACAATCGGGTCGACCCATTCGAGATGGATGTTCTCGACGACCTGACCGATGGCGGGCGACGCCTCCTCGTGGTGGTCGCTGACCTGGTGCACGATGAAGGCCCGGTGGTCGTCGAACGACAGCAGCGTGTAGTACGTCTGCGGGTCGGCGCCGCGCCAGTACTCGTAGCGACGCACGTCGGTTTCGTCCGCGTGCGTCCGCTCGTACAGCGTGCGGGCGATCTGTTCGAACGCATCCTCGCAACCCGGTTTCACCGTGATGTGTGCCAGCAACGTCGCCATCACCCGACAGTACGGTCACGCCCCCACCCCCAGCGACCCGCGCGCCGATCAGCGTTCTCGTGATCAGTTCCAGTGCTCCGTGCGCGAACTGTTCACGAGAACG
>NZ_BAOL01000089.1 GCF_000350145.1 Ilumatobacter nonamiensis YM16-303 | reverse complement strand
TCGCGCACGGAGCGCCGGAGAAGATCACGAGAACCGGGTGTCGGGCCGAGTCCTGGCCGGCCGCGTGGCGGACCCCTCAGGCGGGGGCGGTGGCGGCGAGGGCGGTGAGGAGGTCGGCGAGGACCTGGTCGTCCATGTCGACGGCTTCGCCGTAGAGCTTGACCTTGGGCTCGGTGCCGCTCGGGCGGACCTGGAGCCGAGCGCCGTTGTCCAAGACGATGCGAGCGAGGTTGGCCTCGGGGAAGGCCGACACCGCGTCGACGGTGACGCCGCCGATCTCGGACGGCGGGGCTGCCACGATCGCGTCGACCCACTCGGCGCCGACCGCCGGCGGAATCCGCACCGACAGCTCAGCGGTCACGTGGCGGCCGAACCGGTCGGCGATCGCATCCAGGCGATCCTGCAGGCTGACGCCGTCGGCAGCTGCGCACGCCGCGATCTCGGCCATCATCACCGCCGCCGAGATGCCGTCCTTGTCGAGCGGTCGCGGCGCGACGAGATAGCCGAGCGCTTGCTCGTACCCGAACACGAAACGTTGTCCCTCGGCAGCACGTTCCGTGGCGATCCGGCCGATCCACTTGAAACCCGTGAAGGTCTCCTCGGCGTGGACTCCGTGCGCGGCCGCCATCTCAGCGAGCAACGACGACGACACCAGGGTCGTGACGACCAGTCGGTCGTCCCCAGACGTGTGGCTCAAAATGTGGTCAGCGAACAGCCAGCCGATTTCGTCGCCCGACAGCTTGCGCCACGAACCGTCGGCCTGCGGGATCGCCGCGCCGAGCCGGTCGGCGTCCGGGTCGTTCGCCAAGGCGATCGCGGCGCCTGACTCCTGCGCCGTCCGCAGCAACAGATCCATCGCGCCCGGTTCCTCCGGATTCGGGAATGCGACGGTCGGAAAGGTTCCATCCGGCTGGTGCTGCTCGACGACAGGAATCGGCCGGTCGAACCCGGCAGCGGTGAACGCCATCTCGATGGTCTCGGCGCCGACACCGTGCATCGCCGTGTAGGCGACCGGAACCCCGCTCACCTCGGGGCGCAACCGAACCGTCGGCACCGCGGCGACGTACGCCTCCTGCCACGACGTGTCGAGGCGGCGAATCAGGTGATCGTCCTCGCGGCCGATCGGAACGTCGAGCGGGTCGACCTGTTCGATCGCGTCGGAGATCTGTTGGTCGACGGGGCTCACGATCTGCGATCCGGTCTCGAGAAACACCTTGTAGCCGTTGTCGGCCGGCGGATTGTGCGAAGCCGTGACCACCACGCCCGCGGCAGCCCCGAGCCCGGTGATCGACCAGGCGAGCACCGGCGTCGGCTGCACCCCGGGATGCAGCATCGAGCGGATCCCCTGTGCGGCCAGCACCCGCGCCGTGTCGAGCGCGAAAGCGTCGCTCTTGCGACGCGCGTCGTGGGCGATCACGACTCCACGATCGGCGACGCCCTCGATCCTTCCTGCCGCTTCTTCGGCCAACAGCCACCGACCGAGTCCGGCGGCTGCCTGGCGCACGACGAGCCGGTTCATCCGCATCGACCCGGCTCCGACCGCGGCACGCAGGCCGGCGGTTCCGAACTGCAACCGGCCGGCGAACCGGGCGGCGAGATCGGCGCTCGCCGCGTCGTCGCCCGAACGGGCCGCGTCGATCAACGCCGACAGCTCCGTGCGCAGGTCGTCGTCGGGCTCGGCCGCGAGCCACGCCTCGGCGATCTGCAGTGTCTCAGTCATCGTCCCGCAGCGTATGCAACTCCACCAGCGGACGTGGACCGACGTGGCTGATCACCTCGGCCGCGGCGATCGACCCGAGCCGACCGCACTCCGCGAGGTCGGCACCGGTCGTGTATCCGTGGAGAAATCCGGCTGCGAACAGGTCACCGGCTCCGGTGGTGTCGACGACCCGGTCGACGGGAACCGCCGGCACCTCGATGAGTTCATCGCGAGTGACGACCACGCAACCGGCGGCTCCGCGCGTGATCACACCGGTCGAGCACTCGGCACGCAGGGCCGCGACGGCCTCGTCGAAGTCGGTGAGCTCGTAGAGCGAGAGCAGTTCGTCCTCGTTCCCGAACAACAGGTCGACGCTGTCCGCAACGAGTCCGCGGAAGTCCTCGCGATGGCGATCGACGCAGAAGGAATCGGACAACGTCAGCGACACCGTTCGGCCGTGCGTGTGCGCCACATCGGCCGCACGACGGAACGCGGCCTTCGCTGGATCACGGTCGAACAGGTACCCCTCCATGTAGAGCACCTGACCGGCGGCGATCACGCTCTCGTCCAGGTCATCGACACCGAGCGTCGACGACACACCGAGGAACGTGTTCATCGTTCGCTCGGCATCGGGTGTCACGACGATCACGCAGCGTCCCGTCGGCACCGATTGCTTCGACAGTTCCCCGGGGAACGCGACGCCGACGGCGCGCATGTCGTGTCCGAACACCTGACCGAGGTCGTCATCGTCGACCTTGCCGATGTACGCCGCCTTCCCGCGGAAGCTCGCGATGCCGCACATCGTGTTCGCCGCCGACCCGCCACTCATCTCGACCGCACCCGACAAGGCGCCGTACAACTCGACGGCCCGCTCGGTCTCGATCAGCGTCATCGCGCCCTTCACCAGGTCGTGTCCCACCAGGAAGTCGTCGGACGCGTGGGCGATGACGTCGACGAGCGCGTTTCCGATGCCGACGACGTCGAATGTCGGTCGATCGGACGACGGCGAACTGAACCTGGAATCGGACACGACGGGAAACGATACCCCCGGTACTCTCCGGGACATGGCGACTCCCGACGCAGCGACATCCGATCTCACCGACACGGGCCCAGGCGATTCCACCCCCGACCCGCACCGCCTTCCGAGCACCGTGCTCCCGAGCCGCTACGACGTCAGGATCCGACCGTCCCTCGATGACGCGTCCTTCTCCGGCCATGTCCGCATCGCGCTCGATGTGCAGCGTCCGACCTCCACCGTCGTGCTCAACGCGATCGAACTCGGGATCGACTCGGTCAGCGTCAACGGTGCCGATGCGACCTGGGAGTTGGATGCGACGACCGAGCGGATGACCGTCACGACCCGCGACGAGCTGACGGGAGCGGCGGAACTGGAGATCGAATTCACGGGAATCCTGAACGACAAACTGCGCGGCTTCTACCGCAGCACCTACACCGACGACGACGGGGTCGAGCAGGTCATCGCGACCACACAGATGCAGGCGACCGACTGCCGTCGCGCCTTTCCCTGCTGGGACGAGCCGGCGTTCAAAGCGGTGTTCGGGATCACACTCGACATCGATGACGGTCTCACCGCGATTTCGAACGGCTCGGAGATCGAGCGCTCCTCCACCGAGGGGCGGACCGTCATCCGCTTCGCCGACACGATGGTGATGAGCCCGTATCTCGTCGCGTTCGTCGTCGGTCGACTCGAGATGACCGAGCCGGTCGACGTCGACGGGATCCCGCTCCGCGTGGTGCACGTACCGGGGAAGTCGGCACTCACCGGATTCGGTCTCGACGTCGGCACGTTCAGTCTGCGCTGGTTCCAGGAGTACTACGGGATCCCGTACCCGTCCGACAAGGTCGACCTCATCGCCCTCCCCGACTTCGCTGCCGGGGCCATGGAGAACCTCGGCTGCATCACCTTCCGCGAGAGTCTGCTGCTCGTCGACCCCGACACCTCGACGCAGAGCGAACGCCAGAACGTCGCCGACGTCGTCGCCCACGAGCTGGCCCACATGTGGTTCGGCGACCTCGTCACCATGCGGTGGTGGAACGGCATCTGGTTGAACGAGGCCTTCGCGACCTTCATGGAGATCGCCGCGTGCGACGCGTTCGCACCCGAGTGGGAGCGCTGGACGAGCTTCGGACTGGAGCGCAGCATGGCGTTCGAGGTCGACTCGCTCGCGAGCACTCGACCCGTCGAGTTCGAGGTCCGCTCCCCCGCCGAAGCCGACGGCATGTTCGACGTGCTCACGTACCAGAAGGGTGGCGCACTGCTCCGGATGCTCGAGCAGTACCTCGGCGCGGAACGATTCCGGGAAGGTGTGTCGCACTACCTGCGGACCCACGCTCACGCGAACACGGAGACGAACGATCTCTGGGATGCGATCGAGGCGACCTCGGGCGAGCCGGTCCGTCAGATGATGGATTCGTGGATCTGGCAGCCGGGCTACCCGCTCGTCACCGCGGAGATCGCGACCGTCGACGGCGAGGCCGTCGTCGAACTGCGCCAGGAGCGTTTCGAGTTCGCTGGTGGAGACAGCGCCGACGGGGGGAACGGCTGGATGATCCCCGTGCACGTTCGCTCCGGCGCCGAGACCACGACGCTGCTCCTCGAGCCCGAGCGGTCCGTCACGACCGCCCCGGTCTCGGACACCGACGCGATCATCGTGAACGCCGGTGGCCATGGGTTCTTCCGTGTCGCCTACGGGCCCGAACTGCGGGCGCGGCTGGCCGACCCCGAGGCGCTGGCCGGACTCACCACGCTGGAGCGGTACTGCCTGGTCGACGATGCGTGGGCGGCAACCCTCGCCGGGCGCATGTCGGCGGTCGACCTGCTCGACCTGCTCGACGTGTTCGCTGACGAGCGCGAGTACGGCGTGTGGCAGGCGGTGGTGGTTGCGCTGGGGGGCGTGTCCCGCCTCGTCGAGGGAGACGCTCTCGACGCGCTGCGCGGCCGCGTCCGAACGCTCGTCAGGCCCGCTCTGTCCGACCTCGGCGATCCCGTTGCCGGCGAGAGCGACCTCACCCGCAAGCTGCGCGGGCTGCTCACACGCACCGCCGGTTCACTCGGCCGCGACGACGAGATCATCGCCACGTGTCGCGACCTGTTCACTCGCTCGCTCGACGGCGCGTCCGTGGACGCGGAGCTCCTCTCGGCTGCCACCGCGGTCGTCGCTGCCTCGGGTGACGCCGCGGACTATGACCGAATGCTCGACGGGGTGTCCAGCGCGTCGACGCCACAGGAACAACTCCGGCTCCTGTTCGCGCTCGCTGAGTACGACGACGAGCAACTCGCCGCGCGCACCTGCGAACTCGCGATGAGCGACTCGGTCAAGACCCAGAACGCACCGTTCCTCCTGCGTGCGGCCATCGGCAACCGTGGCCAGGGCGCGTCGTCCTGGCAGTTCGTTCAGGAGCATTGGGACGAGGCCAACGCCCGCTTTCCTGGGAACACGATCGTCCGGATGGTCGACTCGGTGAAGCTGCTGAACACCGCAGAAGCTGTCGATGATGCCCGCCGATTCTTTGCGGATCACCCGATCGAGCAGGCCACCCAGACGCTCGAACAGATCCTCGAACGCCAACGCGTCAATGCCGCACTGCGCGAGCGTGACGGCTCGGCGCTCGACCGCGAGCTCCTGTCCGGAGCGGCGGGCTGACGGCGGTCCGGATCGGAACGACACGGCCGATCTGGCATCACGCAGGCCGGTCGTGCCACTACGCTGAGCGCGATGGACCGCCTTCGTCTGCGTCGAGCCGTCATTCTGATCGCGGCAGCGTTGATCGTGTTGATCGCCGCCCTGCTCGTGGTCCAACTGGTCGGCGACTCGTCCTCCGACGACGCGAATGTGGAGATCACGATGGAATCGGGATCGATCCAAGGTCTCGCGACAGGACGCGGGGTCGGCCCCGACGAGGTGATCGAGGCGATCACTCCCGAACTCGGCGAGGCGGACCTCGACACCGGTTGGGTCGACGTGAACACGGACGTCCGCCCGTGCCCGGAGCTGACCGAATACCGGGAGCTGTGGTGGGGAGATCTCTCGTTCGGCTTCTGGGGAACCGGAGATGCGACCTACCTGCACTTCTGGAACGTCGGCGATCGGCGCGCCGTGCTCTTCTCGGTGCCCGACCTCGATCAGGGCGCTCCGGGTCCCCCGCTCGACCTCATGACCGACCAGGGCATTCACATCGGCGACGACGTGACGACGATTCCGCCGCCGTTCGCTGCGCGAGCATCGGCCGCGGGCGACGAACGCTTCGAATCCGGCGCTCAGGTCGTGGTCGTGTCCGCCGATCCTGCGACGGTCGAGAACTCGGGGCACTACCTCGGAGTCGACGGGACGGTCGTGTCGTTCGGGGCGGAGTCGTTCGCCTGCTGATCCGGGAGGGGCCCGGCGACCCGCTACGACTCGTCCACGCCTCGGCCGTTTGAAGAGACTGACGGAGCCGATCGTCGATTCCGAGACCCGGGGAGTTCTGCACATGGCGCCGTATCCCAAGCATGTCAATCACGACCTGAGTCCGATGGCGTGCCCGGCGGCACTCGAGGACGTGGACCTGTTCGGCGAAGGGGCGCAGGAGCACTGGTACGAGGCCTACGAGATCCTCCATCGAGACGAGCCGGTGCTGCGGATCGAGGGTGGCGGCCTCTCCCCCGGCTCCGATGCCTTCGTACTCACCAAGCATCACGACATCAGCCGCGTGGTCAAGGACCCGAAACGGTTCCGCAGCGTGACGACGATGCGCGTCGGACAGCTCGTCGAGAAGGGCCTGTCGCCCGAGGACGCCTACGCCCAGCACCACAACCTGATGCAGGCGTCGATGGTGTCGCTCCGCCCGACTCAGGAGCTGTATTTCCACCACCGTCGCGAGCTCACCGATCCGTGGGTGGGCACGGGAGCCCTGCGCCACCGTGAGATGATCACCGCCCACGCGAACGATCTGATCGACGAGTGGATCGGTGACGACGAGGTGGAATTCATCGGCCGGTTCGCCCGTCCGCTCCCCCAACGCATCATGGCGAGCATCCTCGGATTCCCTCAGGACGACATCCCACAGCTCGCAGCGTGGGGCGATGCGACCGTCACACCGTTCGTCCACGGGACGGGCTTGAAGCACGACCTGACCCGCGAGCAGGCCGCCGACATGAACCGGCGTCTCGAGGGTTTCCAGGACTACATCTACGACCACGTCGCGGCGAAGCGCGCCGATCCGCAGGACGACATGGTGAGCTTCCTCTGCGATGTTCACTACCGAGCGCTCGACCGCACGCTCACCGACATCGAGATCGCCGGCATCGTCCACGCGATGATCATCGGCGGCCTCGAGACCACGCAGTACGCGCTCGAAGAGCAGGCCCAATTGCTCTGCGAGACACCGGGCACGTTCGCCACGCTGCGGACCGACCGGAGCAGACTCCGCTCCTTCGTCGAGGAGGCGCTGCGGATGCGGGCACCCACCCACGGGCTGTCCACGCGGATGACCACCGAGGACGAGCTGTTCCACGAGGTGCTGGTGCCCGCCGGTTCACTGCTCCACATGCGCTTCGGTGCGGCGAACGTCGATCCGGACGAGTTCGACTGCCCGTTCGACCTCGACCTCGACCGAGAGTCGATCGCACGGCATCTAACGTTCTCCACCGGACCTCGAGTGTGCCCGGGGGCGACGCTCTCACGGCTCGAGCAGCAGGTCGCCTGGGGTGCGCTCCTCGACCGTCTCGAATCGATCGAGTACGGAGACGGCAACGACTGGATGCATCAGCCGGGCATCATGCTCGGCACGCTCCGATTGAACCTTCGATTCCGTGCCGCTGATGAAGCACTGTCGCTCGGCACCGGCCGCTGAGTCACTCGGTGACCCGCCGCCCAACACGAAAACGGCGAAACCCCAGCGGTCGACCGGACCGGCCGACCGCTGGGGTTTCGGAAACGTGGAGCTAAGGAGAATTGAACTCCTGACCTC
>NZ_BAOL01000090.1 GCF_000350145.1 Ilumatobacter nonamiensis YM16-303 | reverse complement strand
ACGGGATTCGAACCCGTGCCGCCACCTTGAAAGGGTGGTGTCCTAGGCCACTAGACGATGGGGGCCTATTCGAGGCGTGGACCTCTTCTCGTTGAGAGCGACATGAATCTAACAGCGCCCCCCGACCGTTCCACGCGCGGATTCGTCGTCGTCGACAGTTCCGCGTCCGTTTCGATCGCACGTCTACTGTCCCACACATGCGATGGCGCGGTCGACGAGGCAGGTTCAACCGACTGGGCATCGGTCTGACCGCCGCCTACCTTCTCGGCACGGTCTCCACGGCCGATCTCGTCGTGAAGAAGATGGGGGCGGCAGACCTGCGTGGTGAGGGGAGCGGCAACCCGGGAGCCGCCAACGCGATGAAGATGCTCGGGACGAAGGCCGGGCTCGTGGTGATGGCGGGTGACATCGGCAAGGGAGTGGCCGCGTGTGCGGTGGGTGGCGTGTTCGGGGGACCGACCGGTGCACACCTGGCCGGAACCGCTGCAGTTGCCGGTCACTGCTATCCCGTCACGCGCAGTTTTCGGGGCGGCAAGGGTGTGGCGACGAGTGCCGGGCAATGTCTCGCGACGTTCCCCGCGTACTTCTTGATCGATGTCGGCGTCGCCGCGGTGACGGCGGCGGTGCCGGCGTGGAAGCAGCGGGCGTTCGCGGCGACGATGGCGTCGAGCGGTTGCTGGATTCTCGGCGCACTCCTCTGGTGGGCGAAGGGTTGGCGCAATCTCTGGGGACCGAAGCCGTCGGCGATGCTGCCGATCGGGGCGCTCCTGTCGAGCGCGATCATCGCCGAACGCTTCATCGCTGCGGGTGATTCGCCGCCACCCGGTTCCCTCGAGCCGATGCCGGGACGGGCCGAATGATCGGCCTGGTCGTCGACTCGAACAGCCAGGTTCCGCCGGAGCTGGTCGAGCGCTACGACATCGAGGTGGTGCCGCTCACCGTGATCGTCGACGGAGTGGAGTTCCTCGAGGGGGTGGACCTCGATGCCGACCGCTTCTACTCCGCCTGGTCCGAGGGTGTTGCGCCCGACGTGGGTACGAGTCAGCCGTCGCCCGGTGCGTTCGTCGACGCGTACGCGCGGCTGGTCGAACGAGGCGCAGACGAGATCCTGTCCGTCCACATCGCCGAGACGATGAGTGGAACGCTGAACTCGGCGCGGATCGCGGCCGAGTCGGTGGACGTCCCGGTGCGACTCGTCGACACGAGAACAGCGAGCTTCGGGATCTCCTGCTGCGCCTGGGCCGCGGCGGAGGCGATCTACGACGGCGCCGGACTCGAGCAAGCGGCTGCCGTGGCCGAGCAGCAGGCCGACGGACTGCACACATCGTTCGTCGTGGGCGTCCCGGCGTTGCTCGATCGCTCCGGCCGAGTCGACGGGATCGACGTCGAACGAGAAGCGGTGGCGGGGATCCCCGTCCTGGCGATGACGGGTTCCGACTTCTTCGTGCTCGACACCGTCGTCGACTTCGATGCGGCGATCGCCGTGATGGTCGGCGACGCGTTGGCGTGGCCGCCGAGCGGTGACGGCCTCCGGATCGCGATCGGAACCTCCGACGAGTCCAGCCGCCCGATGTCCGAGGCGCTCACGGCGGCGTTCGACGGTCACCCCTCGGTCTCGGAACTCGTCCAGTACCGGATCGGCCCCAGCGTTGGCGCCCACACCGGTCCCGGCACCGCCGGCCTGTTCGTGTTCTGACCGAGCGTGTGCGTTGGTGACCGGCACCAGCGCACATGCTCAGGTGTTGACGAGGGGGTTGCGGCTGGTGGTTGCGGCGCGGGTGCGGAGGTCCGAGGGGACGATCGGGAGCAGCATGCCGTACGGGGCGGCGCTGTAGAGGTGGTGGATGCGGTGGGCAGCGGCGAGGTGATCGAGCACGGCGTTCCGGCGGCCCTGGAACCAGCCGAGACGTCCGTGGATGTAGACGTCGTGCACGAGCGCGTACGCGGCGCCGTACGCCGTCACTCCGACGGCGACGGGGACGAGCGATCCGAACCCGTCCCAGTTGAAGCCGGCGAACAGGGCGAGGTTGACGATCGCGGCGAAAATCACGGGATACCAGTCGTTGGTTTCCCATCCTCCCGATGTCCGCCGGTGATGGCTGCGATGCAGGAACTCGCCGAGACCGTGCATCACCCATCGATGCGTCGCGGCCGTGATCGGCTCCATCGCCACGAACGCCACCACGGCGAGCAGAATCCACGACCAGGTCACATCAGGAACGATAGACCCGCACGACGCCGACCCGATCGACGCGACCGCGAGGTGACACGATGCGGACATGGCTGAGTCAGCGCGGTTCGACACACTGCACGCCACGGTCGACGGGCGCATCGGTCGACTCACCTTGAATCAGCCCGACAAGCTGAATCCGCTGGGAACACGTCCGCTCGCCGAGATCGCGAGTGCGGCCGAGTGGTTCGACACGACCGATGCCAGTGTCGTGATCGTCACCGGTGCGGGGCGGGCGTTCTCTTCGGGATTCGACCTTCGCGAGTTCGCCGACGGCACATCGTCGACCGCCGACAGTCGAGCGCAGGCTGATCTGGGTCGCCGGATGGCCGAAGCGATGGAGCGGATGCGCGCGCTGACGATCGCCGCGATCAAAGGGCCGTGCGTCGGCGGTGGGGTGGTGCTCGCCGGCGTCTGTGATCTCCGCATCGCCGCCGATGACACCGTCTTCTCGATCCCCGAGGTCGATCTCGGCATCCCGCTCGCGTGGGGCGGAATCCCGCGACTGGTCCGGGAGATCCCGCCGGCGATCGTGCGCGAACTGGTGCTGACGTGCCGTCCGTTCGACTCCGAGGAGGCGCGATCGCTCGGTTTCGTGAACCGTGTGGTGCCGCGCGCCGACCTCGAGGCGACGGTCGACGAGCTGGCGGCCGACCTCGCACGCAAGGCGCCGTCCGTCGTTCGGGCCACCAAGCGACAGGTCGACGCGGCGCTCGAGAACGTCGCATCGACGACCGGCGCTTGGGCCGATGCCGACCTGCTGGGAGCGGCACTCAGCGATCCCGAGGCACGATCGGCCGCACGGGACTACCTGGCCCGACGATCGTCCTGACCGATTGCGATCAGCTTCCGTATGCGTCGAGTGCTTCGGCGATCGAGGCGACGGCCACGCCGGGGGCATCGGCGACCGCTTCGAGCCACTTCGGGCGGAAACTGCTCGCGACCGTGATCGGATTGACCGCCGGTGATCCGGCGGTCGCCAACGACACGTACGACATCGCGTAGTCGGCGGGGCGGAGATCACGGCCGAGCTCCACCAGCCCGTACGGGTCGGGTGCCGATCCGTCGGTGTCGAGGGCGAAGAAGCTCTGCGAACTCGGACCCGTGGGGCCACCGGCCAGGCCGGGACCGTCCGTGAGGATCGCGCCGTGGACCTGGCTCGCACGCGCTCCGGCGATCTGGAGGGCGACGTAGGCGCCGAGGCCGCGTCCCAACACGGTGATCGAACGGTCCGGATCGTCGTCGGTCAGATGGGCGAGTGCATGGTCGACATCGGCCATCAGCATCTCGGGCGAGTACCCGCCGCTCGCGGGGATCGTTGAGTCGCCGTGG